>NZ_JAKKSC010000025.1:0-71477 GCF_025653705.1 Shewanella sp. SM87
CGAAAAGCCTTAGACAGAATACAGATACTTGATAAAGTTAAAGACTCAACAGAAAATCAGCTTTCCGAATTATTATTAACGTGGTCCAGAGATGGACACGGTAATAAACAGAATTTGCTTGGTGACAATAGCCTTGTGGAACCACCTGATCCCATCCCGAACTCAGAAGTGAAACGCAAACGCGCCGATGGTAGTGTGGGGTCTCCCCATGTGAGAGTAGGTCATCGCCAAGCGCCTAATTTAGGTTAATGTGTAGACGTTAAGCTAAAGGAGCGGTAGTTCAGTTGGTTAGAATACCGGCCTGTCACGCCGGGGGTCGCGGGTTCGAGTCCCGTCCGCTCCGCCAACATTAAGAGATAAGCCTCATCGAAAGATGAGGCTTTTTTCGTTATGGCGTCGTGGATAATTCGTGTCAGTGACGCACATGCTTCGGGCTCGAAGCATGTGGTTATCGTCATAGTCGGCCATCATGTAGATGACATCCTTATCAGAATATGAAATTTTTGTTTTAAAGCTAAACCAATTCTATTAATTAGCAAAATTTACCCATTCCCGAAAGCACAACTGAGTCATCCTCTTTAGCTCCTCAATGCATTCAGGCTATCGAGCATTACATAACAATATCGCCATACCTATTGAAACAACGATTTGCCAATGTGTGCTGCCTTGGCCATGACTACGTCTGCTCTATCGGATTCAATTTGATTCAAACGGTTGCTGTCTAATGGAACTAGGACGTGTTCCAGTAGTCGCCCAAAGCGATGCTACTTCATTTTCAAAACGATTGAGGGGAAAAGATAGATAAGCGCACAGATGCCGCAAGGTGCGCTTATGAAGGAGGACTACTGGTTATGCTCAGAATGTTTGCGATGGAGAACTTCAAGTAGTTCATCTTCGAGTTCGAAGCGTGTTTCCATGTTATGGGCGAGCTCAGATAGGTCTTTATCGAGTTGATATAATACGAAATCGTCTTGTGTTTCCGCATATTTATCGTTGAAATCTAATGCTGCATTTGTGGTTGGCGTTATCTTGGGCAATACTTGTTGCGCGAGCGTTTTGCTTGTTTCGCCATATTCACTGCAGGCATTAACGACTTTATCATAGACCTCGAAATGTCCTTCGGAGACATAGTCAACTAATAAGTCACAGAAAGATTTAACATGTTCGAACGAGGGAAGTGATTTTTCTGATTTACTGTAAGGAGGAAGCCCAGCAATTTGGCAGTAATGCACTAACAGTTTTCGACGGTTTTTTAGCCATTGATCAATAAGCTTATTTGAACCGCCCCACTTCTGTTCTGCTTTTTCGAGTTCTCTCAGCATGATGCATTCCATTTAAGTGCCAGCACATAACTCTAATGTAGGGACAAGTTGCTAATCGATCAACTCTTTTCATGCGAATTTGCGAGAATGACGAAATGGACAAACCAGCTGTTTCGTATCGAAAAATGCCAATAAAAAGCCCAACGATAGAAACCTATCGTTGGGCGAGTAAAGTTTATAGCAGGCTCGATGCGACGAGCTTCTTGATTGTTCTTGCTAGCGCAGACTTTTTATACCAAAGGCGGGGAACCGGCGCAACTTTTTTCTGTCTGAGTGTGACTTCGTTACGAATAAATGAGCAGTATGTTAGCTGGATAACATTTTCCGGTTTATGCGGTCAAATCGACGCCAATGATGGGGAATAGCTCACATAAATTTGCACATAAAGGTTACATTATTCGCGTAAATGCTAAACTACCGACCCAGCGGATCTCAATAAGACTAGGAACCAAGCCCAATGGCAGAATTAAAGAATGATCGTTATTTACGCGCCCTACTAAAAGAGCCTGTCGATGTGACCCCTGTGTGGATGATGCGTCAAGCTGGCCGTTATCTTCCTGAATATAAAGCCACTCGCGCTCAAGCGGGTGACTTCATGTCTTTGTGTAAAAATCATGAGCTTGCCTGTGAAGTCACGCTGCAACCTTTACGTCGTTATGATCTCGATGCGGCGATTTTGTTTTCCGATATCCTAACTGTGCCCGATGCTATGGGTTTAGGTTTGTATTTTGAGGCGGGTGAAGGCCCACGTTTTGAGCGCCCAACAGACACTATCGATGCGATCAAAAAGCTCTCAATTCCTGATCCAGAAGATGAGCTGGGTTATGTGATGAAAGCCGTTAGCACTATTCGCCGTGAACTTAATGGCGCAGTGCCGTTAATTGGCTTTTCTGGTTCACCTTGGACCTTAGCGACTTACATGGTTGAAGGTGGTTCGAGCAAAACCTTCGAAAAAATTAAGAAGATGGCTTACGCTGAGCCAATGGCATTACACATGCTGTTAGATAAATTAGCCGATTCAGTGATCTTATACCTGAATGCTCAAGTTGCTAACGGTGCGCAATCTTTGATGATATTTGACTCATGGGGCGGTGCGTTATCGCATTCTGCTTACCGTGAGTTCTCTTTGCGTTATATGCAGAAGATTATTGATGGTCTGACACGCTTTGCCGATGGCCGTAAAGTGCCTGTGACTCTGTTCACTAAAGGCGGTGGTTTGTGGCTAGAAGCGATGGCAGAAACTGGCTGTGATGCACTAGGTTTGGATTGGACGGTAGACATTGCCGATGCCCGTCGTCGTGTAGGCCATAAGGTTGCATTGCAAGGCAACATGGACCCATCCATGTTGTATGCGCCAATTCCACGTATCGAAGAGGAAGTTGGTCATATTCTAGCGGGTTATGGTGAAGGTACTGGCCATGTATTTAACCTAGGCCATGGTATTCATCAGCATGTCGATCCAGAACATGCTGGCGCCTTTATCAAGGCGGTTCATGCACAATCAAAGCAATACCATAAGTAATTTTTGGTTTGCGAAACAGGCCCGCTTGCGGGCCTGTTTTATATCCGACATTTGAATTTGATAGCGTTGGAGCTTCTGGCGAAGATATCTTTATGGATTAGCGTATGCGGTGGTTTCTATCGTCTGCGAGCTTAATGAGTCTTACTTTTAAACAACGACTTGAATTCCCTATATTCACATACTGATTATGTGTGAATTATCTTGATAAAAAAGTAAAATTTATAATCGTTTAATTTATAAATTTTAATTTAAATCAAAGGTATAAAATTGATTTAATTGCATGAAAATGTCTACTTTAGCAACGACTAAAGCGAAGTGATGTTTAATACTATTCGCAAATAAGATATGTTGCATGGCGCAGTGAAGGATTATGCAAGGCCGTCAATCAATTTAGTCATAACAAGCCGTGGTAAGAGATGCACATTGGCAAGAAAATAATGGTATTTATTGCGGGCTTTTGTCTCCCTGCGGTGGTAATTGTCTCCTATTGTCTTGGTTATTGGTACGACCATCGCGTCGAGCTATTACGTCAAGATAGTGCTAACCGTGAGCTTGCCAATATCCAGCAGCAGTTTCAAATTGATGTCGATCGCTTAACCTTTCTCACTAATATTTATGCCTTACCTTTGTCTCAATTAGATGAAGACCAACTTAAAAAGCTTGAATCCTCGTGGCGCGATAGCTCAATGTCAGCCAATCTGAGTTGGTATATTCTACGGCAGGGTGAATTGCACCCTTTTTTCCCCAATGAACGTCCCTTTGAGAATGATAAGTTACGAGAAATCGCCAGTGCTATTGTCAGTGCCGATAAGCCCAGTGTTGCTGGCGCTTATTTGATGGGCAAGTATGCTTATGTCGTTACTTCCGTGGCTTCTGCGCCCAATGAATCTGTGCTGCTGGTACGCCAACTGACTGATAAAGACTTACTGGAATATGCTCAGGCCTTATTGGTGACTAAGGTGAGCATGAGTCATTCTCGCGACGTTACGCCAACAGTTGATGGTGTGCACAGTGACGCGATTAACATTCCAAGCCTGCTAAAAGATAAGCCTGTCTACCTGCAAGTACTGTTTTCCGATGGTCCCTTTAGGGAGGTTAAATTTCAACTCGATTGGGTATCGCTTGGATTTATTCTCTTTGGTGTGTTTATTGTTGGTCTTGGTTATATTTGGCTGCGTTCGGGCTTACTCAAACCCTTTAAAAATCTGATGCATCAATTGGCGCTGGTCGATCCTATGTCCAGTGTCTATCAACCCGTTACAAGCGAGGGTAATGAAGAATTAGAAGTGCTCGCCAGCCGTGTTAATAGCTTGCTGGCAAGAATTTATCAGCAAAAAGAACGTGCGAAAATCACCTTAGAATCCATTGCTGAAGCGGTGATTTTGACCGATGTCGATGCCAACGTGATTTATATGAATCCGCGGGCCGAGTTGCTTCTCGATGTTGCTAGTTGCTATGCCATAGGTCAGAGCCTTGCGAGTCTGTTAAAGGCTGGGGAGCAGTTGAATCAGGCGGTTTTTACCTGCATTCGTCTCGAAGAATCAGCGCCGCAGGTCGAGAAAATCAAGCTATTAACTGCTTCGCCTCGGATTATGGAGCGCAGTATTAGCAATCTGCGCAATCACGATAAAGAAATTGTTGGTACTGTCGTGGTATTGCGGGATATCACTCAAGAAGAGTTGCTTAAACACCAGCTACAAAAAAGGGCAAATTTCGATAGCATTACAGGGCTGCTAAACCGTCAGGCATTTGATGAGCAGTTACCCCAATTTGCCGCCTCAGCTAAAACCATCGCCGTTTGTTACCTCGATTTGGAGCAATTCAAGTTGATTAACGACAGCTGTGGCCATACTGCAGGCGATCGTATGCTTGCTATGGTGGCCAAGGCAATGCAGGCTTGTCTTGGGCCACAGGAGCTATTGGCGCGCCTTGGTGGCGATGAGTTTGGGTTAGTGATTTGTAATCGCAGTGCCTTATCTGTGGCGCAATTACTGAAGCAAATGATCGCGCAAGTCTCCATGCAAGTGTTGAACGATAAAAACTGTAATTATAAAGTTGGTCTCAGCATAGGTGTCGCTTTTGGTCGTGCGCCCTATATTGATGCGCAAGAATTATTGAAAGACGCGGACATTGCCTGCATTGCCGCTAAAGCTAAGGGGGCTAATCAAATTCATTTTTACGATGATAAAGATAAAGAACTCACCTACCAAAGAAATGCGCCTAAGTGGGCGGTACGTATCGCGCAAGCGATTGAAGAAAACGAGTTGATCCTGTATTACCAACCGATCCGCGGACTAGGCAGTGGTCCGCAGCGACAACGAATGGAAATTCTGTTACGAATTCAAGAGCCCTGTGGCCGCATTTTGGCGCCTGCGCAGTTTATAGCCGCCGCAGAACGTTTTAAGTTGATGCCTGATATCGATAAAGAAGTCATCCGCAAAGCTTTTTTATGGTTGTCTTTGAACCCCGTGCTTTGGCCTGATCATTATATTTCGATCAACCTTTCGGGCAATAGTTTAGGTGCCGAAGGTATGGTGGAATATATCGCCCAGCAGCAACACATTTTTGATATTCCAAGCCAATGTATTTGTTTTGAAATTACTGAAACCACCGCGATCCAAAATCGCAATCGTGGTATGGAAATGTTGAAGCAGTTACGTAAACTCGGTTTTTCATTTGCACTGGATGATTTTGGCAGTGGTTTTGCCTCTTATGGTTATCTGCGTGAGCTGCCGGTGGATTATGTCAAAATCGACGGCTGTTTTATTAAGAACCTCGCCGTGAATGCTAAAGACTACGCCATCGTTAAATCGATTCAGGATGTTTGTCGGGTTATGGGAATCGAGACTGTTGCTGAATTTGTTGAGAATCAGGATATTATTGACAGGTTGTTGAGTATAGGCATTAACTATGCGCAAGGTTATGCGATAGGGCGCCCGCAACCCTTAGCTAATTATCGTGAGCAATACGAGATGAGGCTTGCACAACGCGCGTGAAGGATTGCGCTTTTAGCGTGATTATGCCAATTTAGCAAAAGGCGTAATTAACATAGCGATAACAAAGGAATGACTATGGATGGACTCACAGGCAAGGTCGTGATCATCACGGGTGCCTCAGAAGGTATTGGTCGGGCGCTCGCAGTGGCAATGGCGCGAATGGGCTGCCAACTGGTGCTCAGTGCGCGTAATGAAACACGTCTCGCCTCACTCGCTTTAGAAATCGCTAATTATGGTCCGCCTCCTTTTGTATTTGCCGCCGATGTCTCCAGCCCAGAACAGTGTGAAGCCTTAGTTGAAGCTGCAGTTGCGCATTATGGCCATCTCGATATTTTGATTAACAATGCTGGCATGACTATGTGGTCACGTTTTGATGAACTGACTCAGCTCTCGGTGCTTGAAGACATAATGCGGGTGAATTATCTTGGTCCTGCGTATTTAACCCATGCCGCGTTACCGCACTTGAAAGCCAGTAAAGGCCAAGTGGTGGTTGTGGCGTCAGTCGCTGGATTAACGGGCGTTCCTACTCGCAGCGGTTATGCCGCTTCTAAACATGCTGTGATTGGCTTTTTCGATTCTTTGCGGATTGAATTAGTGGATGACAATGTGGCCGTAACTGTCATTTGCCCCGATTTTGTGGTGTCACAAATTCACAAACGCGCCCTCGATGGTGCAGGTAATCCTTTAGGCAAGTCACCGATGCAAGAAGCTAAGATACTGACTGCTGAGCAATGCGCTAATATGATGTTGCCAGTGATTGCAACTCGAGGCCGTCAACTGATTACTTCACTTCGCGGTCGTTTGGGGCGTTGGCTTAAGCTGATCGCGCCAGGCTTAATCGACAAAATTGCCCGCAGGGCGATCGCCTCCGGGCACTAAAGTCTTTGCCACTACAAGCTATTTGCCACTCTTATTGAGATGCTTAATGATGGATTGTTCAGCTTCACTTTGAGTCGCTTTGTCCCCATCGATATCGATAGTCACAGTCGCGTTATGGCCCGTCATATCCTCTGCAATATGAAACCAATCTGGATGCCAGTAAAAGCTGGCTCCTTCTAGGGTTTGCCAGTTATGCACGCCTGATTTTTCACCTTGATAAATAAGATCTTTTATCGAATAACCCATATATTTACCCCATTAATTTCATGATTGTTAAAAATATAAGAAGCTAGATGGTGCACGTCATCTGAACCTAGGTATGTGCTTTACATCACATTTTCAGGCAAACATAAACCCCGCCAGAGCGAGGTTTATGAATAGAGTTAGTATCTTAGCGAGATTAAGATTTATTAGTGCAATTAAGGTTTAGCACACTGGGTTGGCGAACCCATGCCTTTCCACAGGGTTTTACCATCAGTGAGTGACAGGGGCACAAAGGTTAAACCTTGGCTCATATTGGCAGGTGGCAAGTCGGTTTCTAACTCATACATGCCCATGGGGATAGCCCCTGATGTGGCATTGGCGGCTGTTTGCGCGGCCGCAAGGCTTGAGTAGTGCAGGCCTAACATATCGAAATGGCTGCGCCAATCTTTGCCTGTGAGTTTACTCAAAGACACCAGCATAAAGTCGTTGCCCGGAATATCTTTCACCGTTTTGCCACCGTAGACACTATTGCCTTCAAACGAAAATTGGCTAAAGCCCAGTTTGCTACGATTCGCTTCCCAATCACTGGCGTTATTCGCATATTTACCGAAAATACGACTGTGTTGATACAGCAAGTTAAAGAGATTAAAGCCATTGTTCAGAGTGGTGCCGTCACTGAGAGTCATGCCGTGAGCCTTAAGCGCCATTTGGATGTAAAACGCCATGCGATAACCGTTATGCACAGCATAAGCATTGCTGGCCCAAGGCGCAGTGTATCTGTCTTCACCAGCATCGAGCACCTTACAATTGGCGCCAAACACTACGCGTTTACCACTGGTGTTTGTTGTACCTGCGGCATCGGACATAAACACATAAAAGAGATCCTTGTGGTTCATGTGACCATCGGTCACTGTGCCTGTATTGCCGTCGCGCAGATAATGGGTTTTCCACTTCACCACATAGGGGAAGATATTGTTGGAGTTTTCCCCTGCGCGGCTGCCATAACCTGCCCAGTTTTCATTATCACTTGCCGCAGCATATTGCACATTGAGACGG
The DNA here is from genome assembly GCF_025653705.1 of Shewanella sp. SM87. Taxonomy (NCBI): domain Bacteria; kingdom Pseudomonadati; phylum Pseudomonadota; class Gammaproteobacteria; order Alteromonadales; family Shewanellaceae; genus Shewanella; species Shewanella sp. SM87. The sequence goes on from NZ_JAKKSC010000025.1 coordinate 7,980, forward strand.
TTAGTTTGCAGATTGTGGCCTAACTCATGGTTATCACCCCAACCCGTTGGGTCGATATTCCATGCTGCGTCCCAAGGATTACCGCTACAACCTCCACCGCACTGGGCATTTTGGTCATAATTCGCGTGTTGAATGATAGTGCGGGTATGCAGACTATTATCGATACAGTCGTCGCCAAACAGTCCTTTGCAAGCCGCTAGCACATCGGCGGGTAAGGATTCACTTAAGCTCTTGCCTTGGCTCTTAAGTCCCGCAAGGGTGTAAACTCTGTTGATATGGTCATCGACAATACTTTTGAGTAGCGCGTTTACATCGGGCACATCCCCGCCGATGGCGTTTAAAAAGCGGTCGCGACGCAGATGCTGCTCGGCACCATCGGTACGCAAGTCCACATGGGGTAATTCGGTATTTTGGATGCGATCGTTAAAGGCTGCTATTTCTGCAGGGTTTGAAAAATCCATAATGGTCGGATGTTTAGCCACATGCTCAGCGTTGACTTCGACACTTAACGCGCCGCCATCAGTACTCGAAGTATCACCACTGATATACAGATAAATCGGCCCGCCGTAGGGGGAAGAAAATTCAAGACTTTGTCCTTGAGCTAAGCGCAGGCGTTGCTGCGCCAACTCCAATGGGCCGCGGTAGATTTTCTGCTCATAGGCACGGTTAGTATTGCGTCTGTGGTAGTTGAGTTTGATCTCCACATTCGCAGCGCTGCTATCGAGACGAGTCAGCTTAATGGTTTGTCCTGGCAGTGCATACCAGCCAGTGGTCGTCCATTGGCCTGCATAGGGCACGCTAATGGTTTTACGTTCAGTGACAGTCGCAGGATAAGCGTAGTGCGCATTGCTGCCCTTGCTGAGGTTAGCTCTGTCGGTAACATATTCACCTAAATCTGGCTGGGCTAAGTTATGGCTACGGGCATAGCTGACGGTCCAATCGGCAAACAGGGCCTGCTGCCACTGGGCGTATTCGCTGTAGGCTATGGGGTAGTCAATCTCGCTGCGATACTTATCGGCGAGCAGCAGTCCGGCCTTCATCAAGGGGAAGTCTGTTTTGGTAAACACATCGATAGCATGGGTATCTAAGGTTTCAGCATTGGCTCGATACCAATCGGCACCCGCCTTGAATGAGTCAACAAAGGCGGCAGCATTACAGCTCAAGTAATTACCGCCGCAGTCGTTGAGTACTGAGGTGTCGAAGCGGTCTTCGTTAAGCTTACCGAGCAAATTATTCACCTTGGCCAGGGCGGTGTCTTCGACCAAAATGTCGGTCACACTGAGGTTATTGGCATTGAGTTTTGACCAGTAATTGCCAGAGGTAGAAAGCCCCATCTCAAGGTAAAGTGGCGACAGTATTGGGCTTTCATTACGCCAGTAGTTAGAGAGCAACAAGGGAATTCTTGCCGCTTTGGCCTTAGCGATCGCGGCTTTTATGCCTGCAAAACCCAAGGACTGACGGTCTATGTCACTAATGATAATCAGATCCGGTTTCAGTGTGTTGATACAGTTGCTTAACTCGCTGTAGTCACAGGTATTTGCTGTATTAATGCTATGGGCTGCGGGGTAGTTGTTTGTGAGCCAAGTGCGGATCCCTTCATTATGGGGAAAGTACCAACTGTCAGCCTTGCTCGGCATTTGGGCGGTCACTATGCTGATGCCGTCGGTTTTATCGGCACCTTTGGTCAGCCAGCCTAAAAGATTTTTCAATAAAGTATCGGTTTGAGCCGAAGTGTTGACGGAAAACAGATTCCCCGCCATGGCCGCATATCTTTGCCCCTGTTGCTCGCCCGCCATCACTAACCCACGAACGGCGCTTGCCCCACTGCCATCGACATTTGATGGTAAGACAGTAAAAGTGTTCTCCGGCATAAAGCTCGAAAAGGTAATTGAGTCATGGGTTGGATGCCAAGAGATGCTGCTACCGACACCTTGATATAGCTGATTTATCTGGGCTTTACGTTTGATGTCGATATTAGCGAGTTCGGCGATGCTGAAATCAATTAACTCACTCGCACTGGCAAGCCTGTGGTCTTGGTGCTTAATGGCATTTTCGGCATTACTGATGAATGTCGGCGTGATAGTGCAATCGGCCGTCATGGCCGCAGTGGTGTAAGTCAGCACATTGAGCGTGCCACCACAGCCAGTAATGCCCTCAAGCGTAAAGCCGGTATCGGCAGTAACGCTAAAAATAGCGCTTTTGCCAGACTCCACTTTTTGGCTGCTTGGACTCAGTGCGCCACCTATTACCGATAGGCTGTTGGCGGTGTATTGTACCAGCGCGGGAGGTTGGACTGGCGGCTGAGTGGGTGGTGGTGTCGTGCCAGCATCTTCTGAGCCGCCACCGCATCCGCTAAGCTGTATGGCAATGGAGGCATAAAGTAGTCTAATCCTCATGGGGAGTCCTTGATCTTTGTGTATTTAACATTTGGTTGACATTGTATCTTGTCGCCCCTGTTTTCAATAGAATTAATTGCATAATTTTATTGAAAATCATGACGTTATATTTGGCACTTGTCAAAAAGCAGGCACAAAAAAACCGGCTTCTTGCCGGTTTTTTTAATAGAGATATTAATTAATCTTGCTGTTCACGTGCGATCGCGCGATAACCAATATCGGTACGGAAATACACATCATCCCAGTGGATTTCATCAACCAATTTATAGGCGGCTTTTTGCGCTTCGGTGACTGTGTTACCCAATGCCGTCGCACACAATACGCGACCGCCGTTGGTAACGACGTGGCCGTTTTTCATCTCAGTGCCCGCATGGAAAACTTTACCGTCGTTATCGCCAAGGCTGAGACCGTCAATCACATCAAATTTGCGATACTCATCTGGGTAACCGCCAGCGGCTAATACTACGCCCACGGCTGCGCGCTCGTCGTATTCAGCTGTCACTTTATCTAACTCGCCACGGGTGGCGGCTAAACACAGTTCCACTAAGTCAGACTTTAAACGCATCATGATGGGCTGAGTTTCTGGATCGCCAAAGCGGCAGTTGTACTCGAGCACTTTGGCACTGCCATCGGGTGATATCATCAAGCCAGCATACAAAAAGCCTGTGTAGATATTGCCTTCTGCCGCCATGCCATCAACCGTTGGGCGAATCACGTTTGCCACAGTCCAATCGTGTACCGCTTGGGTTACCACAGGTGCTGGCGAGTAAGCGCCCATACCACCCGTGTTTGGACCATAGTCGCCGTTATCGCGGGCTTTATGATCTTGGCTGGTTGCCATTGGCAGAATGTTTTTACCATCTACCATCACGATAAAGCTAGCTTCTTCGCCCTTGAGAAACTCTTCAATCACTACGCGTGAACCCGCTTCGCCAAACTTGTTACCGGCGAGCATGTCATCAATTGCGGCATCGGCTTCGGCTTGGTTTTGGGCGATGATCACGCCTTTTCCCGCGGCTAAACCGTCGGCTTTGATGACCACTGGATAACCTGTTGTGGCCGTTAATTCACGCACGAAGGCTTTGGCGTCGCTGATCTCAGTGCAGTTTTTGTAACCCGCCGTTGGAATATTGTGGCGGGCTAAAAAGTCTTTAGTGAAGGCTTTTGAACCTTCGAGCTGAGCTGCGGCCTTAGTTGGGCCAAAAATCGCTAAACCTGCGGCGTTGAAGGCATCGACGACACCGATCACGAGCGGCGCTTCAGGGCCGACTATGGTCAGTTCAATCTTATTGGTTTTGGCAAAACCCAGCAGGGCAGGAATGTCGGTGGCGCTGATCGCCAGATTCTCAACATTAGGTTCTAGGGCTGTGCCCGCATTGCCCGGTGCTACATAAACGGTATCAACTTGAGCCGATTGAGCGGCTTTCCAAGCTAGGGCATGTTCGCGGCCGCCGCCACCAATGATTAACACTTTCATGGTTAAAACTCCCACACATCGCAAAGGAAAAGGCCCTAATCGCTAGGGCCAAGTTTGATTTAAGTTGTTATCAATGACGGAAGTGGCGCATGCCTGTCATCACCATGGCCATGCCGTGCTCGTCTGCTGCTGCGATGATTTCAGCATCGCGCATTGAGCCACCCGGTTGGATGATGCAGCTAATGCCCGCAGCCGCTGCGGCATCGATACCGTCACGGAAGGGGAAGAAAGCATCGGATGCCATTACAGAGTTCACCACTTCTAAGCCTTCATCGGCGGCCTTGATGCCAGCGATTTTCGCGCTGTAAACGCGGCTCATTTGGCCTGCGCCGACACCGATAGTCATGCCGTCTTTGGCATAAACGATGGCGTTAGATTTAACGAACTTCGCCACTTTCCAGCAGAACATTAAGTCTTTCAGTTCGCTTGCAGTAGGTTGACGTTTAGAAACCACTTTGATGTCTTCTAAACCGACCATACCTTGATCGCGATCTTGCACTAGTAAGCCGCCGTTAACACGTTTGTAGTCTAAGGTTTGGGTCTTAGTGCTCCACTGACCACATTCCAATAAACGCACGTTGGTCTTCTTGGCAACCACATCGCGCGCCGCTTGGCTAACGCTTGGGGCGATAATCACTTCAACGAATTGACGCTCAACGATCGCACTCGCCGTCGCAGCATCTAATTCGCCGTTGAAGGCGATAATGCCACCGAAGGCTGAGGTTGGGTCAGTTTGATAAGCGCGGTTATAGGCATCGAGTAAGTCTTTACCTAAGGCCACACCACAGGGGTTAGCGTGTTTAACGATAACACAGGCGGGTTCCAAGAATTCTTTTACGCACTCAAGGGCGGCATCGGTATCGGCAATGTTGTTATAAGACAAGGCTTTGCCTTGCAACTGAATCGCGGTAGCCACAGAAGCTTCATCAATTTTAGTGTCAACATAGAAAGCCGCTGCTTGATGGCTGTTTTCGCCATAGCGTAAGTCTTGTTTCTTCACTAATTGGGTGTTGAAAGTGCGTGGGAACTTAGAATCAGCAAAGCATTCGTCCGTGCTGTGTGCAGGAACCATAGTGCCGAAGTAGTTGGCGATCATGCCATCGTAACCCGCAGTGTGCTCAAAGGCCGCAATCGCTAAGTCGAAACGCGTCGCATGGGTCGTGCTGCCATTGTTAGCCGTCATTTCTGCCAGTACGCGTGAGTAATCGGCGGCATTAACGACTATGGTAACGTCTTTGTGGTTTTTTGCCGCCGCGCGCACCATAGTTGGGCCGCCAATATCGATATTTTCGATAGCGTCTTCTAAGGTACAACCGGCTTTAGCCACAGTTTCAGCGAAGGGATAAAGGTTAACCACAACCAGATCGATGGCATTGATATTGTTATCGGTCATCACGCTTTCATCAAGACCGCGGCGCGCTAAAATGCCGCCGTGCACTTTAGGGTGCAGCGTCTTAACGCGACCGTCCATGATCTCAGGGTGTCCTGTGTAATCAGATACTTCGATAACAGGCACGCCATTATCTGCTAACAAGCGAGCGGTGCCGCCAGTTGATAACAATTCTACACCTTGGGCGTGAAGTGCTTTGGCGAACTCGAGAATTCCGGTTTTATCTGAAACGCTTAACAGCGCGCGACGAATGGGTCTGGCATTATTTGCAGCAGTCATTTGGGTACAGGGTCCAGTTATTTTAGTTTCAAGGATCTTTCGGAAAACAGAACAGCCTTAACGCTGTACTGCTTTCCAAAAGTCCCTTGGTCCTATTTTTACTTTATTAGCTAACTTTTTATCCCTTCGTCACAGCGCGCGTATTCTAGCGTAAAACTCGATTTACGGGTGTTTTTTCTGCGTGATTTCACAATATTCATATCAGAACAAAGCGGCATTGCCGTGTTGGCTTTCAGTAAAGTTAAAATTACCTCTTGACCTTGGAGTAGGCTCCAAGGTTTATACTTGCATTATTGAGTTGTATGCTGGAAATGATCCCTGAGTTGTGGGCTATTTCGCAAAGGATGAAGACATGTATCGTATTGGTGAATTGGCGGATTTATGTGAGGTGAAAGCCGACACGTTAAGATTCTACGAGAAGCACGGCCTACTCGCGCCTTCGAGCCGTACTGAGTCTGGCTATCGAGTATATACCGAGGCCGATGCTGCGCGATTACGCTTTATTTTACGGGCGAAAGCTGTGGGTTTTACCCTCAATGAAATCAGTGAATTGCTGTCAATTGAACTCGATAAATCTAACCGAGTCTGTGCCGATGTAAAAGGCATGGTTGATTGTAAATTGGCTCAAGTACAGGCCAAAATTGCTGAGCTGAATCATTTTCAAGCGAGTTTACAAAGCTTGTCTGATGCTTGCTGTGGTGGGCCACGTAGCGCCGAACATTGCTCTATTTTAGAGGCGTTGGAGTCCAGCACTGAGCGGGTACGCGTTGAGCATCACTCTCATAATGTAAATCAGTACCAAGCGCAGAATAATCACGGCAAAGCCATTTATGAAGAGTCAGGGAATTAATTATGTTACTGAAGAATTTTATTGATCTGTTTTTAGACTCGGCGCCTTGGTTGTTACTGGGCCTGATTTTAGCTGGGCTATTAAAAGTATTCGTGCCAATGGCGTGGATGCAAAAGCAGCTCGGTGGTCACGGTTTTAAAACCGTAGTGAAAGCGGCGCTGCTTGGCGCACCTTTACCTTTGTGTTCTTGTGGCGTTATTCCTGCGGCGGTAGGATTGCGCCGTTCTGGTGCCTCTAAAGCAGCAACGACTTCCTTTTTAGTGTCGACGCCAGAAACGGGCGTCGATTCAATCGCCGTTTCCTACGTGTTACTCGGCCCCTTTATGGCGATCGTCAGACCGATTGCAGCGATTACCAGTGCGATAGTGGCGGGCTTACTCGTTGGTCGCGATGATGACGATGGCAAGTCAGTGGTTAAGGTAGATACTCAATCAGATAAGCCATTAGAGGGTGAGGCGTCTTGCTGCGCTTCAAAATCAGTGGCTCAGCCAGAGATGGTAAAAGCCGAAGCGGTTAAAAGCTGCTGCTCATCGACTACGCCTACGATAACGCCCGTAAAGTCTTCCTGCTGTGGTAATGACAATGTTGATGCACCTGCAGCCGAGCCAAAGCCGAAGATCAAAATGACGCCTATGGCGGTGCCGAGCTTAATGGCGGGTTCTTCAAGTGTTATGGCTGTTGGCGGTCAAACCATGGGATCTGCTCAAACTATGGGTTCTGTGGTTAAGGTTAACGCTGTTAAAGTAGAAAGCGTGGGGTCATGTTGTGGCAGTCAAACCACAGAGCCAGAAACAATAGTGGTGGTGAAAAAAGGCGCTTGCTGTGGTGGCAGTGCTAAGGTTGCTGAGCAGGTTAGTGCTAACACTGCAGGCGATAGCTGCTGTGCGTCTACTCAAGATATGGCGACTGAATTTAAGTCGCAATCGGTACTAAGCCGTGTCGGAATTGGCCTTAAATATGCGGCAACGGATTTAGTGCGTGATACTACGCTGTGGCTGCTGGTGGGCTTATTTTTCGCAGCTCTGGTACAAACCTATGTGCCGGCTGACTTTTTGGCTAAATGGGGCGATGGCATTCTGGCTATGCTAGTGATGGTGCTCGTTTCTGTGCCTATGTATATTTGCGCGACCGCATCGACACCGATTGCCGCTGGATTATTACTGGCGGGAGTGTCACCGGGTGCTGTACTCGTGTTTATGATGGCAGGTCCGGCAACCAATATCGCGACTTTAGGCATAGTGGCTAAAGAGCTAGGTAAACGTGCGCTGTGGGGCTATCTTGGCGGTGTGATTGGCGTGGCTTTAGTGGCCGGTATGTTGGTCAATTATCTGGTTAATACCTTTGGTTTTGTGGTGATGCCACAAATTGGTGAAGAGCACCAAATGTTACCTCAATGGTTAGTGGCAAGCTCGGGCATATTGCTGGCGTTACTCATGGCAAAAGTGGTTTTTGAGAAGATCCCAAGAAGCTGGGTTCGCCGCAACGATTGCTGTTCTTAGTCGATTCATATTCTGCTAAGCAGTATCAAACAAATAAACATCCCAGTGTTGTTGCTAACACTGGGATTTTTTATGGGATTGATTTGCAAACTTATTAGTATTTGTTTGCTTTTTTAACGTCGATAAACGTAGGCGGCCTGTCTGCTTCAGCCTTGTTAATCAATTAGGATGTGAAGGAGCTTATCTCCGCCAAGGTTAAGTTGCGCCATTCTCCAACATCGACATCTAAGGTCACTGCGCCAATTTGCGCCCTGTGTAGGGCAACCACTTTATTGCCCACGGCGGCAAACATCCTTTTGACTTGATGAAACTTGCCTTCGGTGAGTGTGAGTAGCACGGTTTTTTCATCCACTTGCTGCAGTGTTGCTGGCAGAGTGAGGGCGGTTTCGCCCTGTAGATTTAGCCCTGCGGCAAACTTTGCGGCTATGGCTGCAGTCGCTTCGCTGTTGAGTGGATCTCGCAGTTGGACACGATAGATTTTTTCGCACTGATATTGAGGCGAGATAATATTAAACGACCAGCGGCCATCGTCAGTCAGTAGCACTAAGCCTGTGGTATCAGCATCTAGGCGGCCAACGATGTGCAGGTCAAATGCGCGATCGATATCGAGCAGATGAAATAGCGAAGGGTAGGCTCCATCCACATTTGAGCACAAGGTATTAGCAGGTTTGTGCAACATGATATAGCGAGATGGGCGTGGTGCTAGCGGCTTTCCATTAAGGCTGACAGTATTATTTTCATGCACTTGCATTGCGCAGTCTGTCACGATAGCGCCATTGACTGTGATTGAGCCGCTAAGAATGGTGACTCTTGCGGCTTTGCGATCAAGATCTGTGCTTTTACAGAGGAATTTATCGAGGCGCATAGTGAAATCTCAGGAAAAACAGTCAGCACAGGTGTTTAAGTAAGCTGCATTATCGCGACTTAGGGAGGATAAGCAACTGCCCTGTCTGAATGTTAAAACTGAGCGTACTGATTTTTAACGTTATGACCTTTGTGGATCATTTTGCTGTTCGTTTTGTATTGATTTGACTGCAGATGTTTTCTATTTGAGCCACTCGATGAGCATATCGTTCATTAAGTGGCTGATTATTGAGTCGCAGTGCAATGTATTTTATGGGACTTGTTAAGGCGAGGAAAAACTTGGCTTAGTGTTAATAAGTAATTGAGCAAAAATGTAAATACTGCTCAGAATACAACATATGCCTAAATACATGAGTAAGCCGAACTCCGTTTGGCCAAAACAGCTGGCAACTAATGGGCCTATTACTGACCCCACCGAATAGCTCAGTAGCATCACTTGAGTCGCTGAAACAATTTGGCTAGCAGGCAAGTCGTCACAAGCTAAGCTGATTGCAATCGGGTAAAGGGCAAAAGCGCTGGCGCCAAGCAAGAGAAATCCAATAATCAGCGTCATATTTGAATGCTGAGTGAGCAGTAATAATGCTGCGAGACCCAGTAGGCAAAAGCTTACTATCAAGCCACTTTTGTTAACTCGAGGAGATAAATAACTGACTAAAGGTTGTACCAGCATGCCACCCACTATGATGAGGGCCATAAATTGTCCTGTTTGCTGATCAAGCCCCATATCCAGTGCCACATAGATGGGAAGTAAACCATAGATAGGGCCAAGCAATAATCCAGAGACTAAACATCCCATAATGGCAGGCTGACTTAGGTTTTTTAGCGCAGACAATGACATTGATTGTTGTTCGCTTACCTGAGGTTGACCGCGTTTTACCAGTAGCGCGGGTAAACTTGCCGCGGCTAATAATCCCATGATCACTAGGTAAGGTAGATTGCCCTTTGTACCTAAATAATCAATGGCTAATTGTCCTAAGGCAGTGCCTCCATAAAGCGCTGTCATATAAAGTCCAAGCCGCTTAGCGCGTTGCTTTTGGGTATCGGCCATTAATAGCCATGATTCAACAACCACAAAAATCCCTGCAACCGCAAATCCCGCTATAAGTCGAGAGGCTAACCAGACTCCACTTTTGGGGATTAATATCATAGCGACAACACTGCAAAGAAGGATATTCAAAAAAAGGATAAAGGCTTTACTGTGGCCGATACGGGCAACAACAGGAGCAATACAAGGCGCCCCCAGTAATAAACCTAAATAAAAAATACTGGCCAGTAATGGAGCAAGTGAGGTGCTGAGTTCGAAAAAAGTGAGCGACAGTGGGATTAAGCTCATTAAGTAGCCTGATGCCAAAGCAAACAAACTTAACCCTGCTACGGGGACGAAAAGGCTGGGCTTTTGAGCCGACTGAGTTAAGGCAATTTTTTCCACGGCGGTTCCGAAAACAGACAAATATTATACGCTAGGCGGGGTTGCGGTCGCGACTTTAGGCTGGATCGCTGACAGGGTAAAGTGAGTTAGATTGACTGTGGTGGTGAATAATATTTGTGTTTACTATTCATGTAGATATTGGGTTTTCTATGTTGCCTTGTTGCAATACGTTTGTGTTGTTCGCTTGCTGTTCACTGCGTCGCAGTTTTAGTGCACATTCAACGATATCTAGATTCGATTTAGCGCTACACACATTCAATTTAGTGCCAAATTGGGGGAATAATACCTAATCCTACCAATGATCAGAAGGTATGATTAATTAGTTGATTATCACCTTGGTAGAAAGTGTGGCGTGATCTATATCTCAGTTTTAAACATTAATTAAATTACAACGTGGGCAAGGTTTTGTTCGATCTTTGTCCGTTTGAAATTTTAAAACAAAGGTGTCGATCAGAATTTGGTGATTATTGTCGCTAATCGGCCGTTTGTGCGTGCTATCTCAGCAATAAATGTTGTTGCCAAGTGATAAAGTTACAAAATAAACCGCTTTGCCAAGTGTGATCTATGCCCTAAATTTGCGTCAAAATAAAATGGTATTAAGGTTGTAACCATGTCTTTAACAGATTCAAGTACTGCTCCACCTAATAAAGCTCCCGTCAGTGAGGGGCTCGATAAGAAAAAAATGCTGATCCTAGTGGCTGATATTGTGCTGTTATTTGCACTTTATTACGGTTTACCTTTCGAGCAAGGGGTGAATACTGGGCTGGCCATTTTGTTCTTTGCAGCGATTCTTTGGCTGACCGAAGCGATTCATATCAGTATCACTGCGATTCTCGTTCCTATACTCGCCGTATTCTTTGGGGTGTTTGAAACCAAGGAGGCGATGAGTAACTTTGCCAATCCCATCATTTACTTATTCTTTGGTGGTTTCGTATTGGCTGCGGCCTTGCATCATCAAAAGATTGATACCCTGATAGCGCAAAAGCTGCTGCTAGCCTCTAAGGGCAAACTCAGTATCGCCTGTTTGATGCTGTTTGGAGTAACTGCGCTGCTATCGATGTGGATCAGCAATACCGCGACCACGGCGATGATGTTGCCATTGGCACTCGGGATTTTGCAGCAGCTCGACCGCGAAAAATACCACAGCACCTATGTATTCCTTCTGCTCGGTATTGCCTATTCAGCCAACATCGGCGGTATCGGTACTTTAGTGGGTAGCCCACCGAATGCGATTGCTGCGGCTCAAGTGGGCTTAAGTTTTAGTGATTGGCTGAAGTTTGGTATTCCAACCGTTATCCTCATGCTACCTATGATGTTGATTGCCTTGTATTGGTATTTTAAGCCTGATCTTTCTGCCAAATTCGATGTGAATGTTGAAGCTCAGAAGCTGACATTTCAGGGGAAATTTACTCTGCTTATCTTTCTGACTACCGTATGTTGCTGGATTTTCAGTGTGCCGTTAGCCAAGGCATTAGGTGGCATCACTCAGTTTGATACCGTAGTCGCCTTAGGTGCCGTCGTTTTACTCTCGGGTTTAGGCTTGGTCGGCTGGAAGAAAATTGAATCGACCACAGATTGGGGCGTACTCATATTGTTTGGTGGTGGTTTAACACTGAGCGCAGTACTAAAAACGACTGGCACCAGCGTATTTTTAGCTCACTGGATGACAGATATTTTCGGTAGCACTCACATGTCGTTGTTCGTCTTTGCTGTGATTGCTTTTGTGGTGATGTTGACTGAATTTGCCAGTAACACCGCCAGTGCTGCACTGTTAGTGCCTGTATTTGCTGCGATTGCTGAGGCATTAGGCATATCGCCTGTAATGTTATCTGTACTGATTGGTATTGCAGCTTCTTGCGCCTTTATGCTGCCGGTGGCGACACCGCCCAATGCTATCGTTTATGGTTCTGGCCATATCAAGCAATCGGAAATGGTGCGAGTGGGTATGATCATCAACTTTATCAGTATGATAGTCTTGGGTATTATCGCCCATACCTTCTGGGATATTTAACACTGATATAGTTCATGGCAACTTTGTGTTTCAACGTTGCCGCTATAATAGTATTCGCCTTATGAAGAGCATAGGGCGGATACGCATTTTTCCTAGCAGAGTCGTCGTACCGAGTTTTTGGGCTTAGTGTTTCGAAGCTTACTCTATGCTTATGTTTTGCACTTAATTTGAGGTTAAGTTGCGACTAAAAGTATTTGCGCTATAAATTGCTTGATGTTGATAACGTAGATAAAAGATTTCTTTTACGTTGATGATATCAATCTGTTCAATGTCATTTTTATATAATACGGGAGCGGTATCGCCTTCAGTGACAGTAACGGCTTGTAAAATAATAGGATTATCTGTCATGGCAAAAAACACTTCTGCTTGCTGTAAATTCTCTGAAAGATAAACATAAGCTGTCTGCGGCTCGGCAGAATTATGATCACTGCGAGTAAAGGCTATCCCTTGCTCGAATGGGCGAATGCATTGCTGAGTTTCATCGTTCCAAGTCCCTCCCTTGTCGAGACAAGTATCAATTGTGAGATATTGTTGTAAACCCCATCCTGTCACCACTAGCAAGAGCACTGCGCCCAGTAAGAACATTGCTTTTTTCAATTTTCGTTACCTTTACAAATTAGCTCGGCTGAGCGTTTGTATCTTAGCTCAATCCTCTTATTTATAGGCATTTAACCATTGGTTTAACGCTGAGGAGGGCAAAGCTCCGGCTTGCTGGGCGAGTATGTGGCCTTGTTTAAAAATCATTAAGGTTGGAATAGATCGAATGTTAAATTGAGCCGCGAGGGCTTGCTGTTCTTCAGTATTGATTTTACCGAAGCGAAATTGAGGTTCCCATGTCTTAGCTACTGCAGAAAATATGGGCGCAAAACTTTTACAGGGCCCACACCAGCTGGCCCAAAAGTCAACGACAAGGGGGAGCTCTGATTTATTGGCATGGTTGGCAAAGTTTGCGCTAGTGAGTTCAATCGGCGCAGCCGTAAAGACACTGAGCTTACATTTACCGCAAGTGGGTTGTTGGTTTAAACGCTCATCGGGAACGCGGTTTAACGTATCGCAATGGGGGCAGGCAATAATCATGGTAAAGCTCCAAAATAAAACGTTTATACGACTTATATATTGGGCTAACCGATAGTAATTTAAAGGGCGAGTGATGATGTTATCGCCCATGATGACTTTATTATTAAGGATTAAGCAGTGAACCGAGCCGCAGAAATGTTTAGATTGCGCCGACAAGCCCGCTTGTCGGTGATAAAATCCTGCGCAAAGTTGAATATCACGCCCTAAGTGCGAACAAGAAAAGAGAATGAATATATGACTGAATTAGAAGTAATCGATCTGCAAGTGGGCGAAGGAAAAGAAGCGGTAAAAGGTGCGCTGATCACCACCCAATATCGTGGATTTTTGCAGGATGGTACCCAATTCGATTCATCCTATGATCGTGGTCAGGCGTTTCAATGTGTAATTGGTACTGGCCGAGTCATTAAAGGCTGGGATCAAGGTATTATGGGGATGAAAGTGGGTGGCAAACGTAAGTTGTTAGTCCCAGCTCACTTAGCCTATGGCGAGCGCCAAGTGGGGGCTCATATCAAACCAAATTCTGATCTTACCTTTGAGATCGAATTGCTCGAAGTGCTGACTCGCGATTAAGCGTGACAGGACTGCGAGAGTCTGTGTAAGCTCGATTGAGCCAATATGATTCTGGCTCATCTTGCACTCTTCACTATGTTGCTTCGGCATAGGGTGATTTACACTAGACTCAATTTTCCCACTTAATGGAAAGAGATTTGTCGTGGCTTCGGATACTGCAGCAGAGTTAATTGCGCAACTTCAGGCTGAGATCGCTCAGCTAAAAAGTGAAAACGCTCATTTAGCAGCGTTGAATTATCGTGCCGAAGAAAAACTCTTTGCGGCCCTCGATGGTAATGGTTTATGTCTATGGGAACAGCATATTCCAAGCGGAAATTTAACCATATTTAACATGCGCTGGGGCGAAATGCTCGGGTTTAGTCCTGAAGAGTTTGCTGCCCATGTTGATATCTGGAAAAGTAAATTACACCCCGAAGATAAAGAATGGGTGATAAAAGCCTTTGAAGATCATGTGAATGGTCAAGCCGATTACTATCAAGCAGTTCACAGAATGCTACACAAAGATGGCAGCATAACCTGGGTGTCCGATCGTGGGCGTATTGTCGAGCGCTTAGCTGATGGAACACCATTGCGAATGATGGGCAGCCATATCGATATTACGCAAGAAAAGCGCTACGAAATAGATTTAGCCCGTTTAGCCCACAGTGATCCACTCACCAACTTAATGAATCGCCAAGCTATTGCCAAAGTATTCGATGAATCCTCGCAACCAGGTATTCACGGTGCGTTGTTTTTTATCGACCTTGATGGTTTTAAAGCGTTAAATGACCGTCACGGCCATAAGTTTGGTGACAGCCTGTTGATGCACGTTGCGCATACTTTGGTATCTCACGCCGGTGAATTTGCGCAGATCGCACGGTTAGGGGGTGACGAGTTTGTGATATTACTGCCGTCATTTGATCGTGAATCTTTAGGGGCGCTCGCACAATCATTGCTCGATGTTTATCGAGATAAATTCCTGCTAGAAGGTTGTGAAGTAGAGGTAGGCCTGAGTATCGGTATTGATATATTTGGCTATGGTGATAGTTTTGCCGAGAGTTGTGATCGCGCTGATGCCGCCATGTATCGCGTGAAACACCAAGGAAAGCATGGATATTGTTTTTATCAGTCGTCGGAATAATGATCCAAGCCTGCAGATCTTAGTAATACTTAATTTATATTTGATTACAGTGCCTTATTCGAACAAAAAACCACCTTTAATGGTGGTTTTTTGTTTTTAGCTTTTTAAGCTTAGTGTCATCAGCTTATGGAGTTACAAAATTAAATGGTTGATGGCAACTGACACAATAGTTTTCAGATTTTTTGTGTACATGGTGGCACTTACTGCAATCAGTTTCTGTGTCGAAGTGGCGATTTTTATGAGGATTGGTTGGTTTTACATCCGCCGTTTTTTCCGCTAATTTCTTAGTGTTGTGGCATTGTACACACTTGAGCATAGGGACGGCTTGTCGTTCTTCTGCACCATGGCAGCTTGCACATTTAAGCCCTTTCGCCATATGAGTTTGATCGAGTAAAGTACTCTCTTTAGCGAACGCGCTGCCAGCGAAAATACCCAAAATAATAGCCAATATAATTGTTAAGTTTTTCATTGTTTGATCCCATTATTCATTTCACAGGATGCCAAAATGTGAGGCATCCATTATTGATGACTATGTGTTCTATAGTTTTGCTACATATTTGCCAGCTAAATAGCCGAAGGTGTAGCAGCGACCTAAAGACAAGCCAAATACCGTTAATGGATAGTCAACGCCACCATAGAAACCTGCGCCTAGGTTACCAACAATGAATAAACCTGGAATTTCCTTACCATCGGCATCAAGTACTTGGTGGTTGTCGTTAACAAGAATTCCTGAACATAAAGTAGAAATACGCATACGACGGTGAATACCGTAAAACGGTGGTTTGAGTACTGGTACCATTTTGCTTTTAGGTTTACCGAAGTCCTCATCTTTACCTTTTTTGCACAGCTCGTTATAACGGCTAACGCTGGCAACAAAGGTTTTTGGATCGCACTCTAACTTCACAGCCAATTCTTCTAATGTGTTAGCTGAATGGGTGTTGATCAAAGAGGGAAATACTCCTGTTTTCTCACTAGGAACTTCAGGCATGTAAACTTTAAGCTCTTCAGGAGAATAGAGGTGTCCAGGCCAATCCTTCGCTTGCGTCATATAGTCAGAATCAAATACTTGTGAGTAATGCCCCGCATTCTGCTCATCTTTCAAGTAGTTATTCATTAGAGACATCTCAACCTTCTCATTCACAAAGCGCTCACCTTTACGGTTTACCGCTAAGAATGGCATGTCACACATGGATGCCGGGCCGGCATCGAAGTCGTGCAACATTTTGGTATGTCCAACAGGTTCAATAACGCCGCCAGCCCAATAGGCCATAGCAAAACCGTCACCGGTACGATCCATTTGTTTACGTTCGAAGTTTTTCAGTTCGGGGATGAAGAAGTCACACATGGCTTTGTTATTTTGATAGTCGCCAGAGGACAGAATTACACCTTTCTTCGCCATGTATTTGTGGTATTTACCATCACGAGTTTGAGCAATGACGCCGATGACTTTTCCTGACTCATCCTGGATTAATTGTTGTGCAGGAGTATTAAAGAAAAACTTAACGCCTGCTTTTTCTGCTGTTTTAGCTAATGCGCGCATAGCATCACCCGTGGTGTAGGGTTTAGGGCCGCAGAAAGAAGTGATAAAATTTAAACGGTCATCAGTATCAGCAATTCCGCGAATACCGTGCTGCACTTTGGTACCTTGGTCAACAATCTGGCCGCCACCTTGTTTAACTCTATCGATAACCCAAGTGACAGCTTCACCTGAATTGTAAGCCCATTGCTTAAGAAGACCGGGATGTGAACGGTGCGCGTTATCCGCCATTAAACGGCTAACTAAAGCTTCAATTGCTGATTTATCACTGTTTTTCAGGTCAATCCCAGAACCAGTGTTTCCTTGAGAGACTGGCATGGCTTGCTTTTGTAAACACGCAACGGTTGCACCACTTTCTCTGGCTGATAGTGCCGCAGGCACACCAGAAGCTCCTGCACCGACGACAACAACATCAAAGGTTTGGGTTGTTGCAATATCTTTATCAGCAATAGGTTTTGGCTTAGGTAGAAAATTGAGCGTTGCGCCGCCAATTTCGCCATATTCAGTGCCAACTTGAAGTGGTGCTGCACTCGCTGAAGCAATACCAAGACTTGCAAAGGCTAAGCCACCACTTCCCACTGCAGCTCGAGTTAGGAAACTTCTTCGAGATATACCATTTTGCAGGACGCTAGCAGTGTATTGATCGATTTCTTTCGGTTTCTGTGAATGCTCTTTACTCATTTTGATACTCCTTGGGTCCTCATTGCTAAGGTCGATATGACATCGTTAGCAACGACAATGGATCTGGCCATAACCGTATGTGATTTGTTTGCTTTAAAAACTAGAAGTGCAGTTGCGTGAAAGTGATTAAATTCTCATTCATTAACAACATACGTTTAAATGTATGACATATGACAATAAACCAAAAGAGGTATTAATTACATCTTTGCAGTGCTTCACAAAATGCTGGCATTTTGAGCGATGAATGTGATTATTCTTTTTAAAACAATCTAATATAGGACTTTATTGAATGAATAAGTTTGGCGACGTGGGAAATATGAGCGTCTGATTTTATGCATGTTTAAGTAGTTAACAAATAGGGACTATTTATAAATAAGCATGATTTGAGGTAGGCCACTTCAATATTGTTGAGGTGGCCTTTGGGCTTTAATGCCTTGGGTATTATTTAGGTGTTACACAGGTAAAATTGGCGGCATCTTCAACATTACCTATACCATTGTATTTTGCGAATTGGGGGTATGGGCAGAGGACCCGAGTTCTGCTTTTTGACCAATCACTGGGTAGTTCGGCATTTTCAGGGCGGACTGAAGCCGTGATGTTTTGGGGTTCGACTCCTTTTTCAACCCAGTCAACCAATGCGCGGATCATGTTAAATTTATCTGTGGTAGGACCGCTGCCGCAATGATTCATCCCAGGGATAAGGAATAAACGGGCGAAGGTTTCTGCGTGCCCAGCATTGGCCTCGGCTAATTCGTTATACCAGTTCACTGTATCATTGGCTGAAAATACGGGGTCAGATGTTCCATGGAACAACATCATCTTAGCGCCGCGATTTTTTATGACCGAAAGATCCGTTGGCTGGGGCGGTGTCATAAAGTCTATACCCGATTCGGAGTAAATCGAATCCGTGGCATAGATCCGTTGGGTATCCTCATCCATGCTAAATGATTGCACAAATTCCAAACTGGATTGTTCAGTTGCACCATTAAAGGGAGTTGGTGGCGAGCTAAAAATAAAACCAACGGCACCAGGGTCTCGATTGAGCGCCATGTTATATTCCCAGGAAGCCCAACCTGATGCGCCGATACCCGCATCATATGGGAAGTCAGTATAAATGGCTTCACCTGTCTTGCTGTTATGGGGCCCTGCCATGATATTGCCGAGTACCTGCTTTTGCTCTGCTGTTAAGCAGGTATTATCTCTGTCACTTGAACAGGTTGGAACATCACGTTCAAGGTCAAAGGTCTTTTGACAGGAATAGGTGTCGGTAATAATGCCATCGCTCACGCCGTCAAGGGCATCACACTGCTCGAGGACTTTTTGGGACACGAGGGAGAATTCTTCAGGGGTAATGGCGGTTTGTAGTGTGGCTAAAATATCAGGACCATCAAATTCAACCAGCTTTGAATACTCTTGAACACCATACATTTGCGCTACTGCAGCTTTAGGTAAGTTAAATCCAGGGTTGCCTACCAGAAAGCCATCGTACATATCGGCAAAACGACTGGCCGCGACCATAGTGTGTCTACCACCGTTAGAACAACCGGCAAAATATGATCTATCAGGTTGTTTACCATATGCTTTTTTTATTAAAGCTTTCGCCATTGGCGTTAACTCGGCCACAGCATTGTAACCATAGTCAAGCCTTGCTTGAGGATCTAAACCAAAGAAAGGGGTTGGTGCTGGATGCCCCATATCAGAACTTATCACAGCGAACCCTTCATTGAGGGCGGCAGAATCTGGGCCTGCGGAAAACACTAAGCGGCCAACCGCCTTAGCGATCGAACCGTCGAGGCCGCCATTGGCTTGATAATAGAATCGACCATTCCAGTTAGTGGGTAAACGCATTTCAAAGCCGATCGCATAGCGGGTTTCTCCCGCAATGCCAGTTCCCATCCTTTCATTCATATAACCCGTCACTAAACAATGTTCTGGTGCTCGGTAACGTTCAGTAGCACTATATTCAACATTGCCAGCCGCAATAATTTGTGAGTTCGTTATCACAGTATTTTTGAAATTATATTGTGAAGCAATTTCACTACATAGATTCAGTGTGGCGGGTGTGGCCGAGGCTAACTGTGGTAATGGGGTTTCGGCGTTATCGTTATTTCCACATCCGCTAAATAAAAAACATGACATAGCAACGGCTGGAATAAGTAAGAAATTCTTTGTTTCCATTTAATCTCAATCCTTAAGTCAAAGTGTTTACCGCAACTTTTACTTGGGTATGGGTAATTTTGCGGTACAAAAATTGGGTGTATCGAACAAGGCTGATACACCCATATAAGTTTTGGTGCAGGGGAGTTAAAACTGATGAACTATTTACCTAAGGCAAATTTATAAGTGACATATAAACGCAGATCATCAAGATCTTCAGCTTGATCAAAATCGACCATGGCATAACGCGCCTTAAGGCCTAGGCCCGATAATATGCCTGAAAATTTATAGGCGATTGAAAAGTTTGTTTCATTAAAATCTGACGCAGTCCCCTCTGGCACATCGTACTGCCCATAAAAGGCATAGGCTTCTAATCCACTCGCCCCTAATTTTTCAAAGTCATAGGCCAGCTTTAACGCGTTGACCTCTTCATTCGCCCGTGCAGATTGATATACCTGTTGAATGACCACTTTTTCATCGCCCCATGGGGTCAGCACTGTGTCATCCCCGGTTTTGGCGTACATATAAGTGAGATCTGCCCCCGCCAATTTGGCGCCTAGATGGAAGCCATATTGATAGGTATCGAGTGGGCCGCCGGTTTCTTCACCAGTGGCTTGTTGTGTTAAATAAGAGGGGGTTAAGTACAGATTAGTCGCACCTAACTGAGTGGATAATTTCACTTTGGCATAGGTTTGATTGAAAACATCTTCCATGCTGTAGTGCCAAAGATGGGCTTCAGTTTGGACTGTCTTAAAGGGCAATTGATATTTAGCACCTAGGGCATAAACTGGGTTATCGGCAACATCTGCCACAATACCCGCTCTTGCTAATTCGCTTTGTACCGCCTCTTTTACGGATACGAAGCTATTATCAGACCAGCCCATGGAATCTGTAATATAGAGTGCTGATAACGTTAGATTGTCAACACTCTTATTTTCTGCTGAAAAGCCGCGAAAAGTTCGTGGGATCGCACGAATGTCATGGGGATTCATCATTGGTGTGCGCAGTTCTTGTGCACCTAATTTGAATTGAGTATCCCACCAATTACCTTGGACAAAATACTCCTGTAAACGGTTGACGTTGTCATGATCGCCAGCGGCATCGCGAGCAACTAGGCCGTAGACATCATCTGAATCATTGGTCCAAATGGGATTTGCAGATGCGAAGCTGGTCCCAAAACTGAGGCCATTCACTTTTGCGGTATTGTAATAAAACAGTCCGCCAAATGACGTATCGTGTTTAGTGTTCGTCGTATTATCAAAGTCACGGGTAAAATCGAATAAGCGTAATTCCCCTTTTAACGTACCTTGGCTAAACATTTGATCAATGCTGGTATCTGCTGTAGCTGGAATCGCTAGCGTAGATAGCACAAGCAAAGATAAATAAGATTTTTTCATCATCATCTTCCCTATTATTAGTAAGCCCTGATCAGAATTGTCTGAGCTAGTTAAAGAAATTATGTTTAACATTCTTAGGTTAAATGTATGACGTATGACTAATGCCGACAACGAAGTTAAGATGAATATGAGAAACTAGTTACGAAATTCGCACAGATGTTACTTGGATCAACAAAGATGAATGTTTTTTAATCACTAATGTAGGAAAGATGAGAGTACTTTTTCTGCGTTAATGCGGTTTTATGCTAGTATGGCGACACTAAGCATATTTGGGATAATCAAGTGCATATCTTCAAGCCAATTAAGCAGATAAGAGCATCGAGTGAAGTCGGGCAGCAACTGAAAAATGCTATTTTAGACGGCGAATATAAGGCTGGCGATAAATTACCCTCTGAGCGCGAATTAATAGAATTATTTCAAGTTAGTCGCACTGTGGTGAGAGAGGCGATCAAGAGCCTCGAAGCAGGTGGATTAGTGGAGATTCGCCAAGGTGCAACAGGCGGCGCATTTGTTAAGCACTTAACCTTTGAACGTTTAAGTGATGCTTGCCAAGATTTATTTCTAATGGGGAAACTTTCTCTTCCTGAACTGTGTCAAGCACGCATGCTGATTGAGCCGCAAGTGGCTAGAATGGCTGCTAAAAATTGCACTCCAGAGCAAGCTAAAGCTTTGCAAGAGGCGAATAGTCATGAAAGTGACTCATTGGCTTATCCCGAAACTGTCATATTGCGATCTCAAGTACATTATTTGCTCGCTGAAATGTCTGGAAATCGCTTTTTAGAAGCGATCGTAAAATCCTTGTTGGTTTTATTAAGTAATCAAACGACTAAGTTTCAGCCACCGACTGATGAAATTCATCCTTTAGGCTTGCATGATGTCATTGTCGAAGCGGTTATCGCAAAAGATGGGGCGAAAGCTGAGGCCGAAATGTTTGCACACCTTGAGGATTTTAATCGGCGCCTAATAGAAATTGAGCGTAAATATATGGATAAACGCGCTTAAGGCAAAGAGCCGCAACCCCAAAGTTCAACCGCGGCTGTTTGTTTGTTGGGTAAGCCAATCCAATGACTCATGGCTTGGCATTCCACTTTTCCTGAGATTTGAGTGAAGCAAAGTTCAAAATCCCCTGCTTCGGGCGTGCGACCTAAGCGCAACACAGGCAAAATGGGCAGCTTGGGCTGATAATGCCAGCTGCCATTTTTAAGATAAGCATCATCTGGGATTTCCATTCCAGCACCCGTACCTTTCACTCTTGCTTCGACCAACACTAATCCTTGTGGCATGACGTTATAGTCTTCCTCCCAGCGAATTTTTTCTATGCTGTGGTTCCATGCCAAGGTGAAGTTGTCTGTGGGCTCTTGGGCCCACAGCGTGCCCGCTAGGCCTAAACACAGGCCTAGCATCTGTTTACCTTCAAAGACTGATTAACGACCAATAATCTCAAGAGCTTATCCTTGCTCTGCGAGACGTTTGAGTTTGCGTGCTCGCCAGCTGTGTTGCACGATAAATAGCAGCGCGAGCCCAAAGCCAATTTCATCACTCAACGGCGTAGCAAGAATTAAGCTAGCACCTGCAAGGAAGCCGATAACGCGTTCCCACCAGTAGAGTTTTTGTAATAGATATCCGGTAAAGATGACGCCCCAAATACCAATACCCACAGTCGCTTTTAGCAAGACAAACCCAGTGGCTAACCAGCTATCACCTTGAAGCATCAAAGCGGGATCGTAAACCGCCATAAAGGGGATCACAAAACCTGCAATGGCGATACGGATTGCCCAAAGGCTGATCTTAAGGCCTGATTCCTTAGCGATTGGCGCCGCGGCAAAACAGGCTAAGGCAACGGGAGGCGTGAGATCGGCCATGATGCCGAAATAAAATACAAACATATGCGACACAATCAGTGGCACACCGAGGTCGAGTAATGCGGGAGCGGCAATCGAGCTAGTAATAATGTAGTTAGGGATTGTGGGGATCCCCATGCCGAGTACTAGGCAAGTGACCATAGTTAACACGAGTGATAAGAACAAGTTATCTTGGCCAACGGCAAGAATATAGCTCGCGAAGGTCGAGGCAATTCCTGTCAGCGACACTATGCCGATAATCACACCGACTAAAGCGCAGGCGATACCCACAGGCACGGCATGACGGGCGCCTTCTACCAGTGCATGCAAGCAGATGGTGAGAGTATCTCTGCCGCCTTTAATAAACCAACAAATGGCGACTAATAAGGCGATAACCCCAAATACGACCCCGATCCCGAGTTGGAAGAAGCCAGCGCAAAGGATGCCAAGGGCAATCCAAAAGGCAATCCGCATCGCCATTGAGGAAAGCCGCAGTACTATGGCTGAGCCTAAAATTACTATCGATGTGAGGGCGAGTCCTACCATGCCTGAGAACAGCGGCGTTCTACCCGAAAACAGCAAGTAGACTAAAATAAACAAGGGGATAAGGAGATACCAACGCTCTTTAATTGCCGCCCATGGATTCGGGCACTGATCTTTAGGCAGGCCACAGAGATTGGCGCGTTTGGCTTCTAAATGCACCATCCAAAATACGGAGCAGAAATAAAGTAGCGCAGGGATCAATGCCGCTTTGGCTATCTCGATAAAGGGGACGTTAATGGTTTCGGCCATGATAAAGGCCACTGCGCCCATGATCGGCGGCATGATTTGGCTGCCCATACTCGATGTTGCCTCTACCCCGCCGGCGAAGGCAGGGCGATAACCGAATCGTTTCATGAGTGGAATGGTAAATTGGCCCGTTGTGACCACGTTGGCAACACCTGATCCTGTAATCGTCCCCATCAATGCCGATGACACTACTGCAACTTTTGCAGGACCGCCGAGCTTGTGGCCAAATAATCCCATAGCAAAGTCGGTAAATAAACGGATCATTCCGGCTTGTTCTAAAAAGGAGCCGAAGAGAATAAACAGGAATATATATGTCGCCGACACATAGGTTGGTGTGCCGTATAGCCCTTCGGTACCGAAGGCTAATTGATTGATGATCTGATCGAATCCATAGCCGCGGTGCATTAAGTCACCGGGTAAATATTGGCCAAATAAGCCATACATCAAAAAGATGCTACAGATGATAGGTAGCGCCCAGCCCATGACTCGGCGCGCTGCTTCAAACACTAATACGATCAAAGTGATACCTATCACTATATCCGCATCGGTCAGATCGCCTGAACGTTGAATTAAGTCGGCTTCGAAATACCACTGATAAGCCGCTGTGGCCATGCCAGCTAGACCGAGTAGCCAAGCGAGTGGCTGCCAAGGCTGAGATTTTCCTCTAGCGGGATAACTTAAAAAAACCACTAACAGTAAAAAGCCCACATGGGTGGCACGCAGTACTTGAGTCGAGACGGGATGAAAAGCGGCAGTGATGATTTGAAAAATAGAAAAAATTAAGGCTGTATAAAATAGAGCCTTGGGCCAATCGCCAGTATTTGCGCTGAGACCTTGTTGGGGATCACTCATATTATGCCTCACAGCATTAGACTACAGAGATGATATAAACGAGATGCCGTTATTCAACGGCATCTCAATTGCTTAGTTTGGAATAGGATGCACAGATATCAGTAAAATTTAGAGTGCACCAACTTCTTTGTAATAACGTTCTGCACCTGGGTGCAGTGGTATTGGCAGATTTTTCGTCGCTTTATCTACGCTGATGGTCTTCGCGGCGGAGTGCGCGTTACCGAGTCGGTCTAAGTGCTCGAACATGAGTTTTGTCATCTGATAGGCTAAATCATCCGATACACCGCTTTGAGTCACCAGCAAATTTTGAATGGCGACGGTAGAAACGTCGGTGGTTTGGCCTTCATAGGTCGATGCTGGGATCACGCCATGTTGATAGGCGGGATTGTTAATCTTAGCGATCACATCTTCTGGAATTTCAACAAAGTTGATTGCCATAGTCGCAGCTAAGTCACGGATAGCAGCCATGCCGAGACCGGAAGATTGTAAAGTGGCGTCTAATTGACGATTTTTGATTAGCTCAACGGATTCGGCATAGGGTAAAAACTCGACTTTCCCCATGTCTTCGTAGCTTAAACCCGCAGCCTTGAAAATCGATCTGGCATTGAGTTCTGTCCCTGATTTAGGGGCACCCACTGAGATGCGTTTTCCCTTTAAATCGGCCAAGGTTTTAATACCAGACTCTTTATTGGCGACGATTTGAATGTAGTTAGGATAAGCCGAGGCAAGTACTCGGATTTTATCCAGCGGCGTTTTAAAGCCTGCATCAATATCACCTTGATATGCTGCTGCGACTGAATCACCTAAAGCGAACGCTAATTCACCACGACCCGCTTGCAATAAATTGAGGTTTTCTACTGAGGCTTTAGTTGCTTGAACTGAGGTTTTAGAACCTTCGATTCCTGTGCCGTAGAGTTGCGACAGCGCAACGCCAATAGGGTAATACACACCACTGGTGCCGCCTGTGAGAATGTTGATAAAGGCGGGGGCAGCAGCCATAGCGGCAGCACTGAGTGTGAGAGTCACTGCTGCGCCGACGGCGACAAAACGTTTTTTGATTTTCATTATGAAATATCCTTATTTTTTATAGTGTTATGTAGGGTCTTTCGAGCGGTAAATACCGTAATCAGCTCAATATAACTACATAAAACCTGGAAAAGGTCAATTAGGCTATAGTCGATAGCTGCTACTTTTGTATCACAAAACTGAGATCTGAGACTGTTTTGAGCAAGGTTGTATTGTGAGGTAAAACTTGGTTGGTTCAATGAAGCGGGCAATAAAAAGGGCTAACCTAAGTTAACCCTATTTGTGTTATTAGAGGACAAACCTCCTAATAACAAGACACTATTTAGTGTTATCTAAGAAACCTTTAGTTGCGTTTTTCGCATGTTTTGCTGCTCTTTTCTCTTTAGGAGACATCAGCGGTTGTTTCTTCGATTCTTTACGGTTTTTTTGCTCTTTACTCATATAAAACTCCATGTACTCTTTGGTTATTCATCAGGCTAATCATGTAAGCCGTACTTAATTGAACCTATTCCATGACGTCCTGATTGAAGCGAAATTTTTATCTCGAATTACAACATTTTAAATTACAAATATCTAAAATCATTGATAATTATCTGTGAATTTATTTGCCTCAATGAGCGATTACAGCAAAATAATCTTATCACCGAATTCCGTACCATGATCCATCTATCACTTAGAATAATTAATGCTAATGCTAGCGTTAACCTGTATAAGAAATATGCGAACAAGGACACAGTACCTCTATTTTCGTCATTGTTTGTGGTTTTAGTGGGCCCTAATTGGAGGCTTAACTAAGTACCATATGCCTAACGTCGGCTCGATTTACCTAACATGCCACCTAATATACCGCGCAAAATTTGTTTACCTAATTGGCTGCCAACCGTGCGTGCCGCTTGTTTTGACAAGGTTTCCGCTAACCCTTGGCGACGCTTATTACCAAAAATGAGTTCACTGAACCAACCTTGTTCCTCAGCTTTTTGGCCCGTTTGCACATCACTTGCTGTGGATGTGGTGTCGCTGGTGGCGTTATCAACTCGTCTTTGGTTAAGGCGTTCGTAGGCTGATTCGCGGTTGATTAACTGATCGTATTTACCTCCAATCGGGCTTTGGGCACGGACTTGTTGTAACTCCTCACTTGTGGCGGGTCCCATGCGGCAACGTGGCGGTGCGATGAGTGCGCGCTCGACCATAGTTGGCACGCCTTTGTCGGCTAACATAGACACTAAGGCTTCACCTACAGCGAGCTGGGATATGACGTCGCTAACAACCAGTTTGGGGTTAGGCACAAAGGTTTCGGCGGCGGTTTTAACGGCCTTTTGATCCCTTGGCGTGTAAGCTCGCAGGGCATGTTGAATACGATTACCTAATTGTCCGAGAATTTCGCTTGGGACATCATCAGGAAATTGCGAGCAAAAATAAACGCCTACGCCTTTTGAGCGAATTAGGCGCATGATCTGTTCGACGCGTTTTAATAGACTCGGTGGGCAACCCTCAAAGAGTAAATGCGCCTCATCAATAAAAAACACTAGCTTAGGTTTTTCGGGATCGCCGACTTCGGGCAGATTCTCAAATAATTCTGAGAGTAGCCATAGTAAAAAACTTGAATATAAACGGGGTGTTAAAATCAGTTTGTTCGCTGCTAATAAATTGATAATGCCGCGCCCTTGCAAATTAGTGCGCATTAAATCTTCAAGCTGTAACGCGGGTTCACCAAAAAAGTCTTTGCCACCATCGCGCTCTAATCCTAGTACCGAGCGTTGAATTGCTGCGAGGGATTGGGCGCTGATTAAACCATATTTGGCGGAGATTTCTTTGCGTTCCTCGGCAACTAAGGCCAGCATGGCCCGCAGATCATCTAAGTCGAGCAGTAATAACCCTTGGTCGTCCGCTAGTTGAAAGACTATGTCTAAAATACCGCTCTGGGTGTCATTCAATTCTAAAATTCGGCCGAGTAAGGTCGGGCCCATTTCGCTGATGGTAGTACGCAGCGGGTGGCCTTGAACGCCCGCTAAATCCCATAACACTACAGGGTTGGCTTCGTTGTGATAATCTTCAATGCCAATTTGAGTTGCCCTTTGTAATAGCTTTTCACTTGGGGTGCCCGCCATCGCTAGACCCGAGATATCGCCTTTAACGTCTGTGATAAAAACCGGCACGCCTTGGCGTGAAAAACCTTCGGCAATACTCATCAGCGACACGGTTTTGCCTGTCCCTGTGGCACCGGCAATTAACCCATGGCGATTGGCATACTTAAGATTTAAGTGAACCTGTTGTTCACCTTTTCCTATTAATAGCGTATTCAAAGGCATTCCTTATGTTAACGGTAGGGCTTATATTGGAATCGTTGCAGCATCCTTATTTAAGCCACTGTGTATCTAATCCACTTTAGTGTCGTCGTTCATGCGTATAAAAATTCATCATTGAGTGTTGGCCTTAGCGTAATTTATGTCAACATGGGGCCTGAATAAGCTTGATATCACTTAGCAAAAATGTGTGATTGGCAATATGGGCGTTACCTATGAATGAGGTGTGTTATTTGGGTCATTCACTGAGGCGTGCTTGATGGTGAAATTCCCTTTGATTATGCTGCTCTTGTTCTTTACTGTGCTGACATCTGCCTGCACCGAATGAGTCTGTGGTGCAAGAACCTGTGTTGAATCTTATGAGCCTATGCGAGATAAACAGCGCTGTGTTAATGAGGCGGATAAAAGCCGTTATCAGTATGCAAAAGTAAAAGCAGTAGAAGAAAAGCAACGGCTGAAAATGGCCATAGAACAAGCCACTCAAAAATCGTTAATGTAGAAAGGATATCTATGAAAGGTGCGGGCGGAACACAGGGCGGGACGGGACAATTTTTTATGGGTCTTGCCATGATGTGTGGTGGATTTTATTTATTGTTCAATGCAATACAAGTGAGCTCTAGTTTTGGACTGGGCTATGGTTTATATCGAGTAAATGCCTTTGGGCAAGGCATGTCGATCACCACTGGCATGGTGATGCTACCGTTTATTATCGGCATTGTGATGGTGTTTTTTGACGCTAAGAGTAAGTTAGCTTGGCTGCTGAGTTTAGGTTCGCTAACGGCCTTGATTGTAGGGGTTATCAGCTCGATTCAATTCCACTTTAAATCTATGTCGGCCTTTGAACTTATCGTGATCCTCGTTTTGGCCTTTGGTGGTTTAGGATTGTTTTTACGTTCACTGAAAGACGCGCCCACAAGCGATACACAAGCGAAATAATCACTAGACTCTTAATCACTAGGCGCTAGAGTGCAAATACGAAATCAGAGTTGTGCATCTAAGCGACTTTAATAGCGGTTTAATGAAAGTTTTAACTACAGAGTGAAGGAATGCGATGCGCTGGCGTGACACTGACAGAAGCTCCAATATCGAAGACAGACGCGGCCAGCAAATGGCATCTGCGGGTGTGCCGAGTGCCTTGTTACTCAGGTTCTTGCCCTTTTTGCTGAGAACTAAACTTGGCCGCGTGGTGTTGCTCATCGGCGGCATTTATATTGCTTTTCAGTATTTTACCGGTGGTCTGTCACTCGACCCAAATACTCAATCTCATCTTAGCCAAGCTCAATCTAGTTCAACAACAGCGGTACAGGATGAAAATGCCCAGTTTGTGGCGGCCATTTTAGGCACCACAGAAACCGTTTGGGGCCAGTTACTCAAAGGGCAATATCGAGAGCCTAAGTTAGTGCTTTATCGCAATATGACCTCCACTGGCTGCGGTATGGGACAGGCGCAGTCTGGGCCCTTCTATTGCCCTGCCGATAGCAAGGTTTATATCGATCTTAGTTTTCTAGATGAACTTAAAACCTTAGGCGCACCCGGTGACTTTGCCTTTGCCTATGTGATTGCCCACGAGGTAGGCCACCATGTGCAAAATCTGCTGGGCACTAGCACTAAGGTGCGCCAAGCGCAGCAATCTGGCAGTAAAGTGCAGGCTAATCAATTGAGTGTCGCACTCGAATTACAGGCGGATTGTTACGCGGGTATTTGGGGGCATTATGTCAATCAACAACTTAACTTACTTGAAGCAGGCGATTTAGCGGAAGGCATTGCCGCCGCTAGTGCTGTGGGTGACGATCGTCTGCAAAAGATGGCGGGTCGCGCCGTACAGCCCGATGCTTTTACCCATGGCAGTTCGGCGCAGCGGGTGAAATGGTTTAAGACAGGGTTTGATTCGGGTAATCTCGCCAGTTGTAATACTTTTGCGGCGAAGTGATTTTGTGTGATATCTCAAATACGTACCGAACAGAAATGCAAGGATAACTGAGTGGCCTTTAACGATACCTTTAGATTGAGCAGCCACGCGGTTATCACTAATGCGCAGGGACAAGTGCTGTTGCTTAAGGCCAATTATGGTAATTTTGCTTGGGGTTTGCCCGGTGGCGCACTCGAGCCAGGTGAAACGATTCACGAGGCCTTAGTACGTGAATGCCAAGAGGAATTAGGCTTAAGTGTGCAGGTTAACTATTTGAGCGGCGTGTATTATCACAGCGCCTATCAATCCCAAGCCTTTATTTTTCGTTGCGAACTGCTATTGCTTGATGGGCCTGAGGTGGCAAAAGATGGGGCAGACGACGAGCCACTGCCGATCCACTTAAGCCACGAACACTCAGAGTTTGCCTTCCACGATATCGACACCCTTAGCGCGGTTCAGCAGCAAAGAATTAAAGATTGCCTCAATTTCAACGGGGTTGTGGTGAGTGCCAAGTTCTAATGCTTTGCCAGTAAACCGCCGGCCGTTAATCGGCTTGGGTTTGCGTGAGTAAGGTTTCTAAGCAGTGTTCCTTGATACCGTAATAGGCTTTAATGTCAGCAATTTGCGCGAGGATTGCGGCGCTGTCTTTCTGATTATGTTGTGGCTTTTTAACGGCCAAAATCATCTTATTCTTATTGGTATGTTCTAGGCTGATAAATTCAAACACCTTAGTCGCATAACCGTTGGCTTCCAAAAATAGCGCACGTAATGAATCCGTCACCATTTCAGCCTGTTGGCCCATGTGCACCCCATATTGCAGCATAGGTTTAAACAATTCTGGGCTGTGCATCTGCGGTCGAATTTGTTTATGGCAGCAAGGTGAACACATGATGATGTCGGCATTGGCGCGAATACCATAATGAATCGCATAGTCAGTGGCGATATCGCAGGCGTGCAGGGCGATCATCACATCGGTTTGCTTAGGCGCATGGGTTCTCACATCGCCGCAGACAAACGACAATCCTTGATGATCCAGCGTTGCCGCGGTTTCATTACATAAATCGGCCAAGGCTTGGCGTAATTCCACCCCAGTCACCTGCGCATCATTGTGAAGGCTGTGGCGCAGGTAGTCATGGATTGCAAAGGTGAGATAACCTTTACCTGAACCAAAATCGACCACATTGATCGGTTGGTCATTCTTGTGGGGTGAGGCTTCGAGCGCTTGGCTGAAAACCTCAATAAACTTATTGATTTGCTTCCATTTGCGCGACATCGCAGGGATAAGATTATGTTGGCTATCAGTCACCCCGAGCTGAGTCAGGAAGGGACGTTCGATATCCACAAAACGCTTTTTCTCACGGTCATGTTCTAACGGCGCCGCGACGGCTTGTTTAACGTTATGTGTGCTGATTTGTACTTTGCCTTTTTTGCTGATTTCCAGCTGAACGTCTGCCTGCGCCGTGGCTAAGTGCGCGCTCTTAAAATCGCTACCGAGTAACAGTTTTATGCTGGCTAAGCCTTCGTCATAACTCAGGTTTTTAGTGATGTGATTCGTCTGGTGCTGATACACAAACGACAGCACAGGCTCATTTTGCAAACTGATCGGCCGAATCGTAATGCGCTGCAGGCTTTTATCTGCCCCTCGGTACTTACTCAATAATAGTTTTATCAGACTATTCTTCGCCAAGCTGTCAGCCAAAAGCTGGTAAAAATCATCAAAAGAATTAAGCGCTGAATGGGACATGATTGTTTCCGAAAAAGTAACCAAGAAAAACAGGGTGAGTATTCTAACCGCGATCCGCCGCTACCTAAAGTTATTCTCACCGAGAAGGGGGTTTGGGGCAGAGCTCCGCTGCTGATCTATCTGTTGAAATTCGTAATCTTGTGTAGGTTTTTGGCAAGCGGGATTTTGTCCCAACTCTTGTTTGAATTATTTAATCAAAGTCAAAGTCAACGTCAACGTCGTGGGGCTTCACCCCACACCCGACCAAGGAGGACTGCTCGTCCTATCCTCCTTGGATGCTCCATGACGCCCCCAACGGAGTTGAAAGCCCCTTGTGCTCATTGCCAAATTTGCTATCGCTTCCGAAGGATGCGTCCCTGCACCTGCGAAAGCTAGCTCGCCATCCATGGCGAGACTCACGCAATTTGTCTATTCGCCCTGCGGCAACTCCGAGGGGATGGCGTATTCCTTTGATTGTTGAGTTGTCTGTTGGCCACTTAAAGCATTGAAGAGTTGTGGATGTCTTGTTTCACCGTTAAAGTGTTAAACTCATTGGTTATTTAACTAAGCGTGCCGTCATGATGCACTTCATTCCCAAAAGCATAATATGATAACAAGAACCCTATTTTTTATAGCGCTAATTCTATCAACAGCAGTAAACGCTTCAGAGAACTCTCAGACAACATTAAAATCGGCAGACGAACTTGTCACAGTAGAACAACTTTCAATACAGCTTAAAGAGCTTACAGCAAAGCTTGAGGCTGTATCTAAAGATAATACTGAGCTTAAAAATTCTATTATTCCAAATATTGAGGAAGCCAAAAAGCAAGTTACTCAAATTAACCGGAAAAATACAGAGATAGCTCAATATCTTAAAGAACAAAAAGTTAACTATGAATCGCTTGAAAAGAGAGATGTCGATTTACATCTTTTTATGGACTCACCTGACAAACCCGCGTGGATTAATTTTGGGGCGGCGATAGTTAGTATCGTAGGCTCGATTGGACTCTCACTCTATTTTCTTCATCGGACTCTACGAAGAGAAACAGATAAGCAGGTTGAACAAATCGAAATAGATGCAAGTAAGCGTATGGAAGAACATCTCGAACTTCTTAAAACTCAAGAGAAACAACATAATGATTCATTAGAAAGCAAAATTCAACTTGCTAAAAATGAACAGAAAGAACGTCACAAAGTCGTAATTGACGAATTTCGTCAAAAGTGGATTAACACCTTTCGAGATGAAGCTAGTAGTTATGTCAGAGTCGCAATTCAACTACTCTATTTCTATAAAATCGAGAAAGATATGCTTGAGATAGTTAAACATTTGAAAAGTGCTGAAAGACGGTGCGCTGTGTTTCGAGCTAAATTCCGTGAAGAAAATAGCGGATTGCCGCGAATCCTCTCTGAAGAAAACAATAATGATTATAGAGAATTAATGATTTACGAGAGGCAAGCAAGAGAATATTTTGACAGTGTCAAATCCACGTATGCAGAGCTTAAGAAACTTGAATCTGAACTAATTGAAAAGACTGTTAAGATTAGTTTTATGCTTAACCCAGATAAAGATGCAAACAGTTTAAATGATAAAGCTTTTGATAATAAGATTTTAGGATTAGTTACCTTTATAAATAATGCATTTATCTCAGAGGAAAGGGTATATCAAGCTCTTACAAACGAATCTCGTATCAAAGAAAAACTCGCAGAGTTTCAGCGCATCGTACCCTTAATGCTCAAAGCTGAATGGGATCGAGTGCAGAGAAAACAGCAGTAGTAAAAAATGATGAGACTATAAAATTTTCTGTGCAGGAATTAACGAGCCATCTATCTTTAAATTTACAGAGTGTATGCTCGTAAGAAAGGGTTCAGATTACTATCGGGGTTGGTAAGATTAAGCACTGTCATGGAAGTGACCGTTGACGGCATGGATGCCGTCGTCGAGCCCTCAGGGATGAGTTAATGGCGTGTCACTGGAATGACAGTGCTTAATCGCTGAAACAGAATGATGAACACCCTCTCTATGAGTCATTAATACAGCCTTGTATTTGTTCAATTCCTACCCTAAAAACAAAGTTCTGTTACCGAAAAGCTGGATTCCCGCCCACAAGCATTGCGTGAATGACAGTGCTTAATCAATGTAGTTCGACATCAGTGCAAATCAAGGTGCGGCATCATGTCATTCGTCTTGTGGCCCTTGTCTAGTGGATCAAACGCGCAGGCGGGTTTTCTTCTGTTATAATGCCTCCTCGATTTTTTGGAGGCGAGAATGGACGTATCTTCTTTACTAGACGGCCTGAATGATAAGCAGCGCGAGGCTGTCGCGGCACCGCAATCTAGCATGTTAGTGTTGGCGGGCGCGGGCAGTGGTAAAACTCGGGTGTTGACCCACCGCATTGCGTGGCTGATGCAGGTTGAACAGCAGAGTCCTTACTCGATTCTTGCGGTGACGTTTACCAATAAAGCTGCGGCTGAGATGCGCGAGCGAGTTGAAAAAGTCGCTGGCACCAATATGGGCCGCATGTGGATTGGGACTTTCCACGGCTTGGCGCATCGCTTGTTACGCACTCACTTCCAAGATGCGGGTTTACCGCAAAGCTTCCAAATCCTCGATTCAGACGATCAAGTACGTTTGATCAAACGTATTCTTAAAAGCCTGAATTTGGATGAGAAACAATATCCTCCACGCCAAGCTCAGGGTTATATCAATGGTAAAAAAGACCAAGGATTACGTCCTAAACATATCGATGCGGGCGGTTTTCCGCTTGAGCAAAATCTGTTAAAAATCTATCAGGTTTACCAAGAGTCCTGTGACCGCGCGGGTTTAGTCGATTTTGCCGAAATCCTATTACGTGCCCATGAGTTATGGCTCAATAAACCGCACTTGTTGGCCCATTATCAAGACAGATTTAAGCATATTTTGGTGGACGAGTTCCAAGATACCAACGCGATCCAATATGCGTGGATCCGTGTGCTTGCTGGTCAAACTGCCAATGTGATGATAGTCGGTGATGACGACCAATCGATTTACGGTTGGCGTGGTGCTCAGGTTGAAAACCTACATAGATTCTTAAAAGATTTTCCGACGGCGACCACGATTCGCCTCGAACAAAACTATCGCTCTAAGGGCAATATTCTTAAAGCGTCCAACGCCTTAATCGCCAATAACCCAGAGCGTATGGGTAAAGAGTTGTGGACGGATGAAGCCGATGGCGATCCGATTTCGCTTTATTGCGCCTTTAATGAAATGGACGAGGCGCGCTTTATAGTCGGTCGAATTAATGATTGGCACGAAAAGGGCGGCAACCTCAGTGATTGTGCGATTTTATATCGTTCTAACGCTCAATCGCGGGTATTGGAAGAAGCCTTATTACACAAAGGCTTAGCCTATCGCATTTACGGCGGTTTACGCTTCTTCGAACGCCAAGAAATTAAAGATGCCATGGGTTACCTGCGGCTGATTAATAACAAAGACGACGATGCGGCGTTTGAGCGTGTAGTTAACACGCCGCCCCGTGGCATTGGCGATCGCACTTTGGATATTTTGCGCTCCACGGCGCGCCAGCATGAATTAACCCTGTGGCAGGCGAGTGTGCGTTTGCTCGACGAGAAAGTGCTTGCGGGCCGCGCGGCAAATTCTGTGCGTGGTTTCATGGACTTAATCATGACACTGCGTGAAGACACTCAAGATATGGTGCTGTATCGCATGGCCGATACTGTGATCCAAGCCTCGGGCCTTAAGGCTATGTATGAAGCCGAAAAGGGTGAAAAAGCCCACGCTAGAATCGAAAACTTAGAAGAACTCGTCACGGCGGCGCGTACTTTTGAGCTGCCAGAAGAGCTGGAGGATATGGGAGAACTTAACGGTTTCCTATCCCACGCGGCGCTCGAAGCAGGCGAAGGCCAAGCCGATGCCTTTACCGATGCGGTGCAGCTAATGACGCTGCATTCTGCCAAAGGGTTAGAGTTCACTATGGTGTTCATGGCGGGTGTCGAAGAAGGGATCTTCCCGAGTAAAATGGCGCTCGAAGAGGGCGATAGACTCGATGAAGAACGCCGTCTCTGCTATGTGGGCATGACCCGTGCCATGGAAAAACTCTACATAACCTATGCGGAATCGCGGCGCATTTATGGCCGCGAAGATTACGCTCGGCCGTCGCGTTTTATCAAAGAGATCCCGCCGCAATATGTGGATGAAATCCGTCTTAAGGCGCAGGTTTCAACGCCGATGGCGAATAATCGTTTTAGCGCCCCAAAATCGGCTGCGACAAACGATACAGGCTTTAACGTCGGCCAACGAGTCAATCACCCTAAATTTGGTGAAGGTAAAGTGACCAACTTTGAGGGCAGCGGTGCCCAAGGGCGAGTACAAGTGAG
Organism: Shewanella sp. SM87; assembly: GCF_025653705.1. Taxonomy (NCBI): domain Bacteria; kingdom Pseudomonadati; phylum Pseudomonadota; class Gammaproteobacteria; order Alteromonadales; family Shewanellaceae; genus Shewanella; species Shewanella sp. SM87. The sequence goes on from NZ_JAKKSC010000025.1 coordinate 43,531, forward strand.
CTTTACTGACTTTGGCAGCAAGTGGTTAGTGGTGGCTTACGCTCGGTTAGAGGCGCTTTAATACCAGCCCTGAACGCGATGAATGTCAGCTTTTTATGACACGCTTTCAGGGCGTAAATTCGCATCGGGAGAAGCATGGGTATATGATGCTAATCCTGAAACCGAGTGGAAACTTGAGGGTATTGGGAGTACCTAGTTAATGAATTTAAAGCAGAAGTGGGATGTGTATTCCCGTCTTACTCGAATCGACCGTCCCATAGGTACGCTATTGCTGATGTGGCCATGCTTGATGGCGCTGATGTTAGCGGCGGGTGGTATGCCCGATCTTAAGGTATTGATCATCTTTATTATTGGCGTGGTAATCATGCGTGCCTGTGGCTGCATTATTAACGACTATGCCGATCGCGATCTCGACTCTTTTGTGGAACGCACTAAATCTCGGCCGCTGGCCAGTGGCGAAATCAGCACTAAAGAAGCCTTGATACTGTTCGTCATTTTAGGTTTATCTGCTTTTGGTTTGGTCTTATTACTCAATGGATTAGTGGTTAAATTATCCGTTGTTGGTATTATCCTCACTATCATTTATCCCTTCACTAAACGCATCACCAATATGCCGCAGATGTTTCTAGGCGTGGTGTGGAGTTGGTCTATCCCTATGGCTTACGCCGCGCAGACGGGTGAAGTACCCATCGAGGCTTGGTGGTTATTTGCGGCCAATTGGTTTTGGACTGTCGCCTACGATACCATGTATGCCATGGTCGATAGGGATGATGATTTAAAGGTGGGCATTAAATCTACTGCAATTTTGTTCGGTAAATATGACCGCCAAATCATAGGTTTATTTCAGCTTGCTGCGCTGGCTTGTTTTATCGCCGCCGGTTGGAGCGCCGATCGTGGTTTACTCTATGGCCTAGGTTTACTGACTTTTGTCGGTTTTAGTACTTACCAGCAAATGCTGATCTTTGATCGCGAACGAGCCCCTTGTTTTAAAGCGTTTCTCAATAACAATTGGGCAGGACTCGCATTATTTGTTGGGCTGGGCGCCGATTATTTAGTTTAGTGAACATCATTTTGGCTGAGGAAGATCCTGATGGATCATCCACTGATTCTGTGGCGCTAATATTTGTTCTAAATCAATCTGGTGGATGTTGTCTTGGGAGATGACCTTGATAACTGGGCTCACTCTGTGGGGATAAGGCGCACCTTCGAGTGCGCGTATTGCGAGATCGATGGCAATTCGAGCCTGCAATACTGGCGAGTCGCTGACCGTCGCGAGTAACTGTTTTTTCTGCACTAATTCTATGGTCTGTGCATTCGAGTAGAATGCGATGACTATTCCCGTTTTATTCCTACGTCCGTCTAAATAGCGCGCCGCGAAAGTGGCGGCAACTGCATTGGCGATCACATAATCTACACTTTGTTTAGTAAGCACTTTTCGCACTAAATCAGCTTGAATAAATAACTCCGTAGTGCCAAACCCTCCTTCAATTGTGTCGAACTCTTGTTTGGTTGCCGCCCGCCTAAATCCTTGTTCCGCCGCCATAACCCAAGAAGCGTCCTTAGGCCCTGGAAACCAAGCAACTTTAAGTTTCGCAGGCGCTTTATCGACAGGGTCTCGTTGCTGCGATGCAATATACTCAATCGCTGCCGCAGACATATCTTCAAAGCTGACTAAGGAGCGACTCGTGAGTTTGTCGGTCGCGATACCATTCACTAAATCAATAACAGGAATGCCCGCAGCAGAGAGTTGTTCGATATCCGCAATCAGTCCATCAGCCGTATTCGCAGCAATAATATAGGCTTGAGCTTTGAGGGCTTGGCAATCATAGAGTTGTTGTTTTTGTTGCTCAATATTGTCATATCCTCCAGCATCATAAATGCCGAGAGTTACACCTTGGCGTTCGGATTCCTGCGATAACCCAAAGGCGACGCCCCACCAATATTGGTCTTTACCATGGGGAAGTAAGGCACAGATCCGCCATGGTTTATTGGCTTGAGTAAGTGGTGTGTATGCCGTTTTTTTGCCATCAGCAATCACATCGGCGGGATACCAAGTTGCCTGCACTGCAAAGGCGAAAATATAGAGGATTAAGGTGAGGCAAATCCTGAGGGAGTAAGCGAAGAATGCAGTAAAGTGCATAGGATCATCATGTTAAGTTAACAATAGATTAAGCATAGATGAATGATCCATAGTTGCTAAGTCGATGCTAAATAAAGCTGATTTATTCTTAATAACCAGTGCCATGAAGTGTTATGGCACTTTTATGATGGGCTGCAGAGTGGTTGAAATTGTAGGGGCGTATTACATTAGCAGGCTTTACGCTTTGACTTGTTCACTGAATGCTTAAGTTTACATTTCACGCTTAAGGCTTAATTGCCACAGCTGGTTTTTGCCATAGTGCTTAGTCTATAGTCATTGGCTTATAGTGGTTTTTTAGGATCAATTTCATGCTTAGGTAACAAGGAATCGTTATGTTTATTCCGTCAGGATTTGCACGGGTTAGTCCGTATATGATGATCGCTGATGCCGATAGTTTAGTGGTTTTTTTACAGCAAGCCTTTGATGCTAAAGCGCTACATATTTCCCGTCGGGCTGATGGCAAAATAGCTAATGCACAGATGCAAATCGGCGACTGTTTATTTATGTTGAGTGAGGCGAGTGAAGCTTTTACGCCTATGCCCGCATCCTATTATTTATATGTGGAAAATGCCGATAAAACGGTGGCTCAGGCACTCGCCGCTGCGGGTGAGTTAGTGATGGAAGTGGCGAATATGCCCTATGGCGATCGCCAAGGTGGAGTGCGGGATCCCGTGGGCAATCTGTGGTGGATCTCCCAGCGTTTAGCCGCAGGGCCATATCAGGATTGAGCATCAAGTGATAACAAGTCAAAGGAGGTGATGTATGCCGTGCCAGTTAACCCGATTATTTGGAATCGAATTACCAATTATTCAAGCGCCGATGGCGGGTGTTCAGGGCAGTGCCTTAGCGATAGCTGTGTCGCAAGTGGGGGCGTTGGGATCTTTGCCCTGCGCCATGTTATCCCTCGAAGCCTTAGATACCGCCTTGACACATATTCGCACCCAGACGACTAAGCCCATCAATGTAAACTTCTTTTGTTATCACGAACCTGAACCGCAAGCAGCGAAACAAGCCGCATGGCTTAATCAACTCGCGCCTTATTTTTCTGAGTTGGGTGTCAATCCTGATAGCCAAACCGTGGGGGCACAACGCGCGCCATATACCAGCACCCAGGCTGCAGTGTTAGCTAAATTTAAACCTGAGGTGGTGAGTTTTCATTTTGGCTTACCGAATGAAGATTTGTTGCTGGAGATAAAGTCTTGGGGTTCAAAAATCATTTCGACAGCGACAACTGTAGAAGAAGCCCTATGGCTTGAAGCGCGTGGTGCGGATGCCATTATTGCGCAGGGTTTAGAGGCCGGAGGTCACAGGGGGCATTTTTTATCCGATGATTTAACCAAGCAGTTAGGCACTTTTAGTCTATTGCCGCAAATCATTGCCGCCGTTGATATTCCTGTTATTGCAGCGGGTGGCATAGTCGATGCAAAGACAGTGCGCTCTGCTATGGCGATGGGCGCTTCGGCGGTGCAAGTGGGGACTGCATACTTACTCTGTCCCGAATGTACCACCAGTGATATTCACCGTGCCGCCCTGCAAAGTGAGGCCGCGCAGCATACGGCTCTGACTAACTTATTCACTGGTCGACCCGCCCGTGGAATTATGAATCGTTTTATGGCAGAGCTTGGCCCCATCAATAATACCGCACCGGATTTTCCGCTCGCCTCAAGCGCCGTCGCAGTATTGCGAAGCGCCGCTGAACAACAAGGATTTGGTGATTTTAGCCCACTTTGGTGTGGCCAAAATGCAACAGGCTGTCAGGCGATTCCCGCCGCAGAGCTGACGAGGCAATTGGCGTTAGGTTTGATGGTTTAATGCTCAGTTTGAGCGTTTTTAAGCCAGCATTGTATTCATGGTTTTATCCATTATGTTATTGATAAGCCAAGCTAATTTTTTGGGTTTTCACTATCGCATAGGCTTGGCTAGATCAACTGACAAGGATGTTAAATGCTAAAAATTCGACTAAGACGCCCAGCTAAATATCGAATTTATTTTCTCATTTTGATGATTATTGTGTATTGGCTTGGGTTTAATTTACTGCCAGAATAGTTAACGCAAACAAGTGAGCAGTTGTCCTTGGCACTCGTCAGTGCGCTATATTTTGTGTTGTTACCTCTGCTCTATTGGTATTGGATTATCAAAATTGGTGCGCAAAAAAACTGGAGAATATTGGTTATTCTAAGTTTGAGCAGCCTCATGGCTCGCCTTAGCTACCCTCCTCAAATAGCAGAGTATTTCGAGTTTGTCGCTTGGCTGCGTTTCCCTATTATAGCGATATTGTTGCTCATCGAATTGTACTTGATGGTGAGTATTATTAAGGGATTGTGGCAGGCGAGGAAGGCTTCAGGCGATCCAAGATTAGCGATCATTGCTCAGTATGCTGAAACAGTGGAGCAAGAGAAGGGGGATGAGGCGAATGAACTTAGAACACTTAACATTAAGGGTGCAGCAAACACTGATTTTCCAAAGAATCAAATGCTTGACGATAAAAAGCTGACCTTAGGTTTAATACTCGCCACTGAACCCGCGAGCTGGTATTACGCTATTCCTTATTTTTCCCGTCGCCACCCTTTATCCATCACTCAGCTTAAGTTGCTCAGTGCCCAGCCTTGGCATGCATTAGTCATCATAATGTGTTTAATCGCTGCTGCCACTGTGAGTTACACACTAGTCGATAATATGAGTCATATTGCTGCCGTATTCGTTTCTGGTTTGATCTTGTATTCAGTGGTATTAATTGCTGCCAATTACCGTATCAGTCGTTATTACTCCCTGTATCAAAGGGAAGGTAAGCTCATTATCAATAATGGTCTCTGGGGTTTTATGTCGATCGATTTAACCCAGATAAGTGAACTGAAATTGGGAACATTTTTGACTCATGTACAGCCACAGCAAATGGGGGGGAAATCGGTAGGTGATTCAACTGCAATCAATGCAACAGAAATATTGACGATAGGCCGCGGTGATACCGCGAATGTGCAGCTGATTTTTAAGCGGCCCCAAACTTATTATGGCGGCATGGGACAATTGCCTGAGCCGTTAACTGTGATCAATTTAGTAGTGGATGAACCCCAAGTGTTAGCTGATGCATTGGGCATACTCCAAAATTACAAAAAAGTTTCTTAGAATAGATTTATAACCATGAAATCATATGCTAATTAGATGATTTATCGACCAATCTGAGTTAGTCTGCTTAGCGTTTATAAGAGTGTATTTGCGCGCTCAATGTGGCGTATAGCCTATTGTTTATTCATCTAAGTTTTTGGGAGCCGTACCACTATGACGCCGATTTTCAGTAATGCCGCTATTGGCCGTAGTTTGTTGGTTTTGCTCTTGTGTGCTGGCGTATTCTTTTTTATCGATTTTTTAGTGCCCGCCTTAGCTGCATTGATTGTGTGTTTTTCAAGTTGGCCTCTCTATCAAAAACTATTGGTAAAATGCGGTGGTCGCTCGGCGTTGGCAGCAACCATTGCCCTATGTTGTATTGTGCTCGGGCTGATTATTCCGCTGGTGTTTGTATTTTCCTATGCGTTACAAGAGATTAGAACTTGGGTTGATTGGTTGGTGTTTACTAACCAACACGGTTCGCCCGTGCCCTTGTGGATCAAAGATTTACCTTGGATGGGTGAATGGTTAACCCTGCAATGGCAGCAGTTTATTGGTGAACCCCATGAATTAGGCCAAATTATCAGTGCCATTAGTGGCCAGAATTTGAGTGGCATTTCCCGTTGGGTGCTGCAATTGGGTTGGAATACTTTAGGGTTGTTATTGACCTTACTTTTTATGCTGATCACTTTGTTTTTCCTGTATAAAGATGGTCCGCAAGTGGCTAAACAGTTGGATATCGTGGGTGAGCGAGTGCTGCCTGCTCGCTGGCATAGTTTTTCCCGTGTGGTGCCTGCAACAGTCAGTTCTACCGTGATAGGTATGACGCTTATCGCAATTGGTGAGGGCATAGTGCTGGGGATTGCCTATTGGATTGCGGGAGTACCTTCGGCCGTGGCTTTTGGGGTGTTAACCGCCTTTATGGCCTTGGTTCCCGGCGGCGCGCCAACCATGTTTACCTTGATTTCACTCTACCTTGTCGGCACTGGCGATATGACGGCGGGGGTCGGCTTGTTTCTTTGGGGCAGCATAGAGTTGTTTATTGTCGATAAAACCTTAAGGCCTAATCTTGTCGGTGGGCCGATTAAATTGCCTTTCTTACCGACTTTTTTCGGTTTGATCGGCGGCGTAAAAACCATGGGTTTTGTCGGTTTGTTTGTTGGTCCAGTATTGATGGCCCTGCTGGTGGCCATTTGGCGTGAGTGGTTAAGGGAAGAGCCCGAAACGATACCATTGGATAAACAGGCAGATAGATAGTCGCTAAAGCTTCATTTCTCTAAGGTATTTTTGCGCTCATCGGTGTAAAACCACCAGGGTTTAGGATCTTCACCTGCCATAAAACGGGTGATGGAGATAAACACATCGAGCATACAGGGGTCGTGTCTCTGGCCCGTTTTGTCGCACAGCGTTTGATACAGCTCGTAGGGGTTTCTATCTAACAGCTGCTCAGGCTTATCTATGCCGAGCAAACGTAAATCCGCCGCACAGGCTTTGCCAATATTGGGTAAATCAGTCAATTGCTTAACCTCGGCACGCATGACTTTTGCTGGATTCATACGGATTGCCTCGTTAAAACACACGCTGAAAAGTCATTACTGCTGGATAATCGCTTAGGCGAGATAATTGCCTTGGCGAAATAAGAGCCTGCAAATAACAGGCTCTTAAAAAAAGCTATAAAATCTAGGCTTTAACCAGTGTAGTCAGATCCGCTGGGCGGTAGTAAACCGATTTTAGTACCTTGCCTTGGCGAACCACTTTACCTGCCATTTCCACATCTTTAGCACATTTGGCTATGATGAAATCACCTTGCTGACTACCGACAATTTCAACACCTTGCTTGGCATAGAAGGCAATGGTCTCGGCCAGTTCTTGCTCGTTACGGCACACTTTACTCATATTGCTCGAGTGGACTTCATCCCAGCAGCTAATAAAGTCGATTTCACGGTTTTGAGCCACGCAAAGCAACAAGTCAATCAGGTAACTGATTTCGAGTCTGTCCGTCATTGCTTGCGCGCCTAAGTGCACTAGACGGCCCATTAACACGTATACAGAATCGACTATGGCATCGGCCTGTTCGATACGGCTATCGGCTTCTGCAAGTTCAGTTAACTCCTCAATAATCAGTGAAGTATGTAAGGTATCGGCCTTGTCATCTAAAGAATCAACATCATTAACGGGCAAGTCGAAGGTGCTACGAAACTCACTGATATCACGATATAAGTGGTCATAAATAGGTTGAGTTAAGCGGGTGAGTTTCATCTGATTTGCCTTGAAATAAAGAGTTTGGCGGCAATTTTAAAGAAATGCGTCGCAGAATACAAAGATGGGGCAGAGATAAAAATACCCGCAGCCAAATAGGCGGCAGCGGGTTTCGGCAAATTTTGGCGGATGACCGAATGGAGAAATATATTGTGAGCCTGTGTTACTTGGTGATTATTGGCCGTATTTTGCAATCAGTTGATCAAGATAAGGGCCAACGTCTTTATCAGCCCAATCGAGATATCCCCGCACAAAACCGACAAGATTACCTTTAGCATCAAAAATATAACTGGCGGGTACGACATTCGCGGGAATGATTTGTTCTATGTTTTGCTCCGGGTCAAGCCAAGTGGCATAGCCGCTAAAGCCATGTTGGTTAAGAAAAGGGCGTACATCTTTAGATTCTTCATCGATAGAGATTGGAATGATGGCGATATTCTTCCCTTGATACTGCTGCTTAAGCTTTTGGAGTTCTGGAATTTCCCTTAAACAGGGTGCACACCAGGTTGCCCAAAGATTGACTAAAACCAATTTTCCTTGGTGCTGTTTTAGGGTTTGGGTTTGTCCTGATTCATCAATAAAGGGAACTTCTGGTACGCCGCGTGCGTGCTGCATTTCTATAAAACCAGTCATCACAAGGGGCTTAGGGAGGGGCTCTCCTGTACTGTAGAGTTTATTGTCTAGTGAGTGGGCTGAGCTGCTATTAGAAAACAGACCCAAACACGCGAGTAGAACAAAGGGAAAATAGTGTAATTTCATCTGGTTATCCTTTACTTTTAAATAGTCGTTTGTGTTTTTCTACGGGTTACCAATGCGAGACACAACCCAACACCAAGCACTAATAACAGCAGTGGCCCAAACCAAAGTGCGAAGGTGGAGGTATTAAATTCAGGTTGATAACGGATTTTTTGACCATAGCGTTGCACCATAAAATCGATAATCTCATCTTGGCTTTGCCCCTGTTCCAGCATCGAGAATATTTGTGCTTTGAGCTCGTGGGCGATTGGCGCCTGTGATTCAAATAGGCTTTGATTCGTCGCCATAGGGCAACGCAGCACTTTACTGATATCTATTGCCTGTTGCTGGTAGGAAAGGCTTGATATGGGCTGAGCTTGCGCTACGGATAAGCATGGGATCCCTATCCCACATAAGGTGATAGGGAGCAGTAAGACTAAAAAGCGCAATATTGGATTCATTAGGCAAGTGTCTCCTGTGGTTTGTGATGGGATAGGTTACCTAAGGTTGTTAAATCAGCTTGGTAGCTAAAATGGCGAGTAGGCCAAGCGGCAATCGCCCCACCTAGCATCATTAATAGCGCACCAAGCCAGATCCAACTCGCAAGGGGTTTATAGCTGATACGGATAAGGTATTCGCTGTCACTTAATTGCAGCCCCATAGACACATAAATATCCCGCCAGAATCCATGTTCGATACCCGCGTGGGACATTTCCATCCCATTGCTTTTAAAGGTTTGGCGTTGCGGCCTAACGTAACCGAGGATCACTTCATCATTCGCACCATCGCGGATACTGATATTGGCTTGGATTGCCGTAAAGCTGTTGGTTTCGACATTCTCAGTGCTTTCATACACTAAGATATAACCCGCCAACGGTTTACCTTGGCCAGGGCCCATTCTGAGGAGGGCTTCCTGTTCAAAAAAGGAGATGGATGTTGCACCAATAATAGTGATAGCCACCCCAAAGTGGGCGAATAGCATGGCTATAAACCCTTGTTTTGATGTTTTAACGGGAGGATTTAAGCCGTGCTCATTGCGGTTTTGGGTTAATTGACGGGCATATATTCGTCTACCTAATCCTGAGGCTGCCAATATCGTGAGCAATAAACACACCAGCAACCAAAGTGCTGCGGCAGTGCCAAGGAGTAAAAATAAGCTACTGCCCGAGGCGGCCTGTAAGCTTACCCAGCCAGCGACGGCTAATATCACTAGGCTAGGAATGAGCAGGGAAGTAATACGAGTCTTTGAGGCATTTTGCCATTGCGCTATTTGCCATTGCACTAAGGGCGCAATGCCCATTAAAAGGACAAGCAAGAAAGTGAGGGGGACAAATATAGCGTTGAAATAAGGGGCACCCACTGAAAGTGTACCTAAATCGAGTAGCTCATAGATCAAAGGGTAAAATGTACCGAGTAATACGGAAAACGCTGCTACGACTAAGATAACGATCCCGAGCAGTAACAGCGTTTCCTTACTGAAAAGCGCGAAAGTCACATCCGCTTTTAAATGGTGGGCTTTGAGTGCAAAAATGAGTAACGCAGCCCCAACAAAAATCACTAATAAGCAGAGGATTGACATACCACGGGTCGGATCGGCAGCAAAGGCATGTACCGATTGCACTATGCCGGAACGCACCAAAAAGCTGCCGAGTAAACTGAGTGAGAATGCCAATAAGCACAGCAGTAAAGTCGTGAGTTTAAAGCCATGAGTACGTTGAGTGAGAATGAGGGAATGTACTAATGCTGTTGCCACAAGCCAAGGAATAAAGGAGGCGTTTTCTACCGGATCCCAAAACCACCAACCACCCCAACCCAGTTCGTTATAGGCCCACCAAGATCCAAAGGCATTGCCGCCCGTTAGAAACACCCACGCTAATAATACCCAAGGTCGTAAATAGTTAATTTGACGAGTATTAAAACCACCACCGAGCAGTGATGCTAACGCTGCGGCAAAGCAAACTGTGAGGCCAACATAACCAAGAAAGAGCATGGGCGGATGCAGTATGAGTCCTATGTCTTGCAAAATGGGGTTAAGATCTCGCCCTTCAATCGGAATGTTAGGTAATAAGCGGGCAAAGGGATTAGAGGTAAAGAGTAAAAATAAGTTAAAACCAAGGATTACTAATGCCAAAATGGCCAACAGCCTCGCAAAATACAGGGCGTCTTGGTATTTATCGCTGGCCTTATCTTGAGTGCAATCCGCCATTTTTATGCGATAACTGATGATCGCGCCCCAAAGTGCAATCGCAAATATCCAAAACAGCATTGACCCTTCGTGGCTGCCCCAAACGGCGGCCACTTTATAACCCAAGGCTAATTGGCTATTCGAGTGGTTTGCGACATAAGCAACAGAAAAATCATCAGTCATAAAGCAATAAATTAAGCAAAGAAGTGAAACAAATACTGAGGTAAATATGGCTCTAAAGAGTATCGGGCTTAATCCCACTAGATAGGCATTATTCTGCTTAACACCGATTAAAGGTAGTGCTGCAGAAAATAATGCCAATACGCTACTGATGATCAGTAATATATGTCCAATTTCTGGAAGCATAGTTGTCATTTATTATGCCTTAGAATAATGTGGTCGCGGTAATATGGTGTTAACAGTTAACTATTTTACCTATGTGGTTTTAACTGGCTGAATTTTTATTCGATTCGCTCAAAAACTTGAATTATTTTATTGTGATTTTAAATGTACATATAATTTTTTTCGTAGTAAAAGTCAGTTTAATCACAAGATTTAATCACTGTTGATTTTAAGATTAGTCGAGTTTTGCATTTAATAATGTGATCTTATCCGTTATTAAATTATTCCTTTTTACTCTTGATGTTTTTTGAAAAGTAAAATGCATTTTTAGTTTTTTTTATAACTGAAATGTGCTTTTTAACTTCTAAAAAACAAATGGCATTAATTTTGTAAGTTATTGTATTTTATTTGTTTTAGTTGATTTCATTCATCTTGATTTATCAGCGCAAATTTAGTGTGCTCTAGCTCTGATTTTTAATGGTTTTTTGCCTCCACCATGCTGTAACTGGTCAATTGTTTATGTCGTTCAGTGAGCAATTAGGTTCAGTAGAAAATAAAAAACTAATGATAATTAGGAGTGAATGATGAAACGATGGAAATCCAAAATAGCACTCAGCGTGCTGTTTTGTTTAGGTACTATCATCAGTGTGGCCGGAATAGCATCCGATGCTAAACCGGGCGAGGTAAAGCCTGGCTATGGTAATAAACAAATGAGTGCGGAAGCTCAGGGAATTATGGCTAATCCCGATCTAACACTAGAATCCCGTGGTGTAAGAACACTGCAGGATTATATTGTTCAGGAAAAAGAGTTGTTTGATTTTCTTTTTGAAAATCATCCGGTATTTAAATATGCCGAGCAAGGTCGTTTAAAAGGAACCTATAAGGTCAGTGACCGTGGTGAAGAATACTTACACGGTGGTGATAGCCAAAAATATAGCCAACATCAAGAGGGCAATCGCCCTATGGCATTGCAATATCGCCTCGGTGCCAAGTCGATTTTGGATTTCCCAAATAAGTTTGTTGGTCCTGAAAAATGTGGTGAGTGCCACGGCCCACAATATGAAAAGTGGAAACGTTCACGCCATTCAAAAACCTTACGTTTTCCGGGGAGTCATCCCGAAGTCGATAACGATTTAAACAAAACCATGTATGGCACTAAGGATACTTCTATCCTGCCAGACGGCATTACCCCTGATGCAATTTATGCGACGGTGGGAACACCAAGAACCAAATACGGCTTTATCGATAGCTACTTAGTACGCGGTACTTTCCATGTGAAAGACGGTTTACTCAAAGATGGTACTGGCACTATGGTCGCCGGTGGTAACCAATTCTCCCGTGGTTGGGCTGAATGGTTAACCCCTGAAATGGCGAAGAAAATTCAGAAAGTTATTCCTGAATTTCCAACTAAAATGGAAGATTTTGGCGCGAGTGGTTCACACCAATGGGGTATGAGCTCCTATGGTGCTAAATACGAGAAGGAATTCTTATTCCAACCTGCGAGTTCCTATTGCGAAATGTGCCACACCTTTAAGTTTGATTTTAAAACTAAAGATGAGTTTTTTGCAGCCCTTGGTAATCCTAAAGAGCTCCAAAAACATACAGTGTCACTCGGTATTACCTGTGAAGAGTGCCATGGCGCAGGTGGTCATTTAGACGGCGGTATCGGTGGTGGTATGCCTTCTAACTGTGAGCGTTGTCACCAGCGTTTTAACTTCGTAGAAGAACTTGCGCAAACCCCACAGGGTAAAGAAAAACTGGAATATGCCTTTAACGTGAAGATGAAATCTTCGTGCCCATCTTGTGGTACAGAAGGTTCGCAAATGTTTGCCTCATCTCACTACGATAAGGGTATGCGTTGTTCTACCTGTCATGATCCACACGAAGTGACTGATGGTGATTGGAAATCCGGTATTACTAAACCAAAACTCATCAAAGAATGTACCGATTGCCATACGGCACAGGCTGAAATTGCGAGTAATACCAAGACCCACAGTAAACAAACTTGTCAAAGCTGTCATATGCCAAACATGGGTAGTTGTGAAAACTTCACTGCGATCCAGTTCCCTGATATGGCCGGTTTCGACAACGTTCGTAAGTCGCACATGTGGAAAATCGATGTCGATCCATTGCGTAAGACGCTTAACCCACCTGAAGGTAAGTCTCGCGACTCATCCACTAAGGGCTGGACTGTGGCGAAGGACGAAAATGGCCATAACTACCTCGATCTGATGTGGACCTGTGCTCGTACTTCCGCTTCTGATCACGATGTAGTGGATAACAAAGGTTGCCATAGCCAATTTCAATCTAAGTTGGGTGAGGGTCTGCACTTTAAAGATCAACAGCAAATCTACGGCAAAGTTCAGAAGTGGCAAAAACCAGTGAAAGAAACCTATGCCAAAGTAGAAAAAGCCCTTATTAGCATCGATAAGTCCCCCAATATGGCGAAGTTATCGGTAGAAGATAAGACGCAAGTGCTGTTGTTGACCGATAAAGCTCAAGATGTCCTCAAGCTGATTAAAGCCGATGGTTCATGGGGTGTTCATGGTGCGCGTTACTCACAAAAACGCTTAGATGCCGCCTTGACCTATGTGACCCAAGCCCAAGCCATTATTGATGGTAATGCGCTGAGTGCGAAGAAAATATAATTTAACTTGAGTCCTAGTTATCCCCGACACCTTTGGGTGTCGGGGAATATGAGAGCCTAATTATGCATAACATGCTTCGTCAAAGTGTAAGCCGAATATTGATGGTGTTGGCCTTAGGCGTGACTGCTATGCCAGTCATCGCCGGTGGTGGCTCAGAAATGTCTGAAGTGCCCTATAACGAAATCCAATTAAATCCCATTTCGATGATGGAAGCGGAAACCTTAGTCGGCAAACAAGGCGTTTATTTTTTCGACGTAAATACACTGGAGATATGGGCAGAAGGTTTTATCCCCGGAGCAGTTTTTTTCAATGTTCAGAATTGGAGAGAGTTACTTCCAAAGAATAAAGATGCAGTCATGGTGTTTTACTGCGCTAACCGCCTTTGCACCAGCAGCAATATGGCGGCGAGAGAAACCATGAAGCTAGGTTACACAGGTGTGCGTCATATGGCCGATGGTATTTATGGCTGGCGTATGTCGGGTCGAGTAACAGAAAAACCTTAGTAACACACAGGACCGATGTTTTATCGGTTTGGTTTGCAGGGCCAAAAGGCGAAACCCACAGGGTTAACATTGTAGAGAACATAAAATGAAAACACGTATGCCAACTTCTTTTATCCCCAAAAGCATCACAGTGGCGACCTGCGCCGCATTATTTGTTTCGGTAGCCAGTTTTGCCGCCACAAGTCTGAAAACCGATGCAGATAAAACCTCCTACAGCATTGGCGCTTCTATTGGTAATTACATTTCTGGTCAAGTTTACAACCAAGTTGAATTGGGTTCAGAGGTGAATGTCGACTTAGTCGTGCAAGGTTTTGTGGATGCGCTTAAAGATAAACAGCAATTAACCGACGAAGAAGTGCTGACCTACCTGAACCAAAGAGCAGAACAACTCAATGCCGCAATAACTGTCGTTGCTGAAAAACAAATGGCAGAAACTAAAAAGGCAAGTGCGGCATATCTTGCTGAAAATCAAAAAAAGTCTGGCGTTAAAGTCACCGCCTCTGGTCTTCAATACGAAGTCTTAACCCAAGGTAAAGGTCATAAACCCAATCCAGAAGATGTGGTCACAGTGGAATATGTTGGCACTCTTATCGATGGGACTGAGTTTGAAAATACGGTTGGACGTAAAGAGCCTACTCGCTTTGCATTAATGTCGGTGATCCCCGCTTGGGAAGAGGGATTAAAGTTGATGCCTGTGGGGTCTAAATACCGTTTTGTGGTACCAGCAAGCCTTGCCTATGGCACTGAAGCTGTAGGTATTATTCCTCCTGAGTCAGCACTTATCTTTGAAATTGAACTGAAAAATATTGAGAAACCCAGCGAAATGAAAGAGATGAAAAATAAAAAGATGATGCCTGCACACGGTTAATCAGGCTCCTAAAACGAGTTGTTTGGAGAGTGAAATGGAGACTGGAATGGTGAGCTTAGGACTAGGCATTGGCATCAGTTTACTGTTGTTTGTTGCTTACATTTATTGGCAGCACATGCGTCTAAACCTAGTAATGGGAATCGCACAGTTGCCAAACATGTCGAGCAAAGTGCCCTTTGCGATGGGAATCGTCCTAGTGCTGCTGACCCTTGCTATCTACAGTCAAACAGGCCGTTTTAGGGATTGGGATCAAGGTCGGCTTGATGAAAATATTGATTATTTAGTGGCGGCCGAGATCACCAAAGCCAGTCGTTGGGCTCAGAGTGAGCCGCAAAACACCTTGGCACTTATGTCATTAGCTCAGGCTTACAATGCGGGAGGTTTGTACTCAGATGCGGTGCTGACCTTAGATAAATTACTCGAAATAGGGGGAGAAGATGCCGAAGTGTTAGGGGCAAAAGCTAACGCGCTTTATTACCGTGAGCTTCGGCAAATGACACCTGAAACCCAAGAGGTGATTGCCAAAGCATTAGCACTCTCTCCCTTTGAGCCTCAAACCCATATGTTACTCGCGGCAGATGCTTACTTGCATGCTCGTAACCAAGAGGCCATTGACCATTGGCAGCTCCTGCTCAAACACAATGGCGACAGTATCAACCGTGAAGTAATCGATAATGCGATTGCAAAAGCACAAAGCAAAATGAATGAAAGATGAAACCCGTTCTATCAACCCTCGCCGTAAAGATCTGTCCCTGCAAGGAATCTGGCGAGGCGTTGATATTTTTAATAAAAGGATAAATAGGATGAAGAAATACTATGCATTGTTGCTGTTAGTGCCCTTGCTATTTGGCTGTAATAAAAGCGAGGCCACAGACCATGTTCATAAAGCCGAGATGATCCACGAGCATGACCGTTGCCATTTATGCGGCATGGTGATTACTAAATATCCCGGACCTAAAGGGCAAGTGCACCTCAAGGCAGAGAAAACGGTACCTAAGTTTTGTTCGGCTCGCGATATGTTTAACTTTGCATTACAACCTGAAAATAAAAGACAAATTGATTACATGATGGTGCATGACGCGGGCACGACCGATTGGGATCAACCTGACGATGGCGCCTTTATTGATGCTCAAAATGCCTTCTATGTTTACGGTACGACTAAGAAAGCTGTGATGGGACCTGCCGTTGCCCCTTTTAGTACCAAAGCTGCCGCCGAAGCCTTTGCTAAGGAATACGGTGGTCGAGTACTGAGATTTGATGACATCACCTTAGAACTGCTCGCGGGTGATAAATAAGGTTGTGATGATGAAGCTGCGTCTCGTCCTTATCTGGCTGCTGTGCTTTGCCTCTTTCGGTACTTGGGCTGCACTCATTCGGGTAACAGATACAGATTCACTCACCCTTGCCCTTAATAAAGCCCAAGCAGGTGACACCTTAGTGCTAGCCACTGGGGTGTATGAAGGCTCCTTTAAGGTGACGCAATCTATTTCGCTAAGGGGGGAAATGGGCGCGACATTAGATGCACTACGCCAAGGGAGTGCGTTGGTCATTGAGGCACCTCAGGTGAGTATAGAGGGGCTGAATATTCGCCACTGGGGACGGGATCTGTATTACCGTGATGCCGCCATTTTACTCAAAAAAGGGGCGGATCATGTGCAGATTAAGGGAAACCGCTTGGTGGGTGATGGTTTTGGTATTTATGGCGAACAGCTAAACTCGCCCATCATCACGGACAATAGCATTAGTGGTAACGGCGCCATTCATGTGCTTGATCGGGGTGATGGCATTTATCTCAAGCATGTTAATTCGCCACAAATTGACCGAAATCAGCTGATTTTTGTCCGTGATGGTGTGTATTTAGAGTCCGTTACCCACAGCCGCATTTATGAAAATCAATTCACTAAGCTGCAATATGGTATTCACTATATGTATACCCAAGCCGACGAAGCGTGGCAAAACCAAGCGATTGCCGTCGATGGCGGTTATGCCCTAATGAATTCAACCCATATTTACCTGCACCACAACCGTGTGACTCAGGCGCGGGACTTTGGCATTTTACTCAACATTACTGAGGCATCCCATGTGCAAGCCAATGTTGCGAGTCAAATCCATAACCCTAAGGGCACTGTGGAGCTTGGCAATGAGGGGAAAGGTATTTTTATTTACGCTGCTCAACATAACCGTATTCAAGATAACGAGTTTAGCTACAGTGATACTGGGATCAGTATGGCCATGGGCGGAGAGGAAAATCGCCTTTGGCATAATCGTATTATGGCCAATCAAACCCAAGTTAAATATGTCGGAGAAACTCAACTTGAATGGAGTTATCAGGGGCAGGGGAATTACTGGTCGGAATATCAAGGTTGGGATCTGAATGGCGATGGATTCGGGGATATTGTCCATAGGCCGAATGACAGTTTAGATAAACTGTTTTGGCTTTATCCTGAAGCCAAACTGTTGATGGAAAGCCCCGTTGTGTTGTTACTGCGTTGGGTGGAACGCCAATTTAAGCCCCAAGTGACGAGCGGTATAAGTGATCGTTTTCCCCTAATGCAAAGTGGCGCGCACGTACTGATTGATGGAGGTTCGCGATGAATCATCAAACTTTGACCTGCTCAGCGAATAAGCCTGTAGTGAATGCTGATGTGGTTGTTAAAGCGACAAATATCAGTAAATGCTATGGCAAGTTTAAGGCACTGGATGATGTGAGTTTTGAGGTGCTAGCGGGTCAAGTGATCGCACTCCTTGGGCATAATGGTGCGGGTAAATCTACGTTACTCAAGCTTATTTTGGGATTACTTACCCCCACAAGTGGCTTGCTCCAAGTTCAAGGTTATAGTGTCGGAAGTATGAATGCCAGACAGAGTTTGTCCTTAGGCTATTTACCTGAAAATGTGAGTTTTTATGACAATATGACCGCCAATGAGCTGCTGCGATATTTCGCTAAGCTTAAGGGCGTTGCCTTGCCTAAAGTGCATGAATTACTTGCTGAATTTGGTTTAGAGGCCGCTAAAGATAAGCGCTTGAGTACTTTTTCTAAGGGGATGCGGCAACGTCTTGGACTCGCGCAGGCGATATTGGCTGAGCCTAAGGTACTGTTACTCGATGAACCGACAGTTGGCTTAGATCCCTTGGCATCGGCTTTCCTGTATCAAAAAATCGCTCAGCTCAGGGCGCAGGGCTGCGCCATTATTATCAGTACCCATGAGTTGGGATTAGTACAAGATCAGATGGATCGCGCTTTGATCTTAGGTCGAGGGCGAATGTTGGCTTCGGGAAGCTTAACCTCCCTGAGGGCGACGACTCAGTTGCCAAATCATATCTTGTTGCATTTTCTATCTAATACTCAAAGGCAAGCATTGCTAGCGGATCCTATTTTAGCGGCATGTGTTAAGGCAAGCGCGGGGCAGGGACTCATGCTCGCCGTGTCACAGGAGCAAAAGTCAGCCGTGTTAAATCACTTATTACAAAAAGTGCCCGTGGGGGATTTTTCTATTGAACCTCCTAGTTTGCAGAGTGTATTTCATCATTACATGGAAAGTCTTTGCCCCCTTCAGTCGCCAACAATGCCCACAAAGACTATTAACATAACAGATATAAATCAGGCGATTAATTTGGAATCAGTCCTATGAACCGTTCCGAGGTTTTGCATCGCCGTTTAAGTGCCCTGAGCATAGTGAGTACCATAGCCGCCAAAGAGTTTAAGGATAATTTACGTAATCGTTGGTTATGGATGATGGCGGGAATCTTGTTGCTGCTATCTCTGTGTGTGAGTTTTATGGGCAGCGCAGTGTCCGGCAACTTAGTGGTATTTGAGCCTGCCCAGATCCTCTCTGGGTTAGTCACTTTATCGGTATTTATGCTCCCTTTAGGTGCGATTTTATTGAGTTATGACAGCTTTGTTGGTGAAAAAGAATCCGGCACTCTGTTGTTATTACTGACTTATCCATTAGCACGTTGGCATCTGGTGTGCGGCAAGTTTTTAGGCCATGCCTGCGTGATGACCATTGCCTGCATTTTGGGCTTTGGTTTAACAGGATTGATACTGATATCACTGGGCGATACTCAGGCCCAGTTATCCATAGCGATCGGGTTTAGCCATTTGATTATGAGCAGTATTTTACTGTCATTAGTGTTCGTGCTCTTGGGTTATTGGGTTAGCTTGTGTGTGCGAGAAAAAGCCAAGGCACTGGGGATATTACTCATTTTATGGTTTGTGCTTGTGCTGGTTTATGATCTTATTTTACTCAGTGCTGTGGTTGGAATGAGTGAGATGTTTAATCGTACTGTATTCAATCTACTGATTTTGTTGAACCCTACTGATCTGTTCCGTGCTTTAAATTTACTCGCGACTCCCTCGGATACACTCGCGGCTAAAAGTAGTCTCACTCTGCTTGCTCAAACTGGGCTGGGCTTACCCTTAATGTATGGTTTGCTGGGTGGCTGGATTGGTGCATTACTTTTGTGTTGTTCTTGGATCTTTAAATACCAAGAAATCTAGTTTAGCGACCTCTGTATTAGTCTAACTTTGTACTTATTAAACAATGACTAAACTGAGTATAGAGTCACACTCTTATATGTTGTTAAAAGGTAAAATAAACCATCTTGACTTGGTGATTGCATATCATCGTTTTCTTGGAAAGAAACAATGTCACATGATGATTGCATGTTGTTAGTGTAATCAAACTTTATCAGTATTGGCTGATCTTTCAGGCGTTTAACATGCATAAAATCACATCTTATTTAATGTTAGATGAACAGGCTAAGGAATTAGTCGATCATGTGAATGGGACAACCATCAGCCTGACTTTTTCCGAAACGGCCTTATTAGTGCTGCTGTTATCATCCACGAATGCCATTTTTACTAAGGAAGAATTGCTGCAGGTCGGCTGGCCTGAAAGGGTGGTTGCTCCTACCTCTTTAACGCAATGCATCAGTACCTTACGTAAAAAGCTCGAACCCTATACCGAAGTGCAGCTTAAAACCGTGGCACGCCGCGGGTATCAATTGCATATCTCTGAACAATCCCATGTAAAGATGCTGGCGATCAATGATGCGAATGCAATTCGTGATGCCTTAGTGGGGGTGTCGGTTTGGACTAAAGTTGCTGGTATTGCCCTCTTGTGCGCTATCTTGGCAATCGTTTGGTATGTGAGCGACCACCATGCGGTGGTTAAACAGGTGGCTAAATGGCATGCCGATAAATATATCAGCCTCAATATTGGTGGCACGCTGGGGACGGCGCGAACCTTTTATATTGGTGATGAGGATCGTTTACATCCTTCATGGTGGCAAAAACATTTAGCGCCAGAGGGAAATCACATCAATAACCTTAATTACTTCAGTGCATTTACCTCAACTGATGGCAAAAATTATTCGATGGCGATTTGCCCTGAGCTGGACGCCGATGCCTGCAGTGGTCACGGCATCATCAATATCACGGCGATAGATGCAAAACCCGCAGGATTAAATATGGCGGAGTTTATTCCGCTGAGCCAAATAATGGAGCAGCGCATTCGCTATAACCGTATTGTCCTCCCTGCGGATGATAAAGGAATGGGGGAGTTACTTGAGCATAATTACCATGCGGATATTTATTTTCCCGTCGCGGGCGAACTCTTAGTTCGTAACGATCTCAGTATGTCTCTGGTCTATGAAGGGCAAAATAAGGGTAAGTTTTATTCAACCTCCTGTATTACAGATCAAGATTGTTTAACGACGCCGATTAAATACACTATCCGCGGTGAGTTTGAGCAGTACCAGACCACAATTGATGACCTTAAAGTCGATGTTTTTCACGTTAAAGTGTTACAAAAAGAACTGACAAAACCGGATGAAGTCAGCCATTCTGCTATGCAGTTCTACCGTGAAATTCGTAAGCATGATATCCGTGATGAAGATTTATTTTATTATCGTGTTTATCAAAATGAGCACACGGCAGTATGGATCATTCCTCAGATGGGACAAGTGCTTGCGTGGACTCAGTACACTCAGATCAAATTATAAAGTAGTCGTTAGCAAACTTGATTAAGCCGACATAGTGTCGGCTTTTTTGTGCCTGCAGTTGAGCGCGGTCGTGATGATGCTAAGCTGCGAGTTTAAGCGTCTGGCTCAAATTGTTTGCATTAACTTTCTATCATAAAAATTGGCTTTGTTTTACTTCTTCATTCAGTGCCAGTTACACTGCCAAACTTAGCAATCACACTATAAATACAATAATAAAAAAGAGAGGAGTCATTCATGTCGGACCGTCTTATTCCCGTGCTGTTACTGTCAACTTCAGTACTGGCTGGGCTCACTGCTTGCAGTGATAACACCACAGAAAACACCGTAAAAACCAGCGAAAACGCGCCAAAAAGTCAAGACGTTGCGGCTCAAATGCCGATTGGCATTAATGTCGCGGCTATGACGCCAACGGTAAAACCAGGGGATGATTTTTATACCTACGCCAATGGCGAGTGGATGAAAACGACGATGATCCCAGCCGATCGCTCCAGCACTGGCGCTTTCCTCGTTGCCTTTGAAGCAACCGAAAAGCATAAAACCAGTTTGATTGCCGATCTGGTGAAAGCGCAACATGCGGTGGGGAGCGACGAAGCGCGTATCGCCGATTTCTACAAGGCTTACACAGATACCGCCGCTATTGATGCCGCAGGAATGAAGCCTGCCGAGGCGGATATTGCCCGTTATGAGGCCATTGCGAGCAAGCAGGATTTATCTGCGGCGTTAGGCGGAAATCTGCGCGCCGATGTCGATCCTCTCAACGCGACTGACTTTTATACCGAAAACCTATTTGGGATCTTCGTCACCCAAGGTTTAGCAACGCCGGGCGAAGTCTTACCTTACTTTTTACAGGGCGGTTTAGGCTTACCTGAGCGTGAATATTACCTGTCTGCCGATCCTAAAATGGTCGACATTCGCACCGCTTACCGCGCTTACATTGAAATCTTGCTCAAAGATGCTGGTGTGAGCGATGCCGCTGTTCGTGCCGATCGTATTTTTACCCTTGAAAACAAGATTGCCGCGGCCCACGCCAGCCGTGAAGCAAGCGAAGATTTTACTCAGTCTTCGGGGGTATGGAGCCGTGCTGACTTTGATGCCAAAGCACCGGGCATCGATTGGACTGCCTTTCTAGCGGCGGCGCAACTGGGCAATCAGCCTAAATTTGCGGCCTACCATGCAACGGCGATTACGGGGCTTTCTGCGCTTGTGGCCTCTGAGCCTTTAGATGCATGGAAAGATTGGCTCGTGTTCCACCATATCAACAGCCATGCTGATGTGTTGCCATCGGCTATCGACAACGCTTCGTTTGCCTTTAATGGCACTAAGCTTTCTGGCACGCCAGAGCAGCGTAGCCGCGATAAACGTGCCTTAGCGGCACTCGACCAATATTTAGGTGATGCCGTAGGCCATGCCTATGCCGAGCAATATTTCCCCGCTTCGGCCAAAGCAGAAGTCAGCACTATGGTGGATAACATAGTGACCGCCTTCGGTCAGCGAGTGGAAAAACTCGATTGGATGGACCCTTCAACCAAGAAAGAAGCCCTAGCAAAAGTGGCCACTATGGCGGTGGGCGTGGGTTATCCCGATAAATGGCGCAATTACGACAGCTATGCAGTGACTGCGACCAATGCCTACGCCAATGCCATCAATGGCGAAAAAGTAGAGTACAGCCACCAGTTAGCCAAGATTGGCAAACCAATGGATAAAGGCGAGTGGTGGATGACGCCGCAAGTGGTGAATGCGGTGAATTTGCCCGTGCAGAATGCGCTTAACTTCCCCGCGGGTATTTTGCAACCGCCATTCTTCGATGCTAAGGCCGATGCCGCTTACAACTATGGCGCGATTGGCGCTGTGATTGGTCATGAAATCAGCCATAGTTTTGATAACAATGGCGCGGCCTTTGACTCGACTGGTGCTATGCGTAACTGGTGGACGCCCGCTGACTTTGCTCAATTTGATAAGCAAGGCGATGCGTTAGCGCAGCAGTTTGATGCTTATGCGCCTTTCCCTGATTTACACGTGAATGGCAAGTTGACCTTAGGTGAAAACATTGCCGACGTAGCAGGTTTAGCCGCCGCTTATGATGCTTATCACGCCTCGCTTAAAGGCAAAGATGCCCCAGTGATTGGAGGCTTTACGGGTGATCAACGCTTCTTTATCGGCTTTGCGCAAACTTGGGCTACTAAGATGCGTGACGAAGCCCTGCGTGCTCGGGTGGCAACCGATGGACATGCCCCCGGCATGTACCGCGCGCTGACCGTGCGTAACTTAGATGCTTGGTATACTGCATTCGATGTTAAGCCTGGCGATAAGCTGTATTTAGCCCCTGAAGATCGCGTTAAGATCTGGTAAGTTTACTGGGTTGATTTGAAAGGAAGGGGAACACTAACGTTCCCCTTTTTATTAACGATTTTGCAGTCGGTTGTAATCCAGCCACCCACTTTCTATCGGGTGATTGTCGAAAAAGATCTGATTGAGTTTGTCACTAAAGGCCCAAAACTTCGGATCGGTACGGCGTACACCCACCATATCTAACAGTGCTTCATAGTCTTTTTCAGTTTGCATTTTCTCTACTGTCGCCACGACGTTAGGCAAGTCCTGTTCTTTCACTTGCCAAAATGCCTCAGGATAACTGCCCAATAAGCCATGCACTAAAGTGACGTCATCTTTAGCGGGTTCGCGGTTACTCGCCTCATTAAACAGGCTCGAAATATTCCGATGAGCGCTATTGCGAACTAAGGTAAATATCTCAGCTTTACCCGCTTTTTCAGGTTCCACCATGATCATGGTTAGTTCAGGTAACAGGGTCGCTTGTGTGCCTTTTAATCGATCTAATGTGTGTAAAAGTGCTTTGCTATGTATTTGCAAGCTGCTGTTTTCTATGTGATATCGATTGGGTTGAACCTTAGCAACCTTCTGTCCGAGTTTTTGATACAGCTCGCCCTTTAGATCGTCACTAAAGTAAAGTACGCCCGTAGGCTGATGAAAGGTGTTGATATCCCCTGCGATAAAGGCCGTGAGCTGAGTACCAGCCCCTTGATACCAATCACTCAACTGCTTGCGCCTTTCCTCCTGCGGTAACAGGGTCAGGAAATTCGATTCCCCCTCCATGCGTAAAAAATCCATGTATAAGCGAGTTAATAGCTGGTGGCCGTAGTTACCATAAACATCGAAACCCGCGACCAATAAATAGTGGATACGCTCCAGCAAGGCATAATCGATAATCCAAGCCGTTTTGGGTGGTTCGCCGACTAAGCCTTTGACCACAGTGGCATTGTCGAAATGGCGCAGTACTGTCAGGCTGGCATTATCATTGGTGTCGTCGCCATCCCAGAGTCCGTCTATGGTAAGGTGCTGGCCGTTTTTGAATTTCTCGTTCAAGAACTGATTACGCGCCCGCATATATTTGCCTTGCTTGGCGGCATATTTTACCCAAGTTACTGCTAATGCAGTGCTTTCTTCCTCTGCAGGCATACGTAGGTTTTCAAGTTGGGAATGGTAAAAGGCGCTAAAGTCAGTGTCGTCCATATAATCTGGAGTCACAAAGTACACCCAGAATCTATCGTTAATGACATTGAGCGCCACCTGACCACGGCACACTGGGCCTTTGATAAAGCCCATAATGGTATCTTGGGCGCGGGTCAGCATAAATCGATAGCGCGCACTGGCAGGAATTTGAATAAAAGCTTCAAAGGGATTAGCCGCAACGCTCGGCTGGTAGCTCGGCAGTTGAGTGACTGAGTAATCCGCATCGATAAACCATTGTTGCCAGTTATTGAGCAAGCCGGTATTCAAAGCGTAGGGGATGTGGGTTTTATCGACTATGGTTGCCCGATAAGGCCGAAAGCGGTAATAGACTCGCTCCACCTTAGGATCGTCGAAGGGACGACGGGAGGCGATAATATCCAGCGCTTGCCCCGGCGGCGTCCGAGAACGCACTAACTCGAAGAATAAAGGCTGGGTGTTCGGCTGATTCAAAGACTCAAAATATAAATGGAAGGCAAACAAATGCTCGTAGATGTAGCGTGCACTTAATTGGCTTTTTAAACTGTCGCCGTTTAAAAACTTCTCCCAGAGGGTTATTTCTGCAATAAATTCAGGTGTAAGCGCTTGTGCAAACGGCAGTGGCGCACCTTGCTCGAGCCAGTGCATCAACACTTGATGTTCATTCGCATTCAGTGCTGGCAAGCCATAAGGCATACCTGCAAGGGGCTGGCTTTGCTCGTATTTGTCCATTTCCTCTAGGCTGGCGCATTGCTGAACTCTGTCTAGGCTGAAATCAAAACGCTTATCTAAAATCTTGTCTTCAGGCAGGGGATGCATTTGCTTAAGCGTGAGCATTCTGGCTAATACCGAGGCTTGGGTATTAGCTTCTGGGGTTTGATCGCGCTCGTTTAGCATGGGGTAAAACCCGCGTTGACGCCAAGCTTCTGGGGTAAAGGCATCGACAAATAAGCGATTAGGTGTGGCAGCGACTAAGCGTGTGCCTTGGTAGACCTTTTCCTTACTCGCCCCGCGTTCTATACCTTCGCTCGAGGTCATTTTTAACTGACAGGGGGCATCGTAACAGGCATGACATACCACGCAGCGGCTATTGAGAATAGGCTCAACTTGTGTGTGCACAAACTCGGCTTGTTGAATAAATTGGTCGTTAAGCTGTGCATTTTCGACGCGTTTTTGCGGTGAGCTAGTGCCAAACAGGCTATTGAAATCGATTTGCGCTACGCTGGCACAACCTGTCGCTAACAGCACTGCGACCAACAATAACCTCTTCCATCCCCCTTTTATCGCGTTCATTCACCGCTCCTTCATTTGCCACATGCTATTTAGCAGAGTTAGGCTTTTTAGCCCACTGATAAGTATCACTTTAGCAGAAGAGTGTGTTGGATTTGAAATTTGCAGCCAGATGTTGTTCAAGGAGCTGACTTAAATTGCCCTACAGACTTTTGGTCGCTGCTCGAAACTTGGGTAAGATAGCGGCTATAAAAGCGTACCTGTGATGGCTGTATTAATTGCACCAGTATTGTTGTGGCAATAACAAAAGGATGAAGTATGACTGCTGATAACCGCTATTTTTACGAACCGAGCAAAGGCCATGGCCTTGCACACGATCCTTTAAATGCGATTGTGGGGCCTCGACCGATCGGCTGGATTTCATCACGGAATGCCGAGGGGCAACGTAATCTCGCACCTTACAGCTTTTTTAATTGTTTCAACTACAAACCGCCCATCATCGGCTTTGCCAGCACAGGCTGGAAAGACAGTGTCGCCAATATTGTCGAAACAGGGGAATTTGTGTGGAACCTCACCACTCGCGGCTTAGCCGAGCAGATGAATCAAACCTCCGCCATGCTGCCACGCGGTCAAGATGAGTTTAGTTTTGCCGGACTCACGGCTAAAGCTGGCACCATTGTTAAGGCCGATTTAGTGGCTGAAAGCCCAGTAAACTTCGAATGCAAATTGTCCCAATGCATCCAGTTAACAGCCGCTAATGGCGACAAGATCGATACTTGGTTAGTGTTAGGTGAAGTGGTTGCCGTGCATATTGCTAAGCATTTACTCAATGCCGAGGGGATTTATCAAACTGCACTCGCCGAGCCCGTATTACGTGCCGGCGGCCCATCGGCCTATTATGGGATCTGTGAAGATCTGCGTTTTGATCTACATAGACCACAAGTGTAAGGGGCTGCTCAGGCGCCGCAGGGCTGTGGGTTTCCAAACTTCGTTTGAGTTTTTGACTTATGAGTTTTGGTATCTCATGGCAGAGCAATCTAAAGCTTTTTTTAAAATCAAAGTCAACGTCGTGGGGCTTCACCCCACACCCGACCAAGGAGGACTGCTCGTCCTATCCTCCTTGGATTCTCCAAGACGCCCCTAGCGAAGTTACATGCATTGGTTACTGGTCTCATACTCCAATAAAAATCGCCTAACGGCTCAGATGGGACATCCCTGTCCCCCCGAGCCTGCGCCATCATCCATGATGTCGCCACGGCATTTTTATCTGCGTATTTCGACAACTTCGCAGGGGGGAGGTGAACTTCAGTGATCTCGGTGTCGCCTGTTAATCCCCAGAGATTTGTGCAGGCCATCTTTTTTAACCTTTACCTATTACTTCGAGTTTAGGATTGGCTGTAAAAAATACTGTCAAATCAGATTCAGATGTATACAATTATGTAAATTATTAGAGGTTTTAGAACTAAAAATGGCAATAGAAGCACTTGTAAATCCTGATGTACTTAGCTGGGCTAGACTAAGGTCTGGTTACAGTGAGTCAGTGCTTGCTCGAAAAATCAGTGTGAATGTAGATAAAGTTCTGTCTTGGGAGCGTGGCCAGAAAAAGCCGACATTTAAACAGGCGCAAAATATTGCTAGGGTAACCAACACTCCTTTTGGTTTTCTTTTTTTACCGAATCCACCTCGTGAAAACTTACCTATTCCTGATCTGAGAACTGTTGATGGTGTGCAAATGCAAGAGCCTTCTACAGAGCTTAGGGACATATTATTACAAGCATTAAGTAAGCAAGCTTGGTATAAAGATTTTCTTATTTCACACAATAGTAAACCTCTTGATTTTATTGGAAGCTTCACCATTAAGTCTAATATTGATGAAGTGGTTCAGAGTATTCGTAATACTATAGGTGTGTCGTTTCCTGTTACAGGAACATGGAATGACTATCAAAGAGAATTAATACATGGTGCTGAAAGTGCTGGCGTAATGGTAATGTAGTGGCACACTAATTTTGGCCACCTAAATAGAGGTGATATTATTACCTCGTAGATGACTTTAGGTGAACACATGAGATCGACAACCAGAAAAACATTTAGTGCTGAATTCAAACTTGAAGCAGCCCAATTAGTCCTCGATAAAAACCATAGCATCATCGAAGCTGCAAAGGCGATGAACGTAGGTAAGTCCACTATGGATAAATGGGTGAGACAGTTAAARCTAGAACGCCAGGGTGGCACACCAAAAGCATCTCCGATTACCCCTGAACAAATTGAAATCCGTGAGCTGAAGAAGCAAATAGCTCGTCTTGAGGAGCACAATCTTATCCTAAAAAAGGCTACCGCTCTCTTGATGTCAGACTCGATGAACAATTTACGCTAATCAGCGCACTCAAGCAGAGCCACTCTATTCTCACAATTTGTAATGCATTCAAAG
>NZ_JAKKSC010000026.1:0-69986 GCF_025653705.1 Shewanella sp. SM87
GGTTAGCGGCAGCATTGGGTGACGCGATACCCTATGGCCGTTTTTTCTTGGAGCGTTTCGCGCGTGGCTTTTTTACGACAGAAATCCCGTAGTCAGTGCTAAGTTTTTCGACAATGGCTTCGAAGAACGCGGCTTTCATGCGGGTATCCTCAAGTTCGGCTTCGAGTGCTTTTATCTTTTGTTCAGGGGTCAGTGTGGTGGGCTCAGTCATCAACTGTCCTCGCATTGATGTAGACGGTGTCCCTTGGGASCAATCCAGTTTTCCATGTTTGCGAAGCCAAACTAACACGGTGGAACAACCTKGAATACCGTACTTGTCTTGGGCCTGCTTATAGGTCAGCTCGCCTTTTTCAACTTGGTCGACAACGGCCAATTTAAAAGCGGGGAATAATCACGTTGAGTTCGTTTAATTGTTGAAGTCATTACACTCTCCAAAATGAGTTTGAAAAGTGTCAACGCTATTTAGGACGGGTCAAACTTAATCATAAAAGCAACTTTTAAAAGTTGGTTTTTTGAGAGCTGGTTCTCTGGTGTGATGGGTTTATTGTGGTCGAAAAATCCTATCACGTGGTGCCCCTAGTTCTAATGTTCTTACATCGAGTTCAAGTTAAGTAAATTTTATCAGGAGAATATGAGTAAAGAACATCTACTTGAGTTGCTTTCATGTTAAGAAATGTTAATTTTACAAACAGGGTTCACAAGTATTACTCTGGTTTATCTTTATGATTTTATAGGGTTTAAATTAGTTTATTATTTTTTGGAACAAAAAGTAATAACCCGAAAGATTCATTTTTGTCTAAAAAAACACCTTTCGTAAAAAATTTCATTATTAACGCTTCTTTACACTAGTTTTTAGTCGCCTGAAATGTTGACACAGGTCAACATTTTGTGAAATGATGCCAGCGGGTCTATGCCTGTAAGGGCGTAGGAAAGGGAAGAAAAAACTAAGAATCACAAGAGAAAGACGAACTTACAGAAATTTTTTCGGCAAGTATTTATCCCTTGTCGTTATGTTGCTGGTAAGTTAAACCTTTTTATTCACTTCAAATTGGTTGGGAACTATGTCCAAGGTAAGCAATAGAACAAAAATCGCTACTGCACTTGTTGGCGTGCTGGCATTAGCGAGCAGCAACTTAGTAGTTGCAGATCCTCTTACCGACGTGCAGAAAGCGGATAGTATGATCCATGCTGATGCTGCTGCGTCGCAAAAGAACGTTGATAAGTATTTCGATCAAGCACAAGACATGCTTTTTGAGTATGGTTCTGTCGCAGATGAACGCGAATCACTGAAATCATATAACGATTACGTTGCAAGCTTAGTCGCTGATCAACAAAAGACAATGGATTCAGTGCAAGGTGACATCAATGGTGTTGATAAACTTCGCCAAGGTGTTGTGCCATTAATGTTTAAAATGGTTGAGTCATTAGAACAGTTTGTTCAATTAGATTTACCTTTCAATTCTGAAATACGTACTAATCGTGTTAATGAACTGAAAAAACTTCTTAATACTGCCGAAGTAACACTAGCAGAAAAATACCGTCTAATTCTTGATGCTTATAGTATTGAGCGTGAATACGGTAGTGCTGTTGCCGTTAACCAAGGTAAGTTAAACCTCGATGGTAAAGAAGTGTTGGTTGACTTCTTTAACTTAGGTCGTGTTGCTCTTTATGCACAGAGTTTAGATCAAAAGACTGGCTGGATGTACAACCCAGAATCTAAGGGTTGGGATAAGTTAGATGACAGCTATTTGCGTGAACTGACTAAAGGTATCCGCATTGCCCGTAAACAAGGCGCTCTAGATCTATTCGCGTTACCAATTCCTGCTGCGGAGACTGCACAATAATGAAGAAGTTAATTACTACAGCTGTGTTGGCTGCAAGTTTCTCTTTAACTGCTGGTATGGCGAGCGCTGCTGATGCGCCTAAGTCAATTGACCAATTATTGCAACAAGTTAAAGTTGAACGCGCTGCAGAAGGTAAAGTCAACAGCAAGCGTGAGCAAGAGTTCCAAGCAGAGCGTGGCGATAAGGCCGCTTTACTGCAAAAAGAAAAAAATGCGTTAGCTGCTGAAAAGCAACGTGGTAAAGATTTGAACCAAGCGTTCTTAGACAACGAGCGTAAAATTGCTCAGTTAGAAGAAGATCTAAAAACGGCTCAAGGTGACTTGGGTGAAATGTTTGGTGTAGTTAAAGGTGAAGCCGGTGATTTCGCTGGTAAACTGGCAAGCTCTAACATCAGTGCTCAATTCCCAAATCGCGATAAATTTATCGCTGATTTAGGTGCCCGTAAGCAATTGCCAAAAATTGAAGAGTTAGAACAATTTTGGCAAGAGCAGCTATTTGAAATGGCGCAATCTGGCAAAGTGGTTAAGTTTGAAGGTTCTGTTACCGAAATTGATGGTAACGTGAAAACGACGACTATTCATCGTATTGGTGCTTATAACTTAACGGCTGACGGTAAATACGTTGTATATAACCCTGAATTAGGTTTAATTCAGCAGTTATCTCAACAACCTGAAGGCTATCAAGTTAGCGCTGTTGCTAAATGGGAAGAAACGGCCTCTGGTACAGCACCTTTCTATATTGACCCTGCACGTGGCGTACTGTTAAACATCTTTACGAACAAAGCTAGTATGGAAGATCGTATCGAGTCAGGCGGTACCATTGGTTATATTATTCTGATATTACTTGCTATTGGTTTATTAATTGCGGTTGAGCGTTTCATTGTGCTGGCAGCTATCGGTGCAAAAGTTAAACGCCAAGCTAAGAATGTTGATAACCCAGGTAACAATGCACTTGGTCGTATCTTGAAGGTTTACCATGAAAACAAAGATGTTGATGTTGAAACATTAGAGTTGAAGCTGGATGAAGCTATTCTGAAAGAAACGCCTGCATTAGAAGCTCGAATTTCAATTTTGAAAGTCATTGCAGCTATCGGCCCAATGTTAGGTCTGCTAGGTACAGTAACTGGTATGATTGCGACCTTCCAAAGTATCCAACTGTTCGGTACTGGCGATCCTAAATTGATGGCGGGTGGTATCTCTATGGCTCTGGTTACTACAGTACAAGGTCTGGTTGCGGCTCTGCCACTGATGTTACTACATGCAATACTCGTTGCGCGTAGTAAATCAATCACCCAAATTTTGGAAGAGCAAAGTGCGGGCATTATTGCAGCACATGCTGAGAAGAGGGCTAACTAATGATGCTATACCTGATGGACATATGGGATTCCGTCAGGGGCTTCATGGCCGCTGGAGGAAACGTCCTTTGGTTGGTTGCGTTTGTATTGTTCTTCATGTGGGTATTGATGCTTGAGCGTTATTGGTATCTTAATTGGATATCACCAAAGCAACATAAAGCTATCATATCTGCGTGGGATGCTAGAGAGGAAACAACCTCTTGGTACGCACACCGTATCCGTGAAGCTTGGCTGTCCCAAGCGAAGCAAGATTTGAATGCACGTATGCTGATGATTAAAACCTTAGTAGCTATTTGTCCTATGATAGGTTTGTTAGGTACCGTAACCGGTATGATTTCAGTGTTTGATGTGATGGCAGTTCAGGGGACGAGTAATGCTCGTTTAATGGCGGCTGGTATTTCAATGGCGACTATGCCCACGATGGCGGGGATGGTTGCAGCATTATCGGGAGTATTCTTTAGTACTCGTCTGGATGTAAAAATGAAAATCAGTTTAGAAAAGCTAAAAGACAGCATGCCGCACCACTAGAGAGAGATTGAACATGGCACGTAAAAAGCATTCCAGTGTAGACGAGGAAGCGCAAATTGATATGACACCGATGCTCGACATCGTGTTTATCATGTTGATCTTCTTCATTGTAACAACGTCATTTGTGAAACCTTCTGGTTTGGATTATAACAAACCAAAAGCTTCGCAAGCGACTTCAAAACCTTCGGCTAACATCTTTATCGGCGTCAGTAAAACAGGCGTGATCATGATGGAAAACCGTCAGGTTGATATCGAACGTGTAACGGCAAACGTTGAGCGCATGCTGGCTGAAGCTCCTGAAGCTGCGGTATTGATTCAGGCTGATAAAGACGCAATGCACGGCTTAGTTGTTAAAGTTCTAGACCAAGTCAAAGCGGCTGGTATAGATAAAATTTCGGTATCTGCGGGGAACGATTAATATGCTAAGAGCACTAGTATCGATCATTATTGGTGCTGCTGTGACTTTTGGTCTGTTCGCTTTTATGGCGTTCTTGGTCGGTGGCGGCGCACAGCGCGGCGAAACATCGGCCGAGACCCCTGTAATTGAAATCACTATGGATAGACAGGATTCAAAAGCACAGAATAAGCCAAGGGTAGTGCCTAAGCCGCCGCCACCGCCAGAACAGCCACAGAAGCCTGAGGCAACGCCGCCAGAATCTTCGAGCAATATTGACACAGCAATGTCGTTCAATATGGGTGGTGTAGAAGCTGGTGGTCCAAGTACCGGTTTTAAATTAGGCAATATGATGACTCGCGATGGTGATGCTACACCTATCGTTCGTATCGAACCTCAGTATCCAATTGCTGCGGCGCGTGATGGTAAAGAAGGTTGGGTACAACTTCGTTTTACCATTAACGAACTCGGTGGTATTGACGACGTTGAAGTTATTCAAGCAGAACCAAAACGCTTATTTGATAAAGAAGCTATTCGTGCACTCAAGAAGTGGAAGTACAAGCCTAAGATTGTTGATGGCAAGCCATTGAAACAACCTGGTATGACAGTACAACTAGACTTCACCTTAGATAAAGGAGGCAACCAATAATGCGTAATGTTAATAAAATCGCAGTTCTATTATTGCTTTCTGTTTGTGGAGGTTCATTAACTCTTTCATCTGCAGTCGCAGAAGAAAAGTGTGCTATCGACAAACGTCAATCTAAAGCCGTGGGCGAAGGTGCAGCGAAGAAAGTTCAGAAGTCATTTGAAGCTTATACCAATGGTCAGGTCGATGAAGCTATTGCTATTTTGCTAGAGGCAAATGCCAAGAACGACTTCGATAAAGCCTATGTTGCACGTATGTTGGGTAACTTTTATGCCGAGAAAGGCAAAATGGATACCGCGATCAAGTACCTAAAACAAGCTGTTGAAGCTGATATTTTAGGTGGTACAGATCATGCTGCAACTATGCGTCTTTATGCTGATTTGCTATTACAAGAGAAAAAGTTTAAGGAAGCGATTCCTTACTATTACAAGTGGATGGAATTTACTTGTAAATCCGATTCTCAAATGTATCGCCGTATTGGTATTGCGCATTCAGAACTTAAGCAGTGGGATAAAGTGATTGAAGTGGCCGACAAAGGTCTTTCATTAGCAGAAGCTCCCGACAAAGGTCTGTATCAAATGAAACTGACAGCTTACTTCAATCAGAAGAAGTATAAGAAAGCTGTTGGCGTGTTAGAAGTCATGGTGCCTTTATTCCCGGATGATGGCAGATTGTGGGTTCAATTAGCACAGTTTTATTTGATGGTTGAAGACTATGACAAGTCTCTTGCAACTTACGATTTGGCTTATAGAAATGGTTTCTTGGATAGCGCGGGCAACATTACGCGTTTAGCGCAGTTAATGGCACAAAAAGGTGCTCCTTATCAAGCCGCTAAAATTTATCAGAAACATATGAAATCAGGCATGATCGCTGAGGACGCTAAGTCTTTAGAGATTTTGGCGGGTTTCTATCAAAATGCGAAAGAGTTTAAGCAAGCTGCTGAGTATTACGGTAAAGCTGCAGCCATCAGCAATGATGGCAAGACTTACTTGAAACAAGGTCGCTTATTAAACTTGAATGAACAATATACAGCTGCGATCCCTGTGCTTGAAAAAGCCATATCAATGGGTATTGAGCATCCTGGTGAAGCAAACTTTGAATTAGCTTTGGCTCATTTAAGTTTGAAACAGTATAAGTCGGCTTATAACCGTGCAGTGTTAGCTGCTAATGATAAGAAGACACAGAAGAGTGCAAATAGCTATATCTCTTATATTAAAGAGAAAGCTCGTATGCATAATATCACGCTGTAATCAGTTCGCCATTTAGCGTTTGAATCGAAAGCCCCGCAAGGGGCTTTTTCTTTGGTATCAATAAACCTATTTACTGTAATCGGATTAAAGCTTGGGATTGATCATGATTTTTTTCAAGCTGTTGTGAAAGTTGGCTGACATTACTGAAGAGTGACTCTATTTTACTTTCCTGTGTAGGTAGGCAAATACAGGCAGCCAGTTTATAGTCGATTGTCAGTTTATGATGTTTACCAAAATCTTGGTTAAAGTCAGATATTTGCTGTTCTATTCGCTTTAACACTACTTCCGTTCCCACCTCATCTATATTGAACAAACCCAACGCAAAGTGATTGTGATCTAGCCTAGCAATCATATCTGTTGCTCTTAATAGCGCTTCTTGCACTTGTTTAGTAAAGAATTCGAGTAAATGGGGTTGTTTGACGGTTTCATGAATGTGAGGGCACAGATACAATAGTGCCAAGCTTTGGTGGTCTCTCATGTGACGATGCCATTCTCGGTTGAATACTTCCATGAAATAGGTTTGGTTATAGACTCCAGTTTCAGGATCCCTGAAACCTGAGTTGCGGAACGAGTAGATCATAGATTAACTCCGATAGCAGACCTTGAACTAAGTATAGAAACAGTTCTGCAATAGCGGGCCAAAAAGGAGAAATATTAAAATGAAATTGGGTTTATTGGCAGGTTCGATAGCGTTAATCTTCACCCTTCAAGGTTGTTCTAAACCTGAAGTCACTGCAGTTCAAGAAAATAGCTCGGCTAATATGACAGCTGTGCAGGGCGAAACTCAAACGGCAGAGCAGCGTTACTTAGCGCTTGTGGATGCTTATTTTAAAGATTACCTAAAGCTTGAGCCCATCTACGCTACTTTTGTCGGCGTTAATGACTATAACGCCGATTTCGGCGGAGATTTAACTGAGGATTACCTTAAGGCTCGTCATGATCTTAACACTCACTATTTAGCTCAGGTGCGTGCGATAGATCCAAAGCAACTGCCTGCGGATCTACAGTTGAGTTATGACCTGTTCGTCTATGACCGTGATATGGCGTTAGTGGACGAAACTTTCCCTTCACGCTTTATGCCGATAAGCCAGTTCTATAGCACTGTCATTACTATGGTGCAGCTGGGAAGTGGCGAAAGTGCACAACCTTTTAAGACTGTCCAAGATTATCGTAATTGGGAACAGAGAGTCGATGGTTTCATCAAGTGGGTCGCACTTGCTGAAAATCGTATGAATCAAGGTATTGAAAGTAAAGTGGTACTACCTCGAGTGTTGGTAGAGCGCATTATTCCTCAGTTAGATGCTATGTTAACGACGGATGCGACTCAGAGTATTTTTTACTCGCCAATCCAGCATTTCCCCGAGAGTTTTTCAGAGCAAGATAAAGCGGAATTGACCACCCGTTATCAAGCCATGATAGCCGAACGTATCGTGCCAGCGTTAACGAACTTACGCGATTATTTTAAGCAAACCTATTTACCTAAATCGCGGGCGACTGATGGTTGGTCAGGTTTGCCTAACGGTAAAGCTTGGTATCAGCATCTGGCGAACTCACATACGACCACCACTATGTCTGTGGATGAAATTCATCAAATTGGTTTAAGTGAAGTGGCGCGAATTTTATCTGAGATGGATAAGGTGCGTGAGCAGGTCGGTTTTAAGGGCGATTTGAAGGCGTTTTTTGCGTCTTTATCTTCAGAGCCGCAGTATTTCTATAGCGATCGCCAAGGTTTGATTGATGGTTATATGGTGTTGAAAGATAAAATCAATCATGTCTTACCTAACTACTTTAATGTGATGCCAAAGGCTGATTACGTGGTTAAGCCGGTTGAAAGTTTTAGAGAACAATCAGCAGCGGGAGCCTCTTATGAAGCGCCAGCGGTGGATGGCAGCCGTCCAGGGGTGTTTTATATCAACACTTATAACCTCAAAGCACAGCCTAAGTGGGGGATGACGACTTTATCTTTGCACGAGGCCGCTCCTGGGCATCACTTCCAAATCGCGATCAAACAAGAGCTGACCGGTGTGCCTGAGTTCCAGCGTTTTAGCGGTTATACCGCTTTCGAGGAAGGTTGGGCACTTTATGCTGAATACTTAGGTATTGAGATGGGGCTATTTACCGATCCTTACCAGTATTTTGGTAAGCTTTCCGATGAAATGCTGCGTGCTATGCGCTTAGTGGTTGATACTGGCCTTCATTCTAAAGGTTGGAGTCGTGAACAGGCGATTCAGTACATGAAAGACAACTCGCCTATGGCTGAGAGTGACATAGTCGCTGAAGTGGAGCGCTATATGGCGATCCCTGGTCAAGCTTTGTCTTACAAGGTCGGTCAGTTGAAGATTTTGGCACTGCGTGCCCGCGCAGAAAAAGCCTTGGGTGATAAATTTGATCTTAAAGCGTTCCACGATCAAATCCTCACCTCAGGTTCATTACCCATGGCGGTCATGGAAAACAAGATCGATCGTTGGATTGCGTCGAAACAAGCTTAGCCGTGTAAGATGCCGTTAATTGACTTTGTTGTCAGTGACGGCATTTTAAGACTTTTTTATTCAACAGAAAGTTTTTATACTGTTGATTCCAAACCTGTTAAAACGAATGTTTTAGTGGGAACTCAATGATATTTGGGGCAAATGTCTCATGATCCTTACAGGAGTTTTACTATGGTCCAGGCAACAGCAAGACATTTGTTAGTCAGCAGTGAAGAGCAGTGTCAAGCGCTGAAACAGCAAATAATGGAAGGCGCAGATTTTGCTCAAATTGCTCGTGCACACTCTTCTTGCCCATCAGGTGCCCAAGGCGGCGAATTGGGGTCATTTGGTCCTGGTATGATGGTCAGAGAGTTTGATGAAGTGGTTTTTAGTGCACCATTAAATGAAGTACAAGGACCCGTGAAAACGCAATTTGGCTTTCATTTACTTGAAGTGACCAGCCGCGCGTAAGTTTTGCCGCTTATCTAATACAGCTTGTTTGATACGGCAGCGTTTGCTGCCGTTTTGTTTTATATGCTCATCACGGAGTCACTATGCTGGAACTCTACACTGATAGATTGAAACTCAGGAGCTTACAAGATAGTGATTGGGAACATTTTTATGCACTGCATAACGATCCTGAGATTAATCGTTTTGTACGCGTTCCAGAGTCGCAAGAGGTGATCCGCAGTAAGTTTCAGCAGCGTTCTGATACTTGGTTCTACGGTTCTGGCGATTGGCTGACCTTAGTGATTGAGACCGTTGATACTGGGCAGTTTATCGGTTTAACGGGCCTTTATTGTCAAAGTTTCGAGGAACAGCGTGCCGAAGTGGGTTATTTACTGGCAGCCGAGGGGCACGGTAAAGGTTATGCGACTGAGAGCTTAATGGCGGTCATTGATTGGGCCTGTTTAAGTTTTAATGTACATAAATTTGTTGGGCATTGTGCTAAAGATAATCACGCATCGGCACGAGTACTCGAAAAGTGTGGTTTTCGGCTTGAAGGTTTACTCAGGCAGCAATTCAAAATAGGTGAAAACTGGCTCGATGAATCAGCCTTTGGCCTACTCGCCGATGAAAGACGTCTCTAGCCAAATTATCTTCAGCGAATTTTGTACTGTGCTGGTATAATGCCGCAGGTTTATTTTTAGAAGGCGTGTATTAAGTGGCGCAAATTAATCAATTGGCTTTGCATTCTGGCGAAGATTTCATTGAATTGTACAAAGTATTAAAAGTGCAAGGCATGAGCAATGCGGGTGGTGAAGCCAAACATTTTATCGACGAAGGTCAAGTCACTGTGAACGGTGAAGTTGAAACTCGTAAACGTAAAAAAATTATTGCGGGCGACATCGTCAGCTTTAATGGTGAATCAGTTCAAATCATTGCGGCAGAATAAGCCTGAAACAGTGGAGCAAGAAATGCAATTTCCAGATGATGACAATGGTAAAATGCTGGCCGCAATGGCTGAAGCGGGAATCGATTTAACTAAAGAGTTAGATGTTGATTTCTTTTTGGTTTTTGATGACCAACGCGATGCTGAAACTGCGTTAGAAGAATTAACAAATTCTGACTTGGAAGGCGAGCTTGAGCTGAATCTGAATGATGAGCTTGGTAAGTGGGAAATCATTGTTTGTCTCAATATGGTGCCTGAGTACGATACATTGGTTGAACAAGAAGTCATGCTAAATGATTTTGCTGCCGAATTCGGCGGCATGACCGACGGTTGGGGCGTAATGCAACATCAAGACGGTGACGATGAGTTTATGGACGATGATGACCATGTTCACGGTGAGCATTGCAATCACTAATTCTGATGCGCTTTAAGCCTTGAATCTAATAAACCACCTTTTGGGTGGTTTTTTATTGGTGTTTTTCTGCGCTCAGTTAGTGATCTCAATAGCCTCGTTTGGCATTTATAGCGTTATTGTGCCTCGCTTGAACTGAGATACGTTTAATGCAGATTAATGACGATAGGGCGCAAAAATCTCTAATAACCAGTCGATAAAAGCTTGAGCTTTTAACGGCAGGCTTGGGGATTTTGGGGTGAGTAAATAATATCGATAGGGACTGGTGAAGGGGGCGTCGAAGGGGATGACTAAGCTGCCGTTTGCCAGTTGTTCTTCGATGAAGAATCGCGGAATAAGTGCTGCGCCCATGCCACTCGCAGCCGCTTGACTCAACATATAAAAATGCTCGACACCAAAGGTTTGTGCTTGGGTGAGTGTTAAACCCACCTTTTCCGCCCAATACTCCCAAAGTTCGGGTCTTGTGGTGTGTTTCAGTAACGTGACGTGATTAATGTCCTCGATATTTTGCAGTTTAGGCGCTAACGAAGGCGCGCAAACTAAGCATAAATCCTCATCCATCAGCTTGATATAATTCGCGCCCTTAGGGATAACAGTGCTACTACGGATCGCAATATCATAACGACCTTGGCTAAAATCCACGGCAAAGTCGCCAATGGATAAGTCGACATACAAGTGTGGATGGCGGGATTTAAACTGCTCCATTCTTGGAATCAGCCAATTGATGGTTAAGCTTGGCAGCACATTGATGGCTAAGGTTTGCGGCTTAGTGGGCTGACGGCGCAAGTCACTGGTAGCACTAGATAATGTTTGCAGAGCGGCTTGAACATGGGGTAAATAGCGTTTGGCTTCATCGGTTAAACCAACTTTTTTGTGTAAACGTACAAAGAGCGCAAAACCTAAATAATCCTCCAATACTCTGATTTGTTTGCTGACTGCGCCATGGGTGACATGCAACTCCTTGCTGGCTAATGTCATGCTCTGTAAACGTGCTGCGGCTTCGAAGGCACGGAGAGAATTGAGGGGTGGTAGTTCGGCAAACATTTTATTTCCTACTGCTGGAAAATCAGAACAGGACTCGGGATTTTGTGTGAGTTTATCTCACGCTGTGGCGACAATAACTCCTTTGCGTTTATTTGGCAAACGCAGTCTAATGTTCGGCAATCACTCTCTTTTTTATCAGAAGAATAATAAATCATCATGGAATTTGAACTGACTCTACAAATCGCAGCGATACTTTTTGCCGTCGCTATGGTGGCTGGTTTTATTGACTCAATCGCTGGTGGCGGAGGCTTGCTGACCATTCCTGCACTTATGTGGGCAGGCTTGCCGCCTGCGGTTGCCTTAGGGACAAATAAGCTGCAGGCCTGTGGCGGCAGTTTTTTTGCGAGTTTGTACTTTGTCCGTAAAGGGCTGGTTGATCTTAAATCCGTTAAGTTAGCCTTGATTTGTGCATTTATCGGTGCGGCATTGGGTACGATTCTAGTTCAACTCGTCGATACTGAAGTGCTGGAGTTGATGTTACCTTTTTTGATTTTGGCTATTGGTTGTTACTTTTTATTTTCGAAAAAGATTTCTGAAGATGATAAACATCAAGTGCTGACTCCTACCGCATTTGCCTTTACTGCAGCATTGGGCGTGGGATTATACGATGGCTTTTTTGGCCCTGGAACTGGGAGCTTTTTTGCGCTGGCCTTTGTATCGTTAGCGGGGTTTGGTTTGGCGAAGGCAACTGCCCACGCAAAACTACTTAATTTCTCCACTAACATTGCTTCGCTGATCTTCTTTGCCTTGGGCGGAAAAGTGATTTGGTTATTAGGATTAGTCATGCTGGCAGGGCAAGCGATTGGCGCAACCTTGGGTTCTCGTCTCGTGGTCACTAAAGGTACAAAGATTATCAAGCCATTGGTGGTGACTATGTCCCTTGCTATGAGTTTTAAACTTTTGGCGAGCCAATATAATTTATTTTCGTAAACTATTTGATATTTAGCATTCTATAAAACTCACTCATCAATAGAAGCTCTTTAAGCTGCGCATGAGTGTATCTTAGTGGCGTCCATCTTGGCTCAAAAGTTAAGCCGAGGTGGATATCATCCAAAAGATCCGCCAAATGACGACTTAAAACGTCTCATCCTACTTTGAGTTAGGTGTACTCTTTCAAGTTTTTTGAATAGTATTACCTGTCATTTTTAATACACTTTTTAGGCTTCTTATTGTTTTGGTGTGTATTTTAAATATTGTGTACATATTTAATCCGATTGATTTAAGTGCAGTGTCTATCTTGCCAGTCTTATTTTGCATCGACGGGCGGCATGTGCGCTCGGGTTTAGCGCCACCACTTCTTTAAAAGAGCGATTATGAAATTTATCCACACCTCGGACTGGCACATAGGTCGTCAATTACACAATCAATCACTACTGGATGATCAAGCCTTTGTGCTCGAGCAAATTATTGCTCTAGCGGATGAACACAAGGTGGATGCCGTGATTGTGGCGGGGGATATTTATGACAGATCGATTCCGCCTGCGAATGCGGTCGCGCTGTTAGATGATGTGCTTAACCGCTTAGTACATGATTTAGGCCTGCAAGTCATTATGATTGCAGGTAATCACGATGGTCACGAGCGCTTAGGTTTTGCAGCAAAACAAATGGCGGCAAGTGGGTTACATATTATTGGGCCTTTGAGTGCTGACATTCATCCCATTACTTTATCGAGTTCAAGTGGTGATGTGGTGTTTTATCCCTTGCCCTATGCCGAACCTGCCACAGTGCGCCAAGTTTTTGAGTGTGAGGCGGCAAGCCATGAGGCCGCAATGACGCTATTGCTTGAACAAGTTCGCCAGCACGATAGCCAAGGTTTGCCGAAAGTGGTGATAAGCCATTGTTTTTTGGATGGTGGTAGCGAGTCAGAATCTGAGCGGCCACTGAGCATTGGTGGCGCCGATAAAATATCGCCAACGCTATTTACTGAGTTTGATTATGTCGCCCTTGGGCATTTGCACGGACCGCAATACAAAGGTGCAGAGCATGTGCGCTACTCAGGATCGATTTTGAAGTATTCCTTTAGTGAACAACATCAACATAAGTCGGTGACCTTAGTCGAACTTAGCGCGCAAACGCCGATTAAAATTAGTTTATTGCCATTAACGTCGATACGCGATGTCCGTATCTTAGAAGGGGAGTTAGCCACATTACTCGCCCAAGGTAAAACGGATATCAAGCGTGAGGACTACCTTATGGTCAGACTCCTTGATAAACATGCCATTTTAGATGCTATGGGAAAATTGAGAGCCGTTTACCCTAATGTGCTGCATTTAGAGCGGACTGGTCTGATGGCGGGGCAGCAACAAGTCACCTTGAGCCGAGATCATATCAAAAAAGGCGAGATGGACATGTTCCGTGACTTTTTCTCTCAAGTGTCCGGCGAGTCATTAACACAAGCACAGCAAGCTGTGATGGATGAACTCCTGACTAAGCTACACAATGAGGAGCGCCAAGCATGAGACCGCTTAGCCTTTCCATGTCAGCCTTTGGGCCCTTTGCATCGACTCAACAACTTGATTTTACGGCCTTAGGGACTAATCCGTTATTTTTGATTAATGGACCCACTGGTGCGGGTAAGACGACCTTGCTCGATGGTATTTGCTTTGCCCTCTATGGTAAAACCACAGGTAATGAGCGTGAAGGCAGCCAGATGCGCTGCGATATGGCCGATGATAGTCTGCTAACAGAAGTCACTTTTAGTTTTCAGTTGGGTAATAGCAGTTATCGTATTCGCCGTGTGCCAGAGCAAGACAGGGTTAAAAAAAGCGGTGACGGCTCAACGGTGCAGAAGCCCGAAGCTCAGTTATATAAGATAGACGCCGCGGGTAATGAAAGTTTGCTTGTAGCGAGCAAAGTCTCTGAGGCAACTGCTGAGATTGAAGCCTTAACTGGCCTCGATGTGGAGCAGTTTCGCCAAGTGATGGTGTTGCCGCAGGGAAAATTTCGCGAATTGTTAATGGCAGACTCTAAAGCCAGAGAACTGATATTTAGTCAGCTATTTCAAACGCATATATACCGACGTATTGAAGATTCCTTAAAAAGTAAGGCTGCAGATATCCGCGCCTTAGTGAAAGATCAACGCAGTCGCCGTGATGGCATTTTACAAAGTGCGGGTTTGGCATCCGATGACGAGCTTAGCTGTGAATTAGCCAAGCTCACTCCAGAACTTGAAACTGCCCAAAGTGCGAAAGAACAAGCATTACAGCAGCAACAATGGGTGATAAAAACCAGCGATGCCGCCCAGCATTTATTGGCCGAATTTGCGCAGTTTGATGCCTTAACTCAAACGGTTGCTGCGCTTGATGCACAGCAAGAAAACATGGCTGCGCAAACCTATAAACTGAATTTGGCTAAACAGGCGCAGCACTTGGCACCCATGCTTGAGGTGTTTGTGGCCCGTGAGCAGGAAGCCAAGGCGGCAAGTCTTGCCCTTGAACATGCGAAAACAGCATTAATCAATGCTAAAAAAGCCTTCGATAACGCAGAGCTTAAGGCTGCTGATTTGCCCGTGTTGGAAGCGTCGTTACTTGAACAGGAACAGGTTAAACAGCAACTGAATGCCTTAGGGCCGCAGCTCAGGGAATTGGATAGGCTTAATAAAACCCTTGAACAAGAGCAAACGCAGCTCATTAGCGCGAAAACACAACTTCAGAACAGCAAAAATGAGTTAACCACTTTAGTCCAAAAACGCCGTGAATTAGAGTCCGCTCTGCCGCAACTACAGGCCAACAGCGAAACTCGCCTCTCATTGCAACAAGCGCACCAGCAGCAACAGCAATTATTGTCGACTTATCAGCAATGGCAACAAGTGGTGGCAAGGATATCGTCGACACAGGCAAAACTTGTTGAGGCTAAAGTCAAAGGGCAACAACTCAGTGCTCAGTATCAGCAAGCACAGGTTGCATATAAAGCTTTATTGTTGACTTGGCATCAAGGACAGGCCGCTATTTTAGCGCGGCAATTACAGCAAGAT
Organism: Shewanella sp. SM87; assembly: GCF_025653705.1. Classification (NCBI taxonomy): domain Bacteria; kingdom Pseudomonadati; phylum Pseudomonadota; class Gammaproteobacteria; order Alteromonadales; family Shewanellaceae; genus Shewanella; species Shewanella sp. SM87. Next base: position 15,307 of record NZ_JAKKSC010000026.1, read on the forward strand.
GAACCTTGCCCCGTTTGTGGCAGCCAAACACATCCACAGCCAGCACAAAGCCAAGAGCCACTCCCAAGTGATGAAGCGCTGCAATTAGCACTTGAGGCTGAAACGAATGCTCAAGAAATCCTGAGCAAAGCCAGAGCGGAATATCGTGGGCTACAAACGCAGTTAGAAACCTTGCAACAGCAAGTACAAGATCTCGCGGTCCAATTGGGCACTGCGGTTGATATTTCTTTAGACGAACATACACATACCTTGTCGCAATACGCTTTCTCACTCACTCAAGCGGAGCAAGCCCATCAGCAGTTACAGCTGTTACAGCAAGAGATTGCATTGTTGCACGCACAGGAAACGCATCTACAACAAAAGTTAGAGCAAGGACAAACACACGACAGCGCACTGCAATCTAAAGTGGATATATTGCAGGGGCAGTTAGCGCAAATGCAGCAAAGTGTTCCATCTGCACTTGCAACGCTTGAGGCCTTAACCGCAGCAATCGCGCAAAATCAGCAAAGTATCAGCCAAATTAAGCAACAGATTGCTAGTGTTAGGGATCTCCAACAACAGACTGGCCAATCTTTTGTTGCGGCTAAAGCGGCACTTAATGGTGCTGAAAATGCTGCTGAGGCGGCATTAGCCCAGCAAACGCGTGCACAGCAGCAACTCAATCAGCAATTAGTCGCAGCAGGTTTTGCCGATCAACAGGCCTTATTTGAGTCCATGCTGGATGAAGAACAACAGCGTGCATTAGCCAGCGAAATTGAGGCTTACCAGCAGCGCAGTGCTTTGACCAAGGCACAGTGCGAGCAGTTAGCGCTTAAGCTTAAGGATAAAGTACTACCCGATAGCATTAAGCTGGCTGCTGAGCTTGAGTTCGCGCAGCAAGCATTACACGCTGCCGAGCAGGCATGGCAGTTGCTTCACACTCGCACAGTATTACTGATGCAAACCCAAACCCAGCTGAGTATTGCCGATGCAAAAGCTAAGGTTTTGGAAGATGAATATGCGGTTATTGGCACCCTTGCAGATGTCGCTAATGGAAATACAGGTAATAAGATCAGTCTGCAACGGTTTGTGTTAAGCGTACTGCTTGACGATGTGTTGTTAGAGGCAAGCCACAGGCTACACCTAATGAGCAAAGGGCGTTATCGTTTACTACGTAAGGAAGATAGGGCAAAGGGTAACAAAGCTTCTGGGCTCGAATTGGAAGTAGAAGATGCTTATACCTCCAAAGTGCGTCCTGTGGCCACCTTAAGCGGTGGTGAAAGTTTTATGGCAGCATTATCTATGGCGCTAGGCCTATCTGATGTAGTGCAAGCCTATGCAGGTGGTATTAAACTCGATACTTTATTTATCGATGAAGGCTTTGGCAGTTTAGATCAAGATTCTTTAGAACTGGCCATTCGGACCCTGATGGATTTGCAATCCTCTGGCCGCATGATAGGGGTGATCTCGCACGTGTCGGAAATGAAAGAGCAGATAAATACCCGCATCGACATCAATAAAACCTCACATGGGAGCGAAATGACGATAGTTTTGCCTTAGTTGCTCATTCTCACAGAGTACGATAAATAACAAATTGTTTTATAAGTGTTATTTATTGTATCTCCTGCGTGTTTAACATTCGGATAATACACACAAAGTGAGTTGGAAATGCCAACTAGCGCATGTTTTTCATTAATGGTGCAACAAAAGAGTGAAATAGCGTTTGTCATAATCGGTTTTTTGATATAAGTTGGAAAAAAATCGGGCTTCCCTCAAAGGGACTGGTCAAAAATAGAACGCAAAGTTAACGAAAGGTGAAAAGCGTTGCAAACAGGCAAACCCAACTTTATCAACTTATCGCAAACCCGTTTGCAGAACTTATCATCGACCCAAAAGAACATTCTATTAATGGGTAGTTTGTTGATGGGTGCTGCGATGTTGATGCCGAATAATAACCATGTTACGCCAACTGCTCAGCGTATCCCTGTTGTTCTCGATATTGAAAATATTCTCCCTCAAGTTTCTGAACCTGAAGTCCTAGATCAAGCTGCACTCATTAATAATGCTCCCCAGTTTGAGCGAATTATCGTTTCCGGTGATACCTTAAGTGGGTTATTTTCCAAGGCGGGTGTTGATCAGCAGACTATGTATAAGGTTTTAGAAGCTGATTTAAACATTTTGGCACTTGATACCTTGTTACCTGGTAACAGAATGCAATTTTGGCTTGATAGTGAAGGTCAGTTACAAAAATTAGAACTTTATTTTAACGCTGCCCGCCAAGTGGTTTTTACGCGTTATGAAGACGGTAGTTTTAATGTTGAAGAAGTGAACGTTGAAGGTGTTTGGCAAAATCGAATTTTGACTGGCGATATTAAAGGTTCTTTCTACGTTTCAGCCCAAAAAATGGGCTTAGCCGCTGCAGATATTCAGCGAATTGAAGATTTACTCAAAGAAAAATTGAATTTTGCCCGTGATTTACGAGCTGGTGACAAATTCTCAGTTTTGGTAAATGATCAATATGTTGAAGGTGAACCGACGGGAAGTAGCCAAATTTTAGGCGTCAGTATTAAAAGTGGTCGTTCTGAAATTAGTGCATATCAATATTCTGATGGTAGTTATTATGATGCTAAAGGCCAGAGTTTAGTTCGGGCATTCCAACGTTATCCGTTAGCTAAGCAACCGCGTATGAGTTCACGTTTTAACAGCCATCGCAAACACCCAATCACAGGGCGTATTTCTCCCCATAATGGAACAGATTTTTCCGTGCCAATCGGGACTAAAGTTATTGCACCTGGTGATGGAATTGTCAGTTTAGTGACGGACCATCAGTTTGCCGGTAAGTATATTGTGATTGAACATGGTGGTAAGTACCGTACCCGTTACCTACATTTGTCTAAGGCGTTAGTGCGTAAAGGTCAACGTGTAACTCGCGGTCAAGTGATTGCTTTATCTGGTAATACAGGTCGTTCGACTGGTCCACATTTGCATTATGAATTCCATATCAATGGTAAACCTGTTGATCCGTTGAAAGCCGATATTCCTATGTCGAGCAAGTTAGCAAATCAAGATTTACGCACATTCACTAATATGGTGAAGAGTCGTGAAGCTATAATGAACTTAGGTTAGCTAAACCTAAGCTAATAGAATTTATAGTATCAAAGTTTGAATAAACAATAGCACTGACTTTCTAGAAGAGTTTATCAATGCCGATGAAATGAAAATTTCATCGGCATTTTTGTTTCCAAAATGCTTATTGTGGTAGGCATTTTTTTGCTATCACGAGTACTGTTCGAGTTGTATGAAAGCTTAAAATTTATTCGATTCTAAGTCGTGGCGATAAAACATAAGGGGATAAAATAGATAGGATCTTCAGTTAGAAGTGGTATAGCGAGTCATTCAAAAGGTTGCGAAGAGGAAAATTGTGCGGCTGAAGAGCTTATAACGTTTTTTATTAAGGACTGAACAGAGAACCCAATATGCAGTGCTAAATCGTGCCTATCAGCTTGCGTGGCGCCTTTGCATCACTTTTAATGCGCACTTGCACAATTTACCTTTTAATGCGGGACAGCCACCACAGGGTGATTTTTTAAAGGGACGTAATGCAAAGCTGTGTTCCGTGGGTAAAGGAGAAAGTCGAGTAATAATAGTCGATGAAAATGTCGCATCATTTGCGGCAATAAACTTAGCTTTCGCGAGTTTTAATTGTTTTTTGAGTGTTGACTTATTGCTATGGGCAAATTCTTGCTGAGCAATATGCTTAGAGAGTAATTGGGTGAGGTGCTTTCGTTGAGCCTTTTTATTCGTCAAAGATTTATCAGTCAGGGTGTTCAGACGAGATAAGGATGGAATCACTTTTCCTGAACTTGAAACAGATTTCGCCTGTGTTTTGAGTAACTTTTTAGCTTGTTTTTTACACCATTTGCTCAAAAGTTTATCGATATTCTGTTTCGTCATTGTCATTACTGAGTTCTCCTGCGTGAGATACTTCAGTATTCTAAATGAAAACTATTATCAGTCAAGTTTTGGGCGAAAAATATACGAAGGTTAGGTGTCGACTTTATCTGTAGAATAAGGGGATATGTTAGCGTCGATGCAAGTCAATAATAAGCGCAAATCAAATTCAAACTGGTGATAATCCGGCTCCATGTGGGTACACAAATTATAGAAAGCTTTGTTGTGATCTTTTTCTTTTAAATGGGCTAATTCATGTACTACGACCATACGCAACAAAGGTTCTGGCACACGCTTTAAACGCGAAGAAATGCGAATTTCGTTCTTCGCTTTGATTTTATTGCCTTGAACTCGTGCTACGTAAGAATGCAAGCCAAGTGCATGATGGCTAATATTAATTTTGTCATCAAATATCACTTTTGAGAGCGGGGAGGACTGGCGTAAAAATTGATTTTTAATCGTCTGAGTATAGTCGTACAGCGCTTTATCGCTACGAACGCTATGTATGACAGGATGACGTTTCAGCAATAGCTTGGGTAATGTGCCAGCATCGAGATGTTGCTGTACCTGCTGTTGAATATCAAGGCTGTAACCGTTTAAGTACTTTAATGGATTCATAGAGGATTTAGCTCCGAATGACTTCGGAGCCTGAGTTCATCACATTACTTATACTTTGCCAAAAATTCGGCGATTTTGATGGGCATAAGCGGCTTCGAAGGCTAACTGCTGTACTTTTTTAAGATCTAAACTATCGAAATCAACTTGGGGTGGATTGCGCTTGTTTTGCTCTTTGATAGTGACAGGAGACAATAGACTGACGGGTAATTCCCCTAATTGAATGGCTGCTTCAAGTTTAAAGCTTGTCGCTGAACCCGCGAGTTTACCTTTTTGCTCACGTTCTATGATGACAACTTCATCAACGCGATAATCTTGCATAAGCTTATGAAAAGCGAAGTGAAACTCACGAATAGCTTCTGTGGTAGCAGATTGGGAAACGGTGAAAGACACCTTACGGCATTCTGGCACATTGAAGGTTTCACCTTCATAGCTCAATAAACTGATAATGGCTTCGCCACCTTTTAATTCAACACCACAAACTCTCATGTTACACCTTCAAAATATCGATAATAGCGCTATTGTAGCTGGAAATGACCTGAGGATCAGCGTTTACCATGCGCTTTGATTCGCTTGGCGACAGACTGATAATTTTAGTATGTCAATTTCCAGTATTAGATCATGCCTATGTGGTTTGTATCAGAGATAATATCTGATGTTAAATCCATCGGCATTTATGCATAAATTAGTTTTAAACTTCTTCAGTATCATTGTCTTGCAGTAATTGCGCCGCAGCAGGTTTTCTACGCATAGGAGCATCGCCGACATCCACGCCCGTGATGAAACGCTTATCCCGCGACGGTGCTGGTGTGGTTGCTTTGGTTCTTTTGCTCTTACCTTTAGCAAGCTCCGCTTTAGCAACACGTTTTACTGGCGTCTGTTTAGCTTTGCTTTTTAGACCACTAAATTTAGCTTCGAGGCCTGGAATTGTGCTGATCTCAAAGGTTTTTCTGAGGAAGACTTGGACTTTCTTAAAGTTGTCCCAATCTTTTGGCCCGACGAGCGATATCGCATCACCTTTTGCGCCTGCACGACCAGTACGGCCGATACGATGCACGTATTCTTCGGCAAATTTAGGCATGTCGAAGTTAACGACCAAGGACACATTGAGCAAATCCAGACCACGAGAGGCGACATCGGTTGTCACTAGTACTTGTTGTTGGCCACGGGCAAATTGGTCCATGATTTGGTTGCGTGCGGCTTGCTTTAAATCACCGCTGAGTGCTGCGGTTGCAAAACCTTGCGCGGTTAATTTAGCAGCTAAGCGCTCTGTATCTGGGCGCGTCGCAGTAAAGATGATCACTTGTTTATGGGTTTCATCTTTGAGCAAACGGGCTAATAACGCTTCTTTATGGTCTAAGTGGTCACATAAAAAGATACGTTGATGAATATCGTTATGCTCAGAGTGAGCTGCGCCAATCGCCACATGCGCTGGATTTTTTAGTAATGTTGCTGCGATATCATTGATTTCATCGTGATCTAACGTGGCCGAAAACATCAGCGTTTGACGACGTTTATGATCGGCTGCATCGTTGATGGCTTTTAACTGCGGGGCAAAGCCTAAATCCAACATGCGGTCGGCTTCATCGAGGACTAATAACTCTAAGCCATTGAGAAAAAGATGCTTCTGTTCTAAATGATCGGCGATACGGCCTGGAGTCGCGACAATAAAATGCGGTTCTTTCGCTAAGGCTTTGGCTTGGTCATTAAAGTTTTCACCGCCCAGTACGCTGATGGCCTTGTATTGGGTGTTGGCGACAAGTAGGCGAAGCTGACTATAAACCTGATGTGCTAGTTCGCGAGTCGGTAATAAAATCAAGACTCTAGGATCACGTTTCGACAGTGAGCGGGTAGAAATGACTCTTTGCAATGCGGGTAACAAAAACGCTAAGGTTTTACCTGAGCCCGTTTTTGATGACGCCATTAAATCTTTACCTGCCAATGCGATAGGCAGTGCTTGTTCCTGGATGGCGGTGGGTTCTGTGATCCCCATATGTTTTATGCTTTGAAGCAGACGCTGGTCCAGAGAAAAATCGGTAAATTGCAAAGGTATATCCCCTAAATCTTAGTAAGGGCAGATTATAGCCTTAATCGCCCTTGCTCAGCTATCCACATCGGTGATTATCTCTGCTTCATGCACGGATTGATGTAGAAAGTGTGCCATTTATGCTCTGTTGATTGTATTTATTTACATTGGTATTACAACCTCTTAATTGTGTCGTTTTTACCGATTGACAGTGGATATGGCAGGATTTTACGTTATCGTGTACTGCATTGAGTTACAGGAGAAATGATTTATGGCTAACGGAACAACCCCTTCGGTAGGTATTGCCTTGGGTAGTGGGGCGGCGAAAGGTTGGGCACATATAGGTGTATTGAATGGTTTAGCTGCCATGGGTATTAAGCCCGATAAAGTGGCTGGATGTTCGGTAGGGGCTTTAGTGGGGGCCGCTTACGCCCATGATCATTTACCCGAGTTAGAAAAATGGGTGCGCGGTTTTTCTAGTTGGGACGTGCTTGGCTTGATGGATATTCGATGGCGTAAGGGCGGGCTTATCGGCGGAGACAAGGTGTTCGATGTGCTGCATGCACGTATAGGAGATGTGAATATTGAGAATCTCAATCGTCCCTTTGCAGCCGTCGCGACTGACTTATACTCTGGTCAGGAAATTTGGTTTACTGAAGGGGATTTACGGCAAGCGGTACGGGCCTCTTGCTCCATGCCGGGGATTTTAGCCCCGGTCAGACAAGGAGAACGCTGGTTAGTCGATGGTGCTGTAGTGAATCCTGTTCCTGTTTCGGTCAGCCGCGCCATGGGCGTTGATGTGGTGATTGCAGTGGATTTATATGGCTATCATTCTGGGCGTATCCAAGTGTTACCCGTGAATATGACCAGCCAAAGGACTGTCCAAGCTGAAATGGATATGCCAGCGCGACAAGAAACGGGCTTTATGGATTTATTTGCCCGTGGCCGAGATTATGTCAGTAACCTAACCGATAAGTTTTCGCTCGGCACTAAATCGAATCCGGGGATGATTGCTGTGATGTCGCAATCTATGGGTATTTTAGAGCAAAGACATAAGCGGGCGCGGTTGATGGGCGATCCACCAGATATTTGTATTGTGCCAGAGGTGGGAAATATCGGCACTATGGAGTTTCACCGTGCTGATGAGGCGATTGCCGCCGGCGAAGCGGCGGTGGAGAAAGTCGCCCACTTGATTGAAGCTGCGCTCTGGAAAGGCTGATGATGCAAAATGTAGAGTCAAAAGCTTTCATATAGATAGCGTTTGATTGCAAGATAAACAAAAGTCGGTATCACTTTCGCGATACCGACTATTTGCTATCTCATATTGAGATGTTTATACCGCTTTGTTGGTGACTTAGGCTAGTTTTACCAACATTTTACCGCGATTCTTACCTTCAAATAGACCGATAAAAGCATCAGGTGCTTGTTCAAGCCCTTGATAAATTGTTTGTTCTGCTTTGACTTTGCCTTCCGCTAACCATTGAGCCATTTTTGCGGTGAACTCAGGATAATGCGCCCAATGTTCGGATACGATAAAACCTTCTAACTTGAGTTTTCGCATTACAATTAGGGCTAAGTTGTCAGGGCCAGGTGTTGGAGTTGTGTTGTTATATTGCGAAATCATACCACAAACAGCGATACGTCCATGATCTTTCATATTGCTTAGTGCTGCGGCTAAATGCTCGCCACCGACGTTCTCAAAATACACGTCAATTCCTTCTGGGGCGGCTTTTGTCAACGCTTGGGTGAGATTGCCACAAGTTTTGTAATTGATGACCGCATCAACACCATAACTTTTTAATAATTCAGCTTTTTCATCTGAACCGACAGAGGCTATTACACGAGCACCTATTAGTTTACCAATTTGGCAGGCTACGCTACCTACTGCGCCAGAGGCTGCGGAAACGAACAGTGTCTCACCCGCTTTTAAATCTGTAATGCGAGTCAGTCCTGTCCAAGCTGTCATGCCTGGCATTCCGAGTACGCCGAGGAAATGTGAATTATCAAGCGTAGTTAGTGGTAAAGCGGTCAGTCCTGCGGTATCTGTGACTGCGTGTTCACGCCAACCTAGCATGCTGCTGACTTTAGTACCAACCGGGAACTCGGTGTTTTTTGACGCGATAACTTCACCAATCGCACCGCCTTCTAAGACTTGATTTAAGGCGAAGGGCGGAACATAACTCTTGCGATCAACCATGCGCCCGCGCATGTAAGGGTCAACCGACATCCATAGATTTTTAATCAGCACTTGTCCATCAGCGAGTGGTGCTAACGCTTTATTTACTAAAGTAAAGTTCTGTGCTGTAGGCATGCCTTCTGGGCGACTAGCTAGATGGATCTCACGGGTTTCAGTCATACTCTTCATAAAAACTCACCTTTTGTTTGTGCGCAAACTAATGATGTTAACTCTACGTGGCTTTAAGATTGAATGCAAATAGTTTGCGCGCAAACTAGATGGGGTGGGACAGATCGGATAAGATAGCGTTATGTTTAAATGATAGGCGCTTAAACGTGCAAAATTGCTTACCTCAACCTGAGTTAGACGCTACAAAACAGACTCATAGCCAAGCTTCTAGCGATCCACTCTGTTTATCCGATAATGTTTGTTTCGCGTTATATTCTGCGAGCAATGCATTAGTGCGTGCTTATCGGCCTCTACTCGAGGCATACGAGTTAACTTTCCCTCAATATTTAGTGATGCAAACCCTGTGGCGTCAAAATGGCTGTAGCCAAACCCAGCTATCAATGGCGACTAAACTCGATATGGGAACCCTAACGCCAATCGTCAAGCGGTTAGAGTTGAAGGGGTTGATTACGCGATTAGCCTGCGTTGAAGATGAGCGGAAAAAGCTGATCACTCTGACAAGTCAAGGAGAGGGTATCAGGCACGAAGCTCTTGCCTTGAAGCAAACCTTGCTTGATAAAGTGCAGATGGACGCTGAGGCACTCGATTTACTAAGGCGGCAATGTCTTGCCTTGATCGAAGATATACAGTCCTAGATATAAGTTGGTTTATGCATAGTGATGCTATTAACTCAGGATCTGCACAGATTAATACTTGATTGGCTTAGTTTTTGCTTTAAAACCGTCATTGAGTCTTAGACGCCGAATTTTTGACGATGAATTCTATTTTAAATGCCTTTAATCTTAATCGCAGCAGTGCCAGTATCGCCGATGCCTATGGTGCCAATAGCCAAAAGACGAGCACGGCTAAAACCGATACTACGATAGAAACAAATAAAACGCAGACGGATGCTACCAAACCCGATAACGGTAAAACCGATGAGATAGCGCTGTCGCCAAGGGCGCAACGCGCACAGAAAATTCAATCGATGGCGAAGGATTTTTTTGCCGATGGTCAATTTGGCGTCGCCGATATTCCCGCATTGGTGTCGCGCTTACAAAAAGATGGCATTTTATCGGATGTGCAACTCGAGCGTTTATCGAAAAACGGTATTACAGTGCCGAGCACAACGACGCCGACTAAACAATCGTTGCAAGATTTTTTAGATGATGAAATCAAATCATTAGCTAAAAAATCACCCAATAATCCTCTTATCAATACCTTAGTTGATGCTAAGAGCGTCTTAACCAATATGGATGATGCTCAGTCGCCGGTGCTAGCCCAGAAGGCCACGAAAGTCCTTAGCCAATTGACGGATTATTTGAATTCCGAACCTCCGCTTACGGATGCTCAAAAGCAGCAGTGGCAGGGGCTAAAATCTATGATGCAACTCGCTTCATCTATGGGGGCGCATCAATCTGCATCGGGCCAACTCAGTAGTTATCTTGCGCTTGCTAAACGTTAATTCACATCCATAGTGCGTGATAAACACAAATTGTCACGCATTCAACTAGCTGGGTTTAATCAGCAGGTCAAGGCGCAATTTTCAGATAATTGGGCCTAGCTGCAGTTCTTGTTTGTTCTTTTATTTCATCCTAAAAACTATGATCTGGATCATGGACTCCTTACCGTCATTGTAGCCTAATGCTCTACATATTGTGTTTTATGCTTTTAAAATCACTAGATGTAGTGTTAATTTTTAGGCGAGATGGAGAGGAACTGAACAATGCCAGTCGTAATTAAGCGTGATGGTTGCCGCACACCTTTTGATGAAACAAGGATAAGGGATGCAGTGAATGCCGCTGCAAACTCAGTTGGAATAGAGGATGGCGACTATGCAGCGACAGTGGCAGCGTGTATCAGTCAGAGCGTCGCGCCATTAGCTGAAGTCGATATCCACCATCTACAAGATGCGGTTGAGAATTTACTGATGGAAGGGCCGTACAAGTCCCTGGCGCGGGTGTATATCGAATACCGTCACGACAGAGATGTGTGCCGTGAAGCGACCAGTAAACTCAACCTCGAAATCCGTGGTTTAGTTGAGCAAAGCAATGCGGCTTTACTCAATGAAAATGCTAATAAAGATTCAAAAGTCATTCCTACTCAGCGGGATTTACTCGCGGGCATAGTCGCCAAACATTACGCCAAGAGTCATATTTTGCCAAAGGATGTGGTCGCTGCCCATGAAGCGGGCGAGATCCATTACCACGACCTAGATTACTCTCCGTTTTTCCCGATGTTTAACTGCATGTTGATTGATTTAGCTGGCATGTTGACCCACGGCTTTAAAATGGGTAATGCCGAAATTGAAACCCCTAAGTCTATTTCAACAGCGACAGCGGTGACCGCGCAGATTATTGCCCAAGTGGCGAGTCATATCTATGGCGGAACTACTATCAACCGTATCGATGAAGTGTTAGCGCCATTTGTCGCTAAGAGCTACGACAAGCATTACCAAATTGCCCTGAATTGGAAGATTACCGACGCCAAAGCCTTTGCCACGGCGCAAACTGAAAAAGAATGTCACGATGCATTCCAGTCTTTGGAATATGAGGTCAATACTTTACACACCGCCAATGGCCAAACACCGTTCGTGACCTTTGGGTTTGGTTTAGGTACGTCGTGGGAATCACGCTTAATTCAGCAATCTATGCTCAAAGTGCGGATGGCGGGATTGGGTAAAAATCGCAAGACGGCAGTATTCCCTAAGCTAGTGTTTGCGATTCGCGATGGTATTAATCATAAAGCGGGCGATTGCAATTACGATGTAAAACAGATGGCGCTCAAATGCGCGACAATGCGCATGTATCCCGACATTCTCAACTACGAGCAAGTCGAGAAAGTGACCGGTTCATTTAAAACCCCAATGGGCTGCCGTAGCTTTTTAGGCACCTATGAAGAAAATGGCGAGCTTGTGCATGAAGGGCGCAATAATTTGGGAGTGGTCAGTTTAAACCTGCCGCGGATTGCCTTAGAAGCCAATGGCGATGAAGCTGAATTTTATCGCATTTTAGATGACAGATTAGTATTAGCTCGTAAAGCACTGGATACCCGTATTGAGCGACTGAACGGTGTTAAAGCCCGCGTGGCACCTATCCTCTATATGGAAGGCGCCTGTGGTGTACGCTTGCGCGCTGATGATGATGTGGCGCAAATCTTTAAAAATGGCCGTGCGTCGATTTCACTCGGTTACATTGGACTGCATGAAACCATGAATGCACTCTATGGCCCCCAAACCCATGTATTTGATGATACACAATTGAGGGAAAAAGCCGTCGCTATTGTAGCCTATCTTAAAGCGGCCACGGATGCGTGGAAGGCCGAAACAGGTTATGGCTTTAGTCTGTATAGCACGCCAAGTGAGAGTCTCTGCAGCCGTTTTTGTAAACTGGATGCGAAGCAATTTGGGCTAGTCACAGGGGTGACGGACAAGGGCTATTACACTAATAGTTTCCACCTCGATGTGGAAAAAAGTGTTAACCCTTACGATAAAATTGATTTTGAACAGCCATATCCCGCTATCGCGAACGGCGGCTTTATTTGTTATGGCGAATATCCCAATATGCAGCATAACCTCGAAGCGCTGGAAAACGTCTGGGATTATAGCTACAGCCGCGTGCCTTACTATGGCACTAACACGCCAATTGATGAATGCTACGACTGTGGCTTTACCGGTGAATTTAGTTGTACCAGTAAAGGGTTCACTTGCCCTAAGTGTGGCAATCATGAGCCTAGTCGGGTTTCTGTGACGCGCCGTGTGTGCGGTTACTTAGGCAGTCCTGATGCGCGGCCCTTTAATTATGGCAAGCAAGAAGAAGTAAAACGCAGGATCAAACACTTGTAACACTATTACCTTATTCTGCCTGTTAGACTTATTCCGTGGCATCAAATAGTGCCACGGGATGAGTGTCAGTGTTAAAAGATGAAATGCACTATGAGTGACCATCAATGAATTACCATCAATATTTCCCTATCGATGTGGTCAATGGCCCAGGTACCCGTGCGACCTTGTTTGTCTCTGGCTGTGAGCACCAGTGCCGCGGTTGTTACAACCAAAGCACGTGGGATCCCCGTTCTGGGCATGTGTTTGATAGGACGATGGAAGATAGGATTATTGCCGATCTCAATGATCAGCGGATTGTGCGCCGTGGTTTATCGCTTTCGGGCGGAGATCCTTTATTGCCTGTCAATCTCAGTGCCATTTTGACGCTCGTCAAACGAGTCAAGGCTGAGTGTAAGGGGAAGGATATTTGGCTGTGGACAGGTTATGTGCTCGATGAGTTGAGTGATGAACAGCGCGCCGTGTTGGCTTATATTGATGTGCTGGTGGACGGAAAATTTGAACAAAGTCTTGCCGATCCGAGTCTTGTCTTTCGCGGTAGCAGCAATCAGATCATTCGTTTGTTATAAAAGCGGTAACGAGGATCTGTAACTTGCTGCTATAATCTCAGGCCTTGACACAGACGCTAGCATAATCAGGCTAAGATTTTACTGTGGCTAACTTAGGTAATTTAAGGTAACAGAATGAATTTAAAGCAAGAACTGCAGCAGCTTAACGATAAATTAGATAAATTTCGTCGTAAACTTGCTGCGGCTGAACAAAGAGGCGATGACGTCATTATTGCCCAGTTCAAACGCGAAATCGCTGCGGTCACTAAGCAAATCGGCAGTGTGAAAGGGCAACAAACCCGCTTATTGAATAAGCAAGGGTCAGATATTAAAGGTTTGCCTTTCCATCGTGCTTTGACAAAAGCGGAACAAGCAGACATGGGCAAACTGAAAAAGTCTGTCAAAGGGCTTGTGGTAATCCACCCTATGACGGCTATCGGCCGTGAAATGGGGCTAACGGAAGTTACTGGATACGCTCCCGCAAAATTTTAATGTGGGATAGGATGTCACTGGCACGGGATCGAGTGTCGATCACGTGTTTGTGCTCCTTGTATTTAATGCACTGCTTCGTTTTAATCCATTCCTTCGTGCTGCCCATCGAAAAGACATTCATGTTTGGTTTAGTTGATTAAAACACTAAAGTATTTCTGGATTGTTCGAAAACACTTTAGAATGGTGCGCTTAGTTGGCTAAGTGCCTAATCCTCGTTTTGTTTCTAGGGATCTTATTCGTCTCATGGAATGAGAGTTGTCGTTAAGGTTAAGTATGTCGATAAAATATGTCGCGACGTCAAAGTTACCCACTCCTTGGGGCGTGTTTGCCATGCATGGTTTTGAAGATACCGAATCAGGTAAAGAGCATGTTGCGCTCACATTCGGTACGCTCAGTGCGGATGAACCTGTGTTGGGCCGTATTCATTCCGAGTGTTTAACCGGCGATGCTTTATTTAGCTTGCGTTGTGACTGTGGTTTTCAGTTACAAGCTGCCATGCAAAATATTGCGGAAACGGGCAGTGGCTTTATCCTCTATTTACGCCAAGAAGGCCGTGGCATTGGTTTGCTGAATAAAATTCGCGCCTATGAGCTGCAAGATAAAGGCGCCAACACGGTTGAAGCCAACGAGCAACTCGGTTTCGAAGCGGATATGCGTAAATACGACATGATCAAGCCTATGCTGGAACAGATAGGGGTGAAGCATGTGCGTTTGATGACCAATAATCCGCGTAAAGTGAAAGCGATGAAGGAGTTTGGCATCGAAGTGGTTGAGCGCGTACCGCTGCAAGTTGGTAAAAATCGTTATAACGAAGCGTACTTAAAAACTAAATCCACTGAGCTTGGACACATGATGTCTGAATATCATTTTATGGATGAAAATAAGTAGTTTTGTCATCATGATGAGTCGACCGATTGAGTTAAAAATGAGGAAGGTTTAAGTCAATTGAGCCATTGTTTCAGTCGGTTGCTATTAAGCTTGTCGCTAATGTGCTTGGCATTACTGAGCGTTATTCCTACCACCTTTGCCGATAGTGTCTCTGCTACAAATACATTTATATCTGCATCTCAAGCGGATTATTCCGACTTTTCTATCAATCATGCACCTAATAATGCTAATGGTAGTAATCCGATAGAAACTAGCACTAATCCAAATTCTGTTTACGCCTTTGGTAGTTATCTTGGCACTGGCGTTTACCGCGCTGCAAACCAAAATGCCACCGTCGTTAGTATTCCGTTAACTTTTGATTTGAAGAAAGATAGCGGTAGCCAAACTTGGTTACGGTTACCTATCTCCTTTGGCTTTTTTGATTATTTAGCCAAAGATATCACTGAAGGCGAGTTACCGTCGTCGATAGGCACTATGACAGTTACCCCAGGTTTTGAGCATCATTGGCAGGCGAGCGAAAATACTCGAATGGAAGGGTATTTAGATATCGGTTTTGGCACTAACTTCGATAAAAACGATAACGTTGCTATTATCGCCTCAGGGATCAGTAGCTTGTATGACTTTACCTTAGCAGGGCAGGATGCTGTGTGGGTATCGAGATTACGCTTTGCTGGGTACAGTGAGCACTATGGTAAGTTTTCGGATCAATTTGCAGTACTACAAACAGGTGTTGATTTAGGGTTAGCACCACGCTGGCAATGGTGGGATCTGCAGGTGCAACCAAGGATCTTTGCCGTGGGTTATTGGTATTTCAATGAACTCAGATTTATCAGCGAGATAGAGCAAGATACTATTGTTTCTGGCAGCTATGAGGCAGGCTTCTCCCTTGCCTTTTCTAAGCCGTTAGGCGGTGAATTATTGAGTGTTGATCGCATCGGATTTAGTTATCGTCGTGGCGATGGGCTCAATGTTTGGCGTTTAATGTTTAGCTTTCCTATCTAGGTTATCATCCATTACGGGCTGTATTACAAAGACTATTGGTAAGTTATCTTGTCTAAGCTGACTTTTGCGCGTCGCGCATCTTCTTATCAGTCAAGGTTGCTATTTGACTACTTAGCTGCATTATCTGTTCTTGGATTAACTTACGTTGTTGCTCCGCAACCTCAGAGTCATCTCCTTTAAGTTTGGCCAGCATTTTTTGTAGTGCTTTGATCTGCTCTTTTATTTTCTGGATCTGTTGGTCGATTAACGTCATGGGCTCTTCTGACGCATCATTTTCTATTCCATCTTTTTTGGCTGCAGCATTGTCTCTTAAAGGGGCACCTACATCTGCGGACAATGCGGCGCGGCCGGCTGAAGAAATGGAGACTGTGTCTTGAGTATCCTGCGCATCTGCTGTCGATTCATTAGTCGCCGTTTTTGTTGTGGCAGGAGTTGCTGCGATATATGCGCTCGATACCGGAGTGAAAGTTGAGCCGATTGTGGCACTGTTTATTCCATTAATGCTCATTCCATACTCCATTAGATGCAAACTGTGTTGATACTCAAATCGCTATCGGCCATTAATTGGAAAACTGAAGCTAATTTTTGGCTTATTTGGCAAAAAGCGCGATAGAGCTGATGATAATACAGCCCTTAAGTGAGGGCTGTTCACGTTTTATGGCTGCAGAGGGCGAAGATTAACTGTTACCCCAAATATGGCTATTTACTTTGTCATCTGTGTTAGGTTTATCGCTTTTAGCTGACTTGTCAGGGGGAGTTTGATTGGTTTTCTTCGTCGCAATTTTTGCCGCAGGCTTCTTAGCCGTTTGACTAGAGTCTACTTTGGGTGGCGGCAAGGGTAATTTATTGGCTCTTAAATAAAGATATTCGACTTTATCCCGCGCCCACTCTGTTTTTCTCAAAAAACGTAAACTGGATTTGATGCTGGGATCGTGGGTAAAACAACGGATATTAATTCTTTCACCTAATTCTTCCCAGCCGTATTTCTCGACTAAATAAGTGATGATCGTTTCCAGTTTAATGCCGTGGAGCGGGTTATTCGATTGATTCATATTATGCATGTTGCAATGTGCTATGGCGGGAGTATAGCAGTTTTGTATGCCTGATACAGTGTGGAATGGTATCGAGTCAAGCTTGAATTCCTTGCTAGCTCAAACCTGTGATAGCTGTTATTGGTGGAGCAGTATGATCAAAACAGGCGCAATAAAGCGCCTGTTTTAGTTTGGTCATTTGGACTGTTTGACTAGTCTTTGACTGTCTCTTTAAGCTCAGTTTCAACCGGTAAATCAATTTCGCCTTTACCTTTGGTTTTCACAATCAAGAGTGCTGTAATCACTAAGGTTGTGACTATGCCCGCTATGGTTGATACCGTCATAGGTAAACCGGCACCTAAGGTTGACGAGTTCAGTAGGAAGGTGATAACCACAGTGGTCATAAACATCGCTGGAATTGTCGCAATCCAATGTAGTTTGTTATGTCGTAGCAGGTAAGCCGAAGCCGTCCACAGCATTAATACTGCAGTGGCTTGGTTTGCTACACCGAAGTAGCGCCAAATCACACCAAAGTCCACTTGGGTCAATATGCCGCCGATAACAAACAGTGGGAGAGCTAACACTAAGCGCTTTGGTAGTGAGATTTGTGGCATATTGAAAAATTCAGCCAGAATCAAACGCGCAGAGCGGAAAGCCGTATCGCCTGAGGTAATCGGCAGAATAATCACCCCTAGGATAGCCATAAAGCCACCGATAGCGCCTAACAGACCGGTAGATGCCTCATAGACGACGTTGGCAGGGTTACCTGACATACCCGCACTCAACCCTTCTACTCCGCCAAAGTAAGACAACGCGATGGCACACCAAAGCAATGCGATTATGCCTTCGCCAATCATGGCGCCAAAGAAGACGAAGCGACCATTTGTCTCGTTTTCAACGCAGCGGGCCATTAACGGTGATTGAGTAGCATGGAAACCCGATACTGCGCCACAGGCAATAGTGATGAATAGTGCAGGCCAAAGTGGCATGTCGTTCGGATTTAAGTTTTGGAAGAAATCGCCCGCTTGTACGTTAGGCAGTAAGGTATGCTCGCTTGATAGCATAATTGCGAAAGCTAAACCAAACGACATGAAGAACAATAAAGCGCCAAAGAAGGGGTACAGACGACCGATAATTTTATCGACAGGTACCACAGTTGCAATCAGGTAATAGACGAAGATTATACCAACGAAGATACTGACATCCCAACCAGTAAGCTTGCCAAGTAAGCCTGCAGGCGCAGAGATAAAGACCACACCGACAAGCAGTAACAGCACAATAGCAAACACGTTCATGAAGTGTTTGGCGCTCTTACCTAAATACTTACCCGCAAGGTTTGGCACGGATTGACCGCCATTGCGCACTGACAACATACCGGAGAAGTAGTCATGTACTGCACCTGCAAAGATACAGCCAACCACAATCCACAACATGGCTGCAGGACCATAGAGTGCACCTAAGATAGGACCAAAAATTGGGCCTACGCCTGCAATGTTTAATAATTGAATTAGATAGACTTTGCCTTTAGACATAGGTACAAAGTCGACGCCATCAGTTTGACTGAAAGCGGGTGTTTGACGATTAGCGTTAATGCCGAAGACTTTCTCGACAAAGGCGCCGTAGATAAAGTAGCCGCCGATCAGTAGACCGACACAGAGTAGGAACCACATCATTTTTGTTATCTCCCCATTTGAGTTCTGGCGAGTGTAAACAAGTTGTTGATATAAAACTTTGTAATCTCAATGAGTGGTCGAAAATGCAGTGTGAGCGGCAATAGGCGAGCTTAAGTGGTTACCATTTTATGTTAACTGTGAGTGTTGTTGGCCATCTTATGGCTAAAAATACGTCGCTAAGATGACTTTTGGATTGTGTTTATTGAAAGCCAAATAGCTGTTTAAGGCTTTTAAGATAGCGGCGTGATACGGGTACTTTATCGCCTAAATGAGTGGTGACTTCAGCCCCTGTATCTAACAGCTCAATTTCAGCAATCGCCTTAGGTGAAATCAAATACTGCCGATGGCAGCGCACCAGTGGGGTTTTTTCTTCGAACACTTTCAAGGTCAACTGGGTATGGACTTTGCCTTTCGTGCTGGCCACATGGATGCCGCTTAAGTCACTGAACACAT
The DNA here is from genome assembly GCF_025653705.1 of Shewanella sp. SM87. Taxonomy (NCBI): domain Bacteria; kingdom Pseudomonadati; phylum Pseudomonadota; class Gammaproteobacteria; order Alteromonadales; family Shewanellaceae; genus Shewanella; species Shewanella sp. SM87. The sequence goes on from NZ_JAKKSC010000026.1 coordinate 34,150, forward strand.
ATTCCACATCTTGGATTGCAATGACTTTGAGTTTATTGCCGCTGTAGCAGGGAATATGTTCAAGACTCTTTGGGGTAATGGAGTCCATAGCCTGAGGCGTTAGATTTTTACGCACGCGAGTGAGGGTTTTACTGAGTCTGTCGGCATCTATGGGTTTGAGTAAATAATCGAAGGCATGATTGTCGAAGGCTTTGACGGCAAACTCGTCGTAGGCGGTGACAAACACGATTTTCGGCATGTCATCGGGGTCGAGCATTGCAATAAGTTCCATGCCCGAAATGCGTGGCATTTGGATATCAAGAAAGATTAACTGAGGTTTTTCTTTGGTTATGCTCTGTAATGCCTCAATAGCATTGGCGCATTGACCGACGATTTGGATGTCGTGTTCTTGCCCCAAAAGGTCAGCTAATTCTTCACGAGCAAACAGCTCATCATCGACAATTAAACAAGTGATCACGTGCGGGTATCCATATTTGATGTTTCAGGGCTTTCTATGGGCAATCTTATGGTGACACGAGTCAATTGATCGGGCTCGCACTCCACTGTCACGCCGTATTGTTCGCCAAAAATATTTTGAATTCGCTTATGCACTAAGTTCATCCCTAGGCCTTCTGATCCCTCAATGGGCTGATACAACCCGGCATTGTCTGTGACTTCTAGCTCCAGCACATCATTTTCGAGCTTGCCAGTCACTTTAATCTGCCCTTGCTCAATCATGTGCGAAGTGCCGTGCTTTACGGCATTCTCAATAATTGGCTGCAGGGTAAAGGCGGGGACTTTACAGTGGTAGAGTGATTCAGGTATCGCGATACTGACTTGTAATTTATCAATAAAACGCGCTTTTTCAATGGTGAGATAGGACGCTATGTGATCTAGCTCATCCCCAAGCGTCACTAAGCCTGTCGTTCGCTTTAAATTGATCCGTAAAAATTGCGATAACTGCTGCAGTAGCTGTTTAGACATATCAGGATCACGTTTGATAATCGCGCTAATGGTATTCAGTGCATTAAATAAAAAGTGCGGATTGACCTGAGCCTGCAGCAATTTAAGTTCGGCTTGAGTCAGTAGATTTTGCTGTTGCTCAAACCGGCCATAAAGAATTTGGTTTGATAATAGGCGGGCAATACCTTCACCTAAAGTACGGTTGATATTCAAAAAAAGTTTATTCTTAGGCTCATAGAGTTTAATCGTGCCAATGACTTCAGTATCACTGCGCAGCGGGATCACTAGACTTGACCCTAGACGGCAATGAGAAGAAATAGAGCATGCATAGGGCGTTTCAACGCCATCGGCGAACATGACCTTATTTTGATTGATGGCTTCTAAGGTGATTTTGGACGAAATCGGTGTACCAGGGAGATGGTGATCGGCGCCTATGCCAATAAAGGCTAACAGTTTTTCCCTGTCCGTGATGGCCACTGCACCCACATTGGTTTCTTCGATGACGATTTGGGCGACATGACTACTGCTTTCTTCGTTAAATCCTTTGGATAGTAATCCGACACTGCGTTCGGCAATTTTTAATGCCTTAGTCGAAAAGCTCGATGAGAGTTTATCAAACATGGTTTTTTGGTCACGGATCATGCTCATAAAGAGTGCCGCTCCCACGGAATTGACTAATAACATGGGCGGCGCGATTTGACGTACTAATTCCCATGCATCATCGAAGGGGCGTGCAACCAAAAGTATGATGCTCATTTGCATCATTTCAGCATAAAAAGTCACTAGGCAAACGAGTAATGGATTGTAGATGAGCTCACTTTTATCTGCGCGTCTTAAGTAGAAGCTTATCATCCCTGCGGATAAGCCTTCTAAGGTGGTGGAGATGGCGCAGGCTATATCAGTAAAACCGCCCATACTGTAGCGGTGTAGCCCACCAGTCAGCCCCACCAGAAAACCAGTAACCGGTCCTCCTAATAATCCGCCTAAAACTGCGCCCATAGCACGAGTGTTGGCAATCGCTCCCGAGGTTTGCTCACCAAAATAAGTGGCCATGATGCAGAAACTCGAAAAAATCAGATACATAAAAATCTTATGTGGCAGACGAGGAGACGTTTCAGCAAACAGTTTAAACAGCGGTGTTTTACTGACTAAGTAAACGATCACTAAGTACAGCGACATCTGTTGGGTCAGTAATAGGATCAAAGACATAATGGCTCACATTATCGTCACAGATGTCGGCGCAGTCGTCCCCATTTGAAAGTTTGTGCGCGAGATCAGGGTTCGAATTTAACCGTTAGGATATAAAGAACAATAATATTGCATCTTTAGGAGGACATATGTCCAATTCTGTTCACGGTCATGATGTTATGGCGCTGATGGTAGCTCAAGGGGCCGCTATTATAAAGCCTGAATTAATTTCCATGATGGAGCAAAAGTTTGGCTCGGCGGTTCGATACCATACTTGTAGTGCAACTGATTTGAGTGCCGAAGCATTAATTGAGTTACTCATAGGTAAAGGTAAGTTTTACGAAACGTCCCAAGGTATTCAACTTGTAGCTGGGCGAAAGTGTGAGCATTAATACCAATCGTATTAAATATCTGTTCATTCAGCGGAAATTTAATGCGCTTTAGACAAGGCGAAGGCTTGAAGGCATAGTGGTGCTCTGTCGAAAGTATTAAACGGAGTATAAAGCGCGATGCCATTAACATCAGCCGCCCTTCGGGAGCCACAGGCATTCCACTCCGGTGTTGCATTACTTAAAAGTGAATGATCATTTCTGCGTCAATGCGCCTTGGATTGAGATGCCAGTGAGGCTCTGAACTGACTAACTATTTAATATGATTGGTATAATACACAGTGACAATAGCGTGTACTCATTTTATTTCGTTGATTAGTTTTAGTCACATAGACGTGTAATCGTTTTGTTGAAGCTCAGGTTTCATCGTGGCGCTTATTTGCAATTTGCTCCTGCTGTGCGGGGGTGAGTTGGGTAAATTCATTGATCAAAATACGCAGTAATCGAGATTTTGCAATATTGGTGGATTTCGATAGGGCGTCAAGCTGGGAAATGCTGTTTTCAGTGAGGGTAAAGGTCGCGTGGCGATAAATCTTAGTCGATTTTTTATCTAAGCCCTTAACTATGGTGTGTGTTGTGGGCGCAGCTAATAAACTCGCCTTACCTAAGGCGTAGTTATTGGCATCTTCAATGAAATCATCGACAGAAACCGGCTTGATGATTTGCTTAGGTTTCTTACGTTTAAGATCAGTTAAGCTCATAGCTATTTTCTGGTGGCATTGCGAATAACTCATCCGCTATGGCGCGGATCTCATCGGCTGCTTTCCCATCGGGTTCTATTTCGACGACTGAAGAGCCTCTTTCTTCACTGTCATCATAAATATTTCGGCAAAATGTAACTGAATTTAGCACTCTTAGTCCAAAGGATTGCACCACATCTTTGGCTTCTAAAATGCGTTTAAACTGTGTAGGAAGCGCTGGACATTGGGTTAGCACTATAGTCGCGATCATTTTAGGATTCACCATCTTACACGTACTTAGCATGTCTTCCATGTGGGGTAATGTTTTGAGATCGCGTCTTTTGGGTCTGAGGGGGATCACAACATAAGTCGCTACCGACATAGCTGCGCGCATGGCTAAGTTATCTTGGCCACCACAATCTACAATTACGTAGTCAAAACGCTCATTGAGGCTGAGTAAATCATTACGAATCTTGCCGTAAAGTTGGATGCAATTAATACTTGGGAGGCTTGGATCATTATTTCTTGCTTGGATCCAATCTGAAGTCGTGCGTTGGGGATCACAATCGACCATGAGGACGTTTGCCTGAAATTTTTGCTTAATATAAACGGCAAGATTTTGAGCGAGACAACTTTTTCCGCTACCACCTTTTTCACCACCTACCAGCAAGATCATACTGACGCCCCTTAATGAATTGTTCAATTCATTGAGTGTAGAACAGAGCCATTAAAGCTGCGAAATTTAAGTTAAATTAAAGCAGTTGCATAGCAATATGGTAGCTTTGGTCATGGCATCTCGCGCAACGGCAGACTTGTCCTTTAACTGTATTTTGTTGGGATGAATTGGGATTAAAGGTCACTTCGATGAGTTCGCCCAGTGCAAACGGATTTTTATAATCGAATAAAATGCCGCGTCTTGCTAAGTCGATACACACACCTTCATCTGTTTGCTTCATGCCTTGAGTGTCGATCCAATTCAAGACCACGCGCTCTGCTTCCATGTCGACTCGCAGCGATGTGCGTTTTTCTTCAAAACCACTAGTATGGTCACCCATAACTCAATTGCCCCGTAAATTATTGATCTCAGTAAAACTAGCATAATTGCTTTTTGGCAGAATACCAATGTGAAAGCTAGGTCTTTGATAATAGTTTTAAAACGAGAAAAGCAGGTGCCATTGATTTAGGTTTCAATAGCACCAACTCAGGTATTTGATTAATTGTCGTATTCTTGATTTTTTGGATAAGGCATTTTTAATTGGCCCCAACGAATCACAATCACGGTTGCTGCTAAAATTAGCGTCGATAATGATATTGCTGCGATACGCCAGTCTTCCATGCTCTTCATATCTAAGATTAGGTAACGGGCCAAGGCGACAATCGCAATATAAAGCGGCATACGTACTGGTAACTTACCGGATTCATAGTAGTTAGCCACCATGGCTAACACTTCTAAGAAAATAAATAACAAGAGTAAATCGGCCAGTGCGACCATACGTACAGAGATGATATGCACAATTTCTTGGCCTATTGCGACAACGGTGGCAATGGCAATAATAAATAGGACTAAGTGTTCAACGGCTTTAAGGCTTTTAGAACCATATTGATGATAAAAAGGCATGGATATTCCCTACTTGATGTTTTTATAAATAGTAACAGCAAAAATCTGTTTTTAGGGAAAAGCTAGGCGCCGCTGTGTGATTTAATTCACAGATATGTACGATCTTAAATTCGGCGCAAAGTGGAGTTAACGTGCTTGTATGTAGAAGGTGATTTATATGATGAACAAAAGGGAAGCGAGAGCGAATGTGTTAATCCGCTTATGCTGTTACCTCGACTAAATCGTTGTACCAACATAAGCGGTTTGAATATAAAAGATTATTTATTCTTGCGTTTCTGCCACTTAAACATAATTGAATATTTCCACAGATTATTAATCAGCAAATAACCGACAGCGGAAAAAACCACTCCTAGCACTAGACACCCGAGTAAGAATGCCGGACCTATGGTCGCAAGCGATGCTTCAATCCATTGCCAACTTGCTTCGAAGGCAAAATCTTGCGGAGCATGGCCGAGTATTTTAGCACCGAGTAAATACGCCCCATAAAACATCACTGGCATAGTTAAGGGATTGGTTATCCATACTAATGCAACTGAAACAGGAATATTAACGTTAAATAGAATGGCAAAAGCCGCTGCAACAACCATCTGAAATGGCATTGGGATCCAAGCGACAAATAACCCTACGGCAAATGCGCCTGGGGCGGATTTTCGATTAAGTGCCCATAGATTGGGATTGTGTAACAAGCGTCCGAACATGCGTAAGTGTTTATGCTCACGCAAGGTTTCAGGCTTAGGCATAAATCTTTTAATTAATTTTTTTGGCATATGCTGAAATTGCTGTCTTAACTTAATTCACTATGAATCGATTCATGTTTGGCTTTAGTGCCATCTTATTATCAGCGATGTTATGGCCTTCGCTGCCGCCAGTCAGTTACATACCCTACTTTGTTGTTGGGGCGTTAATCTTACACCGAAAAATCCCTGTCTGTGCAGGTGGGCTCTTTGCGGTAGCATGGCTAACTGGTTTTTGCTTAGGATTATCTAGGCAGGATTTGCCAGTGTTACAACAACCTATACAGGTAAGGGGCGAAATCATATCACTAGTTAGTCGAAACAGCGACTGGCTAAGTTTGGATATATCGCTCATTAAACCAAATTTAATCTTAGGGCCAAACGCAAAATTGCGACTCACGTGGAAAGATCCGCCAGAAGTCGATGTGGGTCAGGTTTGGCTGTTTACGTTGACACCTAAGAGCATTGCTAGCGTGCTAAATCAAGGCGGCTACAACGAACAAAAACAATTAATCAGTCAACATGTTGTCGGTAAAGGACGAGTGATTGAGGCGCAGTTACTTGCGGTTTCGCCTTCATTGCGTAATGACCTCATAAGCGCATTGACACCTGAATTAGCCTCTTTACCTCAAGGTGACATTTTACTTGCCTTGCTTTTGGGGGATAAGCATTTGATCTCACAAGCTCGTTGGCAAGCACTAAGGCAGACTGGCACTGGCCATTTAGTGGCGATTTCCGGTTTGCACCTCTCCGTTGTCGCGGCATGGGTATACGCTTGCCTTTTGTTTGGATTGAGTCGTTTTGTGTCACATCAGAGTCGACGTAATATGACTTTTGCGTTAGTCGCGGCAGGTATAGGCGCAGCATTTTATGCCTATCTTGCAGGTTTTGGTGTATCGACTCAGCGTGCACTCGTGATGATTTTACTGTTAATGCTACTGAGTTTATTAAAGCGATTTTCTACTGCGTGGGAGCGCTTGCTGTTTGCATTGTTTGTCGTATTGTTACTCGACCCGCTTGCTTGTTTAAGTGCGGGATTTTGGCTGTCGTTTTGTGCTTTAGGGGTGATTTTATATACCTTAGTCATCCAGCCCAAAGAGTTTACGGCTGTGTCGACTCGAAGGACGCGTGTAGGCGCGGGGCTTTTACAATTTTGGGCCATCCAGTGGCGCTTGAGCCTTGGGCTTGGATTACTGCAAGGAGCACTCTTTGGTGGTGTGAGTTTACACAGCTTGTGGATGAATATCCTAGCTGTGCCATGGTTTAGTTTTGTTGTTATCCCATTAGCTATGGCGGGATTTATATGCTGGTGGGTTGGTACTGCGTTTGGGTTCTCTTGGTTAGGACTGCTTCGCCTAAGTGATTGGAGTTTATCACCCTATGCGCAGTTGCTAGACATAAGCCAGCAATTGCCAGCCCATTGGTTAGCGCTTTCAGATACGATATTAGCCTTGGGGTTATCTGCGTTCATCGGTGGTGTGTTATGGCGCTATGTGCCTAAAAATAAAAATTATTCTTCTTGGTTAAGCCTGCTGAGTTTACTGTTTATTCCCGCTTTGCTTTTCTGTATTACGCTGTGGTCACCCGTTCAAAATAATCGATGGGCTATGCATTTACTGGATGTAGGCCAAGGTTTAGCTGTGGTTATTGAAAAGAATGGTAGAGGGCTGGTTTACGACACTGGTGCCGCCTTTGGTGATGACTTCAGTTATGCGGAGCGGGTGATATTGCCTTTCCTAAAAGCCAAAGGCATTCAAGAGATTGATTATATTGTTATCAGCCATAGCGATAACGATCATGCAGGTGGTGCCCCTGTTTTGATTGAGGCTTACCCTAAGGCTTTAGTGATCACAGACGTGGCAGGCTTTAGCGGCCAAGATTGCCGCCCAAGGCAGATTCAATGGCAAGGGCTGAGCTTGAATTTGCTTTCTCCGCCTCAAGCGTTAGCGGGTAATAATGGTTCCTGTGTTATACGCATTGATGATGACAGGCAGAGTCTACTGCTTACGGGTGATATCGAAAAGCAAATCGAAACTTCGCTATTAAGTCGTGCCCTAAGTGGTGAGTATGAGTTACAAAGTGAAGTGCTCGTTGCGCCCCACCACGGCAGTAAAACCTCGTCAACTGAAGCCTTTATTGATGCTGTTGCCCCCAAGTTAGTCTTGTTTCCTGCTGGTTTTGCTAATCGCTGGGGATTTCCAAAATCCACAGTGGTTGAACGGTATCAGCAACGGGAGATTATGGGCCTAACTACAGGTATAGAAGGGCAGATTAGTGTGATTTTTCAGCAGTCTGAGCGAGAGGTTAAGACCTATCGTGGTGATTTAGCGCCATTTTGGTACAACTCTCTGTTTAGATTTGGTGACTTGATTAATCCAGAGTAGAATGCCTACTTTGCCATAATTTAGTGTTATCAATGACAACATCTCCTAAAGACGAAATGTGGACAGTTTTCAAACGATTACTGGGCTATATAAAACAGATGAAAGGCATGTTTATGCTTTCAGTTGCGGGATTAATTATTTATGGTCTCGTCGATGCCGCCTTTATCGCTTTCATCGGCCCCTTTATTGATAAGGGTTTCTCCGGCGGCGCACCTGCTGCGGTGACCAACGGCATCGCATTGCCAACCAGTGAAGGTTTCCACGCAAACAACGACGTGCTTATGATGGCGCCGCTTGTGGTTATCGTTATGTTTTCCCTACGTGGCTTTGCTAACTTTGTTTCGACTTACGGCATTTCATATATGAGTGCACGTTTGATCATGGACATGCGTCAGCAAGTGTTTGAGCATTATCTGAGCCTGCCTGTCAGTTATATGGATAAGGAAAATACCGGTAACTTGATCTCAAAAGTGACTTTTGATACTGAGCAAATCGCTCGAGCATCGGGAAGTGCTTTGATTTCCATCGTCCGCGATAGTGTGACTGTGTTTGGTATGCTGGTGCTGATGTTCTATAACTCTTGGAAACTATCCCTCTGTATTCTTGTGATTGGTCCTATCATGGGCATGGTCATTGCGGTGGTTAGTCGTCGTTTCCGCAAGGTCTCTAAGCAAATTCAAACAGCCATGGGCGGGGTGAGTGCGACTACGGAGCAAATGATTAAAGGCCATAAAAACGTATTGGCCTTTGGTGGACAGGAAACCGAAGCCACCCGTTTTGCTAAAGTAAACGATCAAAACCGCCATCAAAATATGAAGTTAGCTGTGGCACAAGCCATTAGTCAGCCTCTGATCATGATTATCGGCTCATTCGCCTTAGCCTTTGTACTTTATGCGGCAAGCTTAGACAGCATGAAAGCTGATCTTACCGCGGGTACCTTCGCGACGATTCTTGGCGCTATGATGGCCATGTTACAGCCAATCAAAAACTTAACCCGAGTGAATGCCGAATTTCAACGGGGTATTGCGGCTTGTACCACAGTGTTTGAATTACTGGATACGCTGCCTGAGTCCGATACGGGAACTTATACTGTCGAGCGTGCTAAGGGTCATCTACGTTTTGATAATGTGTGTTTTACCTATGACAGCCAAGATCGTCGTGCACTTGAGAATGTCGATTTTGAAGTCAAACCTGGACAAACCTTAGCCTTAGTTGGACGTTCTGGCTCAGGTAAGTCGACTATTGCGAGTTTAGTGACCCGTTTTTATACGGGCCTTGAATCCGGCGATATTCTGCTTGATGACGTCAGTATCTACGATTACTCGCTAAAATCGCTGCGTAATCAAGTGGCACTAGTATCGCAACAGGTGACCTTGTTCAATGACACGATAGCCAATAACATCGCTTACGCCTACCCAGGTGAAGCCACTCGTGAGCAGATCATCGAAGCTGCGACCTTGGCCTATGCGATGGAGTTTATTGATCAGCTGCCCCAAGGCCTTGATACCCAAGTGGGTGAGAATGGTGTGTTATTGTCCGGTGGTCAAAGGCAGCGGATTGCGATTGCGCGTGCTATGTTGCGTGATGCGCCCGTGTTGATCCTCGATGAAGCGACCTCAGCACTGGATACTGAGTCAGAAAAAGCCATTCAAAAAGGGTTAGATAACCTCAGACAAAACCGCACATCTGTAGTGATCGCCCACAGGTTGTCGACCATCGAGAGTGCCGATCAGATTTTAGTAGTCGATCAGGGGCGGATTGTCGAGCGGGGGACGCACCAATCACTATTGGAATTAGATGGCATGTACGCCAAATTATACCAAATGCAATTTGGTAGTTAGATGCAGGCCTTAGTGAATAAAATCTGGTATCAGGGCCATCCACTGCGATGGCTATTGTTACCTTTATCTGGCTTATTCGCGGTTATCACTTATGTGCGCCGCGCTTTGTTTCACCTCGGGATGACATCACAAACGGCAATGCCTGTACCTGTCATCGTCGTCGGTAATATTACCGTCGGTGGCAGCGGTAAGACGCCAACTGTGATTTATCTGATTGAATTACTGCGCCAACATGGATTTCACCCTGGTGTGATCAGTCGTGGTTACGGTGTTGATATTCAAGGCGTTAAATCGGTTTGCTTAGGTGCAAGTGCGGCAGAGGTGGGTGATGAACCTGCCATGATAGTGGCGCGTACTCAAGTGCCTATGGTGGTTGGCGCTAAACGGGTCGATGCGGCTAATGCGCTTATTGCTGAGTTTGGTGTTGATGTCATCATCTGTGACGATGGCCTACAGCATTATGCTCTGGGACGCGATATTGAGCTGGTGGTAATTGATGGTCAGCGCGGTTTAGGCAATGGCTTGCTATTGCCAGCAGGTCCATTGCGTGAAGGCGCGTGGCGTCTCGATACCGTGGATTTTATCGTCAGTAATGGCGGCCCAGCGGCAAAAGGGCAGTTCGAAATGCAACTGACACCTACAGCAGTGAAGCCTGTTAAATGTGATGCGATGTCTGGTGAATATACTTTCGATAAGTCTCTGCCGCTCGTTGCGATGGCAGGCATAGGTAATCCAGCACGTTTCTTTGAATCGTTGCGCGCACAAGACTATCAACTGGCCTTCTGCCACGGTTTTGATGACCATCAGGCTTACGATAAAACCCAGTTAGGTGATTTAGCCCAAGGCTTGCCACTGTTGATGACAGAAAAAGATGCGGTTAAATGTCGCGATTTTGCACAAGAAAACTGGTGGTATTTGGCGGTCGATGCCAAGCTATCCCCACAATTTGATGAACAGCTGCTCACACGTCTTCGTGAAGTGGCTGCAGCTAAATAAGGAAACTTCCATGGCATTCGATAAAAAATTGTTAGATATAGTGGCTTGCCCTGTGTGTAAGGGAAAACTTGAGTACGATAAAACGACGCAGCAGTTGATTTGTAAGGCAGATAAACTTGCTTATCCGATCACTGAAGGTATCCCTGTGTTATTGGAAAATCGTGCTGTGCCACTGACCGAATCAGTCTAGTGTGATGTGAATGCGCGTATTGTCTCATACGCGCATGCTTACTTTTTATTCTGCTTATTATCGTTTTCGCTATTTTTAGCCGATTTAAGTTTTTTGTATTGGTAACTGTGCACGTTTCTTCATTACTTTGAGTTTAGTTAATAGCTCATAAATTTTTGTTTATCAGCATTGGTTGCACCCTCTTGGCACTCACCGCGGATTTCTCCTCGACCAGGCTCGATAATTCGGCTTAATTCAATATAACCTTCGCGGCAATAACCCGTCATTTCAAGGGTTTTGATTAAACCCAAATCAACCTGTCTCCCCCAAATTTCTAATGAGTCCTGTAGATCTTGCATCGCGCGACGTTGCTCACGGGGATCTTGCATATTACGTATGCGTGCCTCGTGTGGAAAAGGGCGATCTGTATCATTCATTGTCGACTTTTCATCGACCAGACGCGCTTTGTAGCTGAAGAGTTTAAGGCCATCACTTTTAATATCCGTCGTTAACTTATCCCGTAATTTTCCGGCGAGTTCACTCGGGTCAATTGGCGCACTGCTGCAGGCGATGAGCGAGAAACAACTTAAGATGGCAAGGCTGAGATATCGAAACGGCATAATCAAATTTAACTCTTAGTTATTAACTGACAGAAGAATACCTTAATATGGCCCTAAAGTTCATGGATTTATGGCATTCTCATTGGCTGAGTACGCGCCGATAGGTGTAATGGATTAAGGATGGGCGAGTAATGTTGGCGTTTTGGTCGAATAAATGGGCGCAAATCGAATGGGATATGAGCCTGACTCAAGGTATATGCCTTATGTTCTTGGCGTTATGGATCTACGCCATATGGCCAAAAGAAGAGTTAGTGCAGCTCCGGCGGGATAAACATCTCCAATTACGTTTGTTGCTGACGTTGGTGGGGATCAATGCACTGTGGTCGTTAAATGCCAGTATTCAAACTGGGTTGCATCTGCATTTTCTGGGAATTGTCACTTGTATGCTGATGTTCGGCTGGCGTCTTGCGACTCTAATGTTGCTGTTGCCGAGCGCTTTTTTTAGTCTTTTTGTATTAAAGCAGCCCGCTGATTTTGGTGCTTTTAGTTTGTTCGCTATGGCCGTGCCGCTGTTTCTGTGTTTTATCCTATACAGTCGCAGTTACCATTTATTTCCTAAGCATATTTTTGTATTCATCTTCGTCGGTGGTTTTATCAATGCGGGCCTCTCAACTGTGTTTCATCAATTGAGTTGGGCGATGTGGTTGTGGTCTGCAGCGGATTACGATTGGAATGTGTTAGTGGACGACTACCTGATGATGATCCCTTTGCTGGCATTCCCTGAGGCATTGCTTAATGGCATGGCAGTGACGCTATTGGTGGTGTATCAGCCCCAGTGGTTGTTTGATTATTCTGACCGTGAATATTTGTGGCGTAAGTAAATGTAATAAAAGAATGTGGTAAAACAACGCAATAAAAGAACTGCGCCCGAAACCTCGTCATTCCAACGTAAAGCCCTTTGTAAGGAGCCCATTGAACAGACGATTGAAAAGGTTATTGGACGCACTTATTTGTATATTTGCGCTGACCGTTGCGCCGTGATTTAGGCGAAGCGTTGGTCTAAGTAGTTAATGATTTCTTTTGATTCATATAACCACTGTACTTGACCGTTTTCTTCAATCCGCAGACAAGGCACTTGCTGTTTGCCGCCTTGAGCGATGAGTTCATCTTTATGCGGCGCTTTTTTAGCGTCGTGGGTCACTATGTTGAGTCCTTGGCGACGCATTGCACGGCGGACTTTTACACAAAATGGGCATGCAGGATATTGATACAGCGCTAATGCTTGAGTTTGAGCATCAATTTTTTGTTGCTCAGCCAGTGGACGTTGGCGCTTCTTAGGGCTAAATACGAAGTTTAAAAACAGAATAATCCTGCCTAAAATCCAGCGAATGATAAACATGTTATTGACCTTAATGATAATTTTTGTGGAAGAACATTTGTGCGTTATGCCGCCACAGAAAGCGTGCGGCGAGTCTGAGATCCAGTCGTTTAAAAACTGTGATCTCAGCTGTATAAAGGCCGCAGAGTGTAACCTATGGCACCAAGCACGGCCAACATTTTAGAGTGAATTAACAGATAGATGATTTGATTGTAGAAGAATGGTTTTTTAATTGGTTATGACGCTTAGCCATAAGGTAAAAGCCCGCTAAAGTCGAACTTTAGCGGGCTTAGTTTTATATAAAAAGCAGTTAATTGGCTGAGTTATTGAGCATCAATAGTGAGACTCACTTGGGCTGCATTCTGGGTTAAACTCACTCGGCTTTCGAGCAAGAAGATCCGCTCTGGAGCAATTTCTTTCACGTCCACAAGGTAAGCTTTAACGGCTTTTGCTCTTTCTTGGGCCAAATTACCCAACATGCCATCGTTAACATTCTGCGCTTTTACCGACAGATTATATAAAGCGATATGCCAGCGGGTGGTGATTTCGTCATCTGAAAGCTGCGCGTCTTTGGCCTCTGCGATAACAGTGTCTCTGATTTGGGTAGGATCGGCTTTAACTTCTTGTTCATAAAGCTTTACTAACGCATCAGCAAGCGGCCCTTGGGTCGGGAATTGACTCGGACTTAAATCATCAGGTAACGCACTAAATTCAATATTGGCTAATTTAGCCAATTTACGCTTCATGATGCGCTCAGCAATGGCTTGGCTGTCATTGATGGCATCGACTTCCCCTTCAACGCTGAGCTTGAGCATAGGTCTGTCGAGTAAGGCGCTAGCGAGTTTGTCTAAACTTTTTTGCTCATCTTCACTTAGGCTGAATTTGCCTGCGGCAAAGCTGATCTTATCTAAGGTTTCGTCAGAGCCTATGAGTCCTGCTAAGAAAGTGAAGGGCGCTGTGACGGCTTTAGTGATCACATTGGTAATCGCCGTCATTATGATGCTGCCGACACTAAAGCTAGGTGAGTCTAAATCGCCAGAGACTTCCATGCCTAAATCAATCACGCCGTTACGGTCCTGCAGCAGGGCAATCGCGAGCGTGATGGGTAAGCTAGTGGCAAGGTCACTGTCACTGGGTTTACCAAGTTTCAGTTGGTCTATGATCAGATGGTTACTGCCCTTGAGCTTGTTCTTATCGAGTTGATAGTTCAACGATAACGATAGCTGCCCTTTATCTATGTAGTAACCCGCATAGGTGCCTGAGTAAGGATTGACTGAGGTTAACTCAACGCTCTTAAAGACTAAGTCGAGATCTAAATATGGCATATCTAGCAAAGGGTTAATATCGCCTTTTAGAGTTACAGGCGCATACTTGTCTATCTTACCTTTGATATCGACCGAGGCCTTAGTCCCTGGCGTTGACGACAAGTGAGTGATATTACCTTCAAGTAACTCAATCCCTGAGGCAAAGTTTGGTGTCAGTGAGTTATCGGCAAAGTAAGCTGAGCCTTGGCTAAAGCTAATTTTTTGAATATCGAGGCTTAACTCAGGCGTTGTCTTGCTTGCCGTTTGCAGCTCGGTTTGCTTAGCACTGGCTGTGGTTGTGTTTTTAGTTGTCTTGCTATTTGCAGCCGGAGCCTCAACGATAAGATCGCTGATATTAGTGGTTCTATCTTTGGCTATCACCACTTTGGCGTAGGGTTGATTAAAGGCTAAGTGATCAATTTTGATTTGATTTTTCTGTTGGTCAAAATCCAGTTGATTGATATTCATCTTTTGCCATTTGACCAGTGGAGCATTACGCAATTTGTCATGAATAGCTAAATCATCGAGCTCAACACTACCACCGTAAATGGCTTTGCCTTTAGCATCGGCGGTCAGCTTGCCTGCTGAGTTTAATAGACCGCTCTTGAGCTGGATATTCACGTAGGGCGCTAAATAGGGCTGAAATTGGGTTAACGCCAGCTTATCGAGTTGGATATTGGCATCTATGGTTTCGCCCGTCACATCGACTTGGCCTTGAGAGCTCAAAGTACCTTGACCATTGAGGCTGAGTTGTAGCTCATATTCAATCGGAGCGGTTAAGGTACTCGTTATGACCTTAGTTGAAAAATTAAGCGGATACACTCGCCATTGCTGCGGCGTTGCCGTTAGCTTTTGTTCCGATAGATTAAGGTCATAGTTTTCAATATTGAGCGCATCAAGTTGCACGAACCAAGTGTCAGTTGACGTCGTTACTGGTGTTTGCTTGATTGGCTGTAGAGGATCTGCCTCAGAAGCGACTTCTACAGTGGCTTCATTAGTGGCATCAGTGGTGACATTTGCGGTCGCTTCTGTCTTTTGTTCTGTTTTATCACTCTCGTTAGTTGCGGTTAATTCGCTTTCCGTTGTTTTGTCTGCGCTATCGCTTGCATCTGTGACAGTCTCTGCTATTTGACGTTTTTCTTCCACTTGCGTAACTTGTACGCGTTCTAGCGATTGAGCATCTGCAGGCTTAGCATCGATTGGTTTAGCAACTGGCTGCGTAGTCGTTGTGGAGGCGCTTAACGATTTAGGCATGAATAAGCCAACAAGATCGAGCCCGTCTTGGTTCAAAATGGCACTCATTGTTAGGCCATCGCTGTGGAGTTTGTTGATATGCACTTTCTGCTGCTTCAAGTTGGCTGAAATGCCGTCGAGGGCAAACATGGGGAGCTTTACCACTGAGCGATCTTTGTCGTTAACGTTAAGTTTTTCAACAATAAACTGGCCATTGTTGCTGGTGACTTGTAACTCGCCATTCTCGGCAAGATCCACTTGATACTGAGTTTTAATACTGAGCTCGCCATTCGTGAGGACGGGATTAAATTGATCGTCGATAAATCGCCATAGTGGTGTCAGTTTGAGTTTGGCGACTTGGATGTCACCCGCAACTTTTAGCGGGAACAATTGGAATTGCCCCTGCAAACTGATTTCACCAGCATGATCATCACTGAGTTGTATCGCATAGTGATTGTGCTTGATAGGCACAATGGGTGAGTCAGACGTTGATTGGGCGTTTGGTGTTGTATTATCAACTTTGTTTACTTTTATGGCTGGTGTTATCGATGCCGATGATGCCGCCATCAAATATTCAGTATCAAGGTAACTGAGTTTTAGATTGATATTGGGGTAGTTCACTTGAGCGTGGGTAATTTTGTCATCGAAGTTAAATTGTCCTGCATCCAACACAAATTGGCTGAGCAGGACACGAACGGGTGAGCTGGCTTCAGCGGGTGTCGTTTCTGTATCGGTGGATGAATGCTCGTTCAAGGTCTGCAGAATATCGTCGAAGTTGAATCCAGCTTTCCCTTTTTTTTCCCCGCGAATGATATGTGCGTAGGGCGCTTGTATGTGTATGTTTTCGATAACGGCGGCGCGATTAAAAACAGATCGCCAAAAGTGTATTTCGAATTGGACTTGTGCAATGCCAGCAAAAGGTTTGTCGTCTTTTTCTTTAATGGCCAGTTGGTCGATTTCGACTTTGAAATTAAAAGGGTTAATGCGTATATCACCGAGGGTGACGGGACGAGCGAGCAGAGTTGAGAGTTTTTCTGGTGCCAGCGTGGTTATCGCATAGGGGAGGATTAAACCTAATGTGCAGACATAGCTAAGGTAGACTGCTGTGAGGTAAATAATCACTCGCAGGTATCTTGGGAGGGCAAAAAAAGAGTGTCTGAATTGCGATAACTGGGTCAGCATTAATATCAAGGCTCCAATGCATAAGACAGGGAAAAACTTCCATAAGTACGGACATTCTAGCGAATAATGCTAATGTTTCCAGAAATTATTTATATTTTTACCAATGAAATCTTGGTATTACACAGACAATAACGTCTTCTGATCTAAGACATTCCTGAGTGGTAACCTATCATCTACATTGATAACTACATGTGTTTCAGCCTATGGCTAATGTTTTGAGTCGTCAATACTCGCTATGTTGGACGCTATTTTTGATCAGCGATTTAAATAACTAATCGCTGCAATAATGGCGCCTTGTGGATCTTTTATCCAACAAAAACGGCCTACTTCGGGTATATCTTCAGGACCAAACAGAATATCCCCGCCAAGTTTTTTTGCGCTGATAGCGACTTGATCGACATCGTTAACGGTAATGTAGCCAGTCCAATGTGAGGGAAGCATTGGGAGCAAACTATCGGTGATCCCCCCAATGCTGACGCCCTGATTTTCAATAATATGATAATTGCCGTGGGGCATTTTGACGGTTTTAAAGTGCCAGCCAAAAATCTCAGCATAGAAGTGCATAGCTTCTTCGGTATTATTGGTTGTCAATTCATGCCAACTTAACGCCCCTGCAGTGTTAAAAGCCGATTCCATAAGCGCATCCTTTATTCTATTTTGGGTAAATTTTGTGTATTGAGCCGAGGTTAACTGTCAGTGTTCAGTACCGTCTGTATTTTGAGCCATATTTTTTGTACGTTATCTTGATTGAGTGTAGTTGAGGCAAGTTGATAATTCACAGACGGTAAATTAAAATTTTTGCGTTTTTTAGGTCGGCAAACATTAAATTAACTTAATGTTCTACAAGGAGATTCACTTTATTTGGTGCTGGCTAATCAGCTTCTTGTGGCTCAGTGGCGCTGCGGCTTAGTTGATGGGCTTCATCTTGCCCCTCGCGCCAAGACTTAGCACTGAAAACAGATTTTAAAACGGGTTTGTTTACTGTGGTTTGAGTGTTAGACCTGACTCCCGTTAACTTGTTAATATAGGCGAGTTTTGCATCTTATCGATGCCACCTTAGGGGATATGAGATTGAATAAGAGTTTAGTGACGAATTTATTGGCGGCTGCTTTGGTCGTTGTGGGTTACCTGATGAATTCGGCAATTGTCCTGAATGTCGGATTATTTGCTTTATCGGGTGCAATTACCAACTGGGTTGCAGTTTATATGTTGTTTGAGAAAGTCCCCGGACTCTATGGTTCGGGAGTTGTGCCTTCTCGTTTTGAAGAGTTTAAGGCGGGTATTGCTCATTTGATGATGAAACAGTTTTTTACCACTGAAAATATCGACCGATTCCTATCTGAAAAAGAAGGGCTGAGTAAAATAGACTTGGCGCCAGTGATTGAAAAGGTTGATTTAGCGCCTTCTTTTGATGCGTTAATTAGCACAGTCGCCCAATCTTCCTTTGGCGGCATGTTGTCTATGTTTGGTGGCACAGATGCCTTATTGCCGTTAAAAGAGCCGTTTATTGTGAAGATGAAAGCTTCTTTAGTTGAAATGGCACAAAGCGATGCATTTCACGAGTTGCTGAAACAAGAAATTGAACAGCCAAATGTGATGGCCGATCTGCAAACTAAAATTGCTAACATAGTGGAGCAAAGATTAAACGAGTTAACACCGCAAATGGTGAAACAAATCGTTCAGGACATGATCCAAACGCACTTAGGTTGGTTAGTGATTTGGGGCGGCGTGTTTGGCGGTCTGATTGGACTTGCCGCAGCCTTAATCCAAGGTTAACCTGAGTTAAAGCCGCGAATAGAATGGGAGCTTTGGCTCCCATTTTTAATGACGCATTTTATGTCCATCATTTTGTGTCCTGATTAAATAGCAAGGAAGTCTATGAACCGTCACCACAGTATCAATTATTTGGAAATCCCAAGTCGCGACATTGCGAGTTCTAAGGCTTTTTTTAGCCAAGTTTTTGGATGGACCTATGTCGATTATGGCCCTGAATACAGTTGCTTTATGGATGTCGGCATTACTGGGGGATTCTATCAAGCCGATGTGAATTTCACCCTCGCAAAAGGTTGCCCGCTGATTGTGATCTACAGCCAGAACTTAGAATTGACTCTGACGGCTGTCGTAACAGCTGGTGGCATTATCACAGCTGACATCTTTAGTTTTCCGGGAGGCCGTCGATTCCATTTTGTTGAACCTTGTGGCAATGAATATGCCGTCTGGTCAGAATGATCCTAATGTCACTCCTTGTATTCGAAATTGTTGTTTAGATCAGCAAGATATTTGTTTAGGTTGTTTCAGGCATCTTGATGAAATTTTAGCGTGGCGCGTTATGTCGGAAGTGGAGCGGCAAGCTTGTTTTATCAGGATGGAGGAGCGTAAGGGGGAGTATCTGGCTAAGTTCAATGACGCGGTTAGTAGAAGACAGAATGGAGCATGATTAGTCGTCAGCATTAGCGCGTTATAGATTGATTTTGAAGTGTTAATTGAATAATCCAACGGCGAAATACGCATTAACGTATTTCGCCGTTGGCATTTTGAAGCACCTTGGCATCTTGAAGCAGACGTTACACTGGATCTACCACTATGTGCTCAAGTTCGATGGCGGCAACGGTATGGAGCGCATCCATAGTCGCGCCAACTAAGCTGATTTTTCCTTGAGATGACTCAATTAAAACCGCACGGCTGATATCGCTAAACTCACGATTGTGGCGCGCCAGATTTGATAAGGCCATCTGCATGGGCAGCATAGAAGGATTGAATGCCGCATTTTCTGCGTAGCGACCACAATAGGTTGCGCCATCATGGGTTTCTAATACCACGGCGGCAAAACTTTGGGTGTAAGGTGCATAGCTTAAACCTGCATGATCTAAACCTTCGATGATCATAGGATCGGCACTGTCTAGTGCAAATTCAGTTTGTTGCTTGGCCATTAAGGGCGAAGTGACATTTAAGTCTTTTGGCCCAAAAGCATAGGGTAAATAATAGGCCAGAGGATGGCTTTCCTGTGCGGGTAGATGAATGCTGATCTTGCTCCCTTCAACCAGTTCATTCATAAACTGACGACAATGACCGCAAGGACTGGCATTAACTATGATATCAACAATTTGGCTTTCACCACTGAGCCATGCGTGGCTGATAGCGCTTTGTTCTGCATGGACAGAATGAAATAACGCTTCACCGGGTAATTCTAAGTTGGCACCCATGTAGATATCGCCACTTTTACCTTTGGCTATCGCGCCGACATAAAACTCACTGATAGGCGGTTTGGCCAATGCCGCTGCTATCGGCAGTAATGCTAATAACACTTCTGCTTCGGTCATTTTGCTTGCACTTGTTAGCGTAGCAAGTTGCTGCGCATCAATGTGTCCAGCAAAATTCTGGTGTAACATTGGGATAAGTGCATCGGCTAACGGCGTTGGCAGTTGGGTTATGCTACGAATGAATCTATCTTGCATTTCCCTATTCCTTATTTGTTAAGTTCATGGAAGAACATTCTAGTAATTTTGTTACAGCATAAATGCGAGTTAGCTCGCGTTTATACGCTGTCAATGTCAGTGCTATCGAGAGTGATAAACTTATGTTACTCACGTATAGATTGAGTCTATTGGTGCACACAAATAAGCTTAAGACTATAAAACAAAAGACTTAAGCTTGAATTTACACAACTTAAAGTTCACGCAAATAATGACAAAGGGCAGCAAGTAGCTTTTGCTTAGTCTCATCCGCTTGTGTTTCTTGTAGCAAATTTTCTAATTTAAGTACGTAGTCTTGATCGGCTAAGCGATTTTGACAGAATTCACGCCAGCGCTGCGATTCTGTATCATCGAGTAGTTCAGGGTAATTACGGGCGCGGTAACGAAACAGCATCTCAGGAATACGTGGATCATCAAACTGCAAATCTAACGCCGCTAGATTTTGCGGTAGGGTATGACGGATGATTTCCATTTTTGCTTTATCAGCTTGGCTAAAGAACCCACCAGAATACAGCATCAAATCGGGATCTGTGGTTACTCTGCTGTCATCATGCTCAAATAATAGCGCCAGTTTTTCGCGTAATTCTGGGTGACGTTTTAGGCGTTTATACTGCTCTCTGGCAAATTCTTTATCTATGCCTAAACGAGCGGCATGCTCATCACTGAGGATTTTTGCCGAGGTGATAAAAGGGCACTTATTAAGATGAATTTGTTTTACTGCGATAGGTAATTCATCTTCGGCAAGATCAGCCCTTGACGTATACATGCGCGTTTTAATTTGTTCGACATCTAGCTCGAATAGCGGCGTTAAATCCATGGCTAAATTAACGCAAATAACGGCATTTTTGTTAGTAGGATGGTGCGCTACGGGTGAGATCAACGTTGCACAACCATTGCGCGCACTAATTTTAGAGCTCACGTGAACCAAAGGCTGCATATTGAGCACATCGATTTGATCGCTAACCGCTTGCTTACGGCGCAGGTCAAAATAGTACTGATATAACTTAGGCTGTTTCTCGCGAATGAGTTTTGCCATAGCGATGGTCGCATACACATCAGACATAGCATCATGGGCTTTCTCATGGCTTAAACCATTCGCTTGTGTCAGATGTTCTAGCTTAAAACTCGGAGAGCCATCTTCCTTTGTCGGCCAGTTAATGCCTTCGGGCCTAAATGCGTAACAAGCGCGCACTAAATCAATGATATCCCAACGAGAGTTGCCATTTTTCCATTCACGGGCATAGGGATCGATAAAGTTCCGATAAAAGCCATAACGGGTCACTTCATCGTCAAAACGCAGTGAGTTATAACCTGCAACACAAGTGTTTGGTTGGCTAAATAGCGCTTGAATTCGTCCCATAAACTCAGTTTCAGGGATGCCTTTTAAATTAGCTAACTGTGGAGTGATCCCTGTGATTAGTATTGCTTCCGGAGACGGCAAATAATCAGTGGCTTGCTTACAATAGAATGTCTCAGGCTCGCCAATGATATTGAGATCTAAATCCGTGCGAATGCCAGCAAATTGCGAGGGTCTGTCTTTCGCTGGGTTCGCTCCAAATGTTTCGTAGTCGTGCCAAAAAATCGACCCTGCTTTATCGTCTTTCATCTTCATTTATTTTCGTTCTCTAAAGCATTTAACATGATGTTATTGAAAGTTAAATAGCTTTATTGGGATTCGTTGTCATTCACATCAATTTAGTTTGTTACAACTTAGATGTGAGTGCATATCTGTATATACTGGGTTCTGCGTCAGATTAGCTAAAATCACATGTACACAGGGTAATTAAAATATCTTTATCTGACAATTGGTTACGTGCAATAAACGGCAATCCATATTTAGAGAAACCAGAGCTTGCAGACCGCGACGGCTTAAGCGTTCGTATTACCCCTGCAGGGACTATAACATGGCAGTATCGATTTAGGATTGATAATCAACATGGACGCTTAACCCTTGGTCGTTATCCTGATTTGAAACTAGCTGACGCACGGAAACTGATCCCTGAGTTACGGAACTCAGTGGCAAATAATATAGATCCACGTGTGTTTTGGAAACAGTGCAACACATTTGTGGACCAGACAACACTGAGGGATTGTTGTGAACAGTTTTTATCGGCGCGAAGTGCAGCACTTAAGCTGGGAACTGTTACTCCTTACCAATCCTGCTTTAGAGCACATCTCTATGATGCTTTGCTGATCGCAAAGTCGAAAGTATCACACTCGGCGAGTGGATAGATTTTCTCGATAAAAGGCAATTTATAGTCGAGTTACCGCAGGCGCGATACTCAAACAATTAAAGACGGTGCTTAGCTGGTCCGTTCGCCGGCAAATGATATCGCTTGTTGATGTCCTTCAACTACGAGTCAGTGATGTGGGCTCCGCGCCCAAAGTCGGTTCGCGAGTACTCACCATTCTAGAGTGTGGCAAAATCATCCGTGAGCTTGATAAATGCCGCGCGCCCAAAGCAGTAACCAATGCCATCAAGGCATGTTTACTAACGGGGGCGTATATCAGAAATATTAAAATCCAAACGGGCTGATTTTGACCTTGAGTCGATGGTCTGGACCTTCCGATAAATAATAGCAAAACTAATTTGTCAATCCGAAGGCCAATCAGTCCCGCCTTATTCGACATATTACAAGAACAGTGGAACCTCTATCACTCGCCATGGAGTTTTCCCGCTGCAAACGATCTTAAGCGCCCGGGCAACATCGCTTCAGTAAATAAGCTGGTCCGCGAGATCAAACTAAGACTAGAAATCCCTGACTGGCGTATTCACGATTTTAGACGCACATTATCGACCAGAATGTTAGAAGCTGGGGTGTTGCCCATGTGGCAGAGAAGATGCTAGGCCATCTATTAGGCGGGGTGATGGCGGTGTACAACAAACATGATTGGTTAGATGATCAAGCTGAGGCCTATGAAAAATGGACAAATAAGCTGAGATTGGCAGCTCTGGGTGATAGCAAAATAGTCGTGTTAGAAAAATTGTCGTGTTAGAAAGAAGGGTAGGCATGTTTGTCGCTGACAGCAGAAAATGGTGAGCTGATTCAGTATGTAAATCAGTTGCGTTGCAGTGCAGCAGAAACACCTCTTTGTAATTAGGTGCATTGGAGCTCAATTCGGCACAAGGTAAACTGTTATCTGTTCAATATCAGCTTTATTTATGGTTTAGTCATTTCAACTCAATTAATCATACACTTGGCACAGTGTTCGGATTAACGTTAAGCAAGGACGTCATGGAACTAAAATTTTTAATCACGCGGGAACAGTTAATCACAATCGCGGAAAGAATAAATTCAGCACGCATTGCAAAGAATGCTCGTTTAGCTAAGTGGTTATATGCCCTTATCGTTCGTGCATTACTCCTATGGATCCCGTTATTATCCCCGTTACTAATGTTTTATTTTTTCGTAGAAATTCACACCCCAGAGACATATATCGCAATCGCAATTTGCGCTATCACTTACCTTCTTGTGTGGAAATTTGTATTAAAAAACATCGCCGAAAATCAAGCTAACAAATTTGCATGCAAGATAACCACTCTGGATCGAACGATTGAAAACACAACTTTACAGAGCCTTGCGAGCCTAGAAGGGGGCCATACAGTGACCGCCACAGCCTCGACGCTAACGTTTGTGCCCCCTAGCGGTAAATCCATCACCATACCGTGGAAAAAGTTTTGTGCTTTCAAGCAAGACGATGATTTTTATTATCTTACCGTCTGTAATCTGATGATGTTTAAAGCCACTTATTTAATAGCCAAAAACGGTGACACAACAGAAACCGCAGGCTATCAAGCAGGTTTAGAGTACATAACGTCTCGGCTGCAGCCCGATAGAATGGGACGGTAAAACATCAAAATATCGCATGAATGATTCAATCAGTTCACTATTGCCACTAACGTGATTGTTGTTGAACATCCAGCGAAGTGAGCCTTTGTTAAACGTCACATTTGAACTAACCTTAAAAATGATGAACTGATCGCTACAGCCTTCTTTTAGGGGCTGCTAGATGCAGTTTTTCAGCTCATTAAAACGCTATGTTATCAATGACGATGTATAGCTTTGTTAGAAACGTCAATGGCCTAAGCTGGTTTGGAGCCATAGTCGCTGCGGTATCATTTATCGCGACAGTGGTCGCATGGATATCAACCGATGGTGTCTTGTTAATTACCCAAATAGTACTGGTTGGCACAGGACTCGCCGCTACCATCACTGATGCTGTAGCAGTAGCACTAACTGCGGTAGTAAAGGCTGTAATGTCGAAGGCGATGAGTTAATGGCCTAACAGTCCATCGATAAAGGTCTAAAAATAAAGCCCCAAAAATGGGGCTTTATCTTAAGGCTTAATAAATCAATTCAAGCCGCGACTTGCTGTTTTTCATCCCGCTTATCTAGCGACGCTTTTAAGTAATGACGGCCATTATGGATAGGAGCAGGGAAACCGTCGTTTCTCCGCCACTTCCAAAGCGTTGCTGATGAGCTAATCCGGTAGCGTGTCATGACTTCCTTAGTGGTAAGAAAGAGCGGCACTTTGCGGGGCAGGGTGTACCACTGGCGTAAAGCGTCTTTGGTGATTGCAGATTGCTTCATGCTGATGCTCCTTGGTGCTGGGCAGAGTTTGGTATGTTTGCCATGCGGGCAAATCAGTGTTTGATATTCGCTAATCAAGCTCGCCAGCCTTGTCATAGGACACTGAGCCACCAATTTGATTGCCCTCAAAAGTGAATATCGCAGTGCAATATACCTGTGGATGATATGCACCGTTAAACGCCGTGAAGGTGAGAGCAGGGCGCAGTGATAACAGTTGCTGTTTAAATAGCATTGTGCTGCGCAATGTCAGCTTGCTTTTGTGAATGGCCCGCCGCGTTGCAATAAAACGCCTCGCCGATGCAGATCACCGCTTCAATGTCCGTCGTATGAGTGTTTTTGCTCCCAGGTTAGGTGCGGCCAGTGAGTATACGCACCGCGCAGTATTGGAGTGAGACGATTCGGTTTAAGACGTTTACCTCCCACGCACTAAGAAAACTATGCCGCACCATTATTGCCGACATGGGCGTAGATACCATGGTGGGTGAGCGGATTTTGAATCACGCCTTGCCATTGCTGCTACGCACTTACGTCAACAGCACTTTAGATAAGGGCATGTTGATGGCGTTGGATGCCTATCATGCGCACTTAATCACACTGGGGTTTGATGATGTGGCGCCCGAGATTATGCGCCAATCGACCACTGAGCCGCACGAGCCAGTGGTTATGACGATATCAATATTAATTAGCACAACTGGGTTATGGACTTCACGCAGGAGGATTTATGGCTAATCGCGCTGCGGATGTACTAAAAGTAGGGCGCCGTTTACGGGGCATGACCCAAGACGAAGTGGCTGATATTTACGGCATTAGCCGCAACACTTACCAACGTTGGGAAAATGGCCGTACTACTGCGCTCTATGACGATGTGACATCGATATGCCTTGATGTGTTTAAGCTTTCCATCGAGAAGATAAATGAGGTGGCCAATGTGCTTTAGCGATGAACCCGAGCAGATGATGAACATTAAGGCGTTGCGGTTAGGGTTATATCGCTGGGGCCGTTATTGGGTGCACCAAGAGTTGGGTAAGGGGTTTTCGAACCGCAGCGCCTGCGACCGTTTAGGTGAAGCGCTGGGCGGCGGCAACTTAAAGCACGAACTCAACGTGCCTGCCCATGTCGGCCATTTTGACCACCTCGTTGAGCAGTTATCCATAAACTGCAAACGCGCCATTCGCACCCATTACTTGTGTAAAGATCAGTGGGCCTTAATGGGATTTGACAGCAAAAAGTCTTACATATTTTGGCTAAGAAAAGCCGAAATGGCACTGCTAGATAGGATGAATTAGAAAGAACGCCCTCTTGCGAGGGCTGGCGGGTTAGACGGTTGTCCACCAAGACTGCTAACCCGTTGATTGGATTTTATCAAAGGTTCGGTACGATACCCACTGTCGCAATCCTCGAACCCACCATCTCACGAACATGCAATATTACTTCACCAAAATCTTTACTTGCACCTAAGGTCGGCTCGTCAGTCAAGCTCTGACGAAGCACTTCATCTAATGACAAATTATCATTAGCAGAGAGTTCAATACCGTAGGAGTGCTTTAAATCTGCTACTTTGGTGTAACCTTTCAACTTCAATTCACTCGTAGGTAATTCATAATGATTGGCTTGTGCAACACCAGAGCAAACCAGATCAACAAACTCACGCACATCGGGTTTCATCACAATAAATAAATGATCGCCAGCATACAGGAACGTTGATCCCCTAGGTGGAATTACATTGTTTCCTCTGGTTATCATCGCCACTACTGTACCGTCAGGTAAAGCCATTTGGGATAAACGGCGACCAGAAGCGCGTGAGGTATCGCCCAATTGATACTCGACAATGTCAGCATCCACATCGCCTAAAGCAGTAATTTCCAGTGTCGCTGCAGGTGTCGCAGGAGGCGGTTCCGTAAGTCCTAAAGCGCGTGCAACCCAGGGTAATGTTGACCCCTGTATTGTCGCTGAAATTAACACGACGAAAAACACTACGCTAAAAATAAGACTGGCACCAGGCAGGCCATAAATCAGCGGATATATAGCCAGAATAATAGGCACCGAACCACGTAACCCAACCCAGGATACTAGGGTAATTTCACGCGCATTAAAGCCAAAAATCTTCAGTACAGGGATTACCGACAAGGGTCGCGCGATTAAGGTCAGGACGATTGCAATCATCAGTCCTTCCTGCCAGACATCCAGCAAAGACGAAGGATTAATCAGCAAGCCTAAAAAAACAAACATAACAATCTGGCCTAACCATGCCAAACCATCGTGAAATAAAAAGGTACTGCGCTGAAAAACAAAACGACTATTCCCTATCACCACACCAGCGATAAAAATAGCTAAAAAGCCACTGCCGCCAAGATTAGCTGCTACGCCAAAGGACAGTAAACCAAATGCCGCGACCATCACAGGATATAATCCAGAGGTCGTCAGATGGATACGATTAATAATACGTACTGATAACCAGCCTGCCGCTAAACCCACTGCGGAGCCGATACCCATTTGCTGGATAAACAGCATCAATAATCCAGTCCCTGGTTCAAGCCCTTTGACCATGACCTCCAATAAGCCAACTGTTAAAAAAATTGCCATAGGATCGTTAGTCGCACTTTCAATTTCTAATGTGGCTTTAAGGCGTGGGTTGATATGAATACCTGCATTACGCAGTAATGAGAATACGGCGGCGGCATCGGTTGAACCAACAATGGCACCAATCAGTAAACCGTAAAGTAAGGAAACATCTAGAATATAAGCTGCTGCAGCACCAGTGATCATGGCTGTCACCAATACGCCTAAAGTCGCCAATACAGAAGCAGGCTTCCACACTTGCTTAATCGACGCGACGGGTGTTTGCAAACCACCATCAAACAAAATAATGGCTAAAGCTAAAGACCCAAGCGCGTGAGCAATTTGTGCATTATCAAAAACAATACCTCCAGGGCCATCCTCACCAGCTAACATGCCCACCATGAGAAAGAGCACCAGTACGGGTAAACCCAATCTCGCAGATAATTTACTGGATAAAATACCAAGAATAATCAAAATCGCGGCGAGGAGAATAATTTGATCGATCACAAACATAAATAGTTTCTCTTTAATTAATGTAGGGAAATTAAACCACTACAGAGCTTTCAATGACTGCGCCAGCTCTGAAAAGATACTTCACTAAGCCTGATTGTCAGTTAGAAATCGTCAAATGCATTATGCATTTTGGTCTTGTAGTCAATGATTCTATTTATCCAAACACTACATGATTCATCTCACATTTCAACTTTGATAATTTCAAAAATCAAAATTTACGATTGGCACTCAATAATGATGTTTACCGTAGCAAGCTGGCCCTGCTGACTTGATTACGTCCATACTTTTTAGCTAAGTATGATTGCTTATCTGCGGATTCGATAAGCGTTTGCCATTTCAAATGCCGATAAGGTTGAATACGCGCAACGCCAGTTAATGGTGACCGCTTGGAAACTAGAATAAATGTAAAGCTAGCACTGCGTTGACGATGAGGTATGTTCATCGCGCCTAAATGCTGAGTATCCGGTAATAGACAAATAAATTTCTCACCACCATAGTGCGCAACCAAATCGTTCGGGCGGTGTATCGCTGTGCGTAGTGCTTTTGTGACGAGATATATACATTGATCATCACTAGTGATGGTCACAAGGATCGCTGAAAAGTTTAATTCATTTAAATCAATTTTTTGCAACATTTACAAAATTTAACATTACACTCTTGGCGTGTTGGGCAAATTTAGCCAAATAGGAACGCCGTACCACACGGCGTTCTCTGACACTTTGCTCCTTAGAGAGGGAAGTAGAACGCAATTAGCAAGGCAAATACGCCGTACAATGAGCTTACTGCGACCAATGCACGCGCATCGACAACGCCTCGCCGAAATAGCTGCCATAGAAAAATAATAGCCAAAGCAGTAATGACTCCTGCCGCCATCAGTGGGCCATCAAAAAGCCATGGCGTAAAGAAGATACCCAACGCACTGGGAATCGTTGCCTGAATCATCATGGCACCAGAAATGTTCGCCAATGCCAAGCGTTCCTTTCCTTGCCGTATCCATATGAGTGTGTTCATCATCTCGGGTAGCTCTGTCGCCACTGGACTCAGCAGCAATGCTACCAAGTGTGGTGACCATTGTAGCGCTGTGCCAATAGCCTCAAGTTGACCTACGAATATATGGGATGCAATGCCTATGACTATCAGGGACAACACGGCTTGCAGCGCCGCCCATTTTAACGATGGCTCCGTCACGGAAGGTTGAATTTTGAGAGGTTCAATCTCTTCTTCAGGCGCTGTGTCGCTCTCCTGAATTTCACGCCAGACATAGATTGCGTAGGCTACGAGAAACAAGACACCCAGCCACGGCCTGATGGCAAAGGCGATTAGGCCAAGTGCCACTTTCACTACAAACACTGCGAGAAAGGCGAGCTGGTCGTGACTCATACGGGCGTGATCGGCACGTACATGATACGTTTCCCGTTGAAGGCGGCGATGGTGGTAAATCAGTGCCAAGCCGACCACTGCATAGGCTAAGGTAGCGAGAACGAGCGGACCGCCCATGGCTGCGCCGACGCCAATGTCCTTTTGCTCTGGTGTTTTGCCGAAGACAACGGCAATGAAGGTCACCGCCGTTTCAGGTAGTGCTGTACCGAAGGCAGCAAGTACTGAACCCACTGCAGTCGCGCCAAGATTCAAACGGCGGCCGAACCATTCGATGCCGTTGACGAAGTATTCGCAGGCCAAATAAATGGTACCTGCCGAGAGGAAAAACAGAGTAAGAGTAAGGATCATGTGAGCAATCCGGCCGGGCGAGCAATAATCCAATGGCACGACAACACTGCTCGCCCGGCTGGGAAAGCGTATTGCGGCCAAAGGTCTCGCCTGGCTCTCCGCATTCGCAGAGGCTGACCACGCCATGAGGTGTTAGACCTCAATTTTGTTGACGTGGACTCCTTAGTGGGAGGCTAAGGATGACTACTCCCCAATGACAATGGGGGGCATTTTACCGTTCTTGCAGGTAAATGTCGCCATTAGGTTTTAGTGTACTTTTATTTTCTTTTTTCTGAAGTGACCCATTTCTAGAATTCACAAACTTGGTTTTAGGCTAAAAAACCGTTTTTACTCCGCGATGTTTTCGCAACTTTGCGTATCAGCGACATCGCATATCAAGTTCTTGGGGTCGTTTCTAGAACAATAATCGGTGCTAGACAGCTCGTATAATTTCTATCATCTGTTTGGATGATGTTGAGCACAATCACATTTTGTATTGAATATCAGCATAATGCTATGTAGTGGCTTTTATCTGACAAGTCCAAATCAGTCGTCCATAAAATTACCAAAACTGTAATGCACTATCACGACATGCGCAGAGCTTCGGCGACTAGTGTAAAAGCGGGGGAGGGTTGGCGGCGACTGGGGTAATACAGATAATAGCCGGCAAAAGACAGGCTCCAGTCTTCTAGTACTTTGACTAAACGCCCTTCTTTGATATGGGGTTCAAACTCTGCTTCAGGCAGGTAAGCTATACCATTGCTTTGCAAGGCTGCATCGACTATATGGTGCGATGCGTTAAAGATAAGTTGGCCGTCCACATGCACATTCAATTGCTTGCCGTTTTTTTCAAATTCCCATACATACAAACCACCGTGGGTCGGGAAGCGAATGTTAATGCAATTATGCCCGATAAGATCCTGCGGGTGTTTGGGGATGGGGTGCTGTGCAAAATAAGCGGGAGTCGCCACGGCCGCCATTGTTTGATGGGGACCGATAGGGATCGCGATCATGTCTTTATCTATGGTATCGCCTAAGCGGATGCCGGCATCGAAGCGATCTGCCACTATGTCCCTAAAGCCATAATTCACATCGAATTCTATTTTAATATCGGGATAATTGTGGAGTAACGGCGACAGTTTTGGGATGAGTAAAGTTCGCAGCACGAAATCACCGCAGGTAATCCTGACTGTTCCGGCAGGTTTATCACGCATGGCCGTTAGTGCATCCAGCTCGGATTCAATTTCATCAAATCGATTACCTATTGCATGTAACAGGCGTTCGCCAGCCACTGTCGTCGATACGCTGCGGGTGGTGCGCGTTAACAGCCTGATTTCAAGTCGGGTCTCTAAACCACTGATCGCTTGGCTCAGTGCCGATTGGGTGACGCCGAGCAAGGCGGCGGCTCGGGTAAAACTGCCTTCGCGAGCGACGGTGACAAAGCATAAAAGGTCGTTCAGATTCCGTTTCATCATACTGTTTTCTATACCACTTTAATTAGCTGAGCTAATAAGCTCTATAATCATTCATTAGCTAGTAAGGTTCCAGTGCATTTGAAACAATAGCTACCACAAAGTCAATCAGATTTAAATTTAACCATTGATAGGTATGTAATGACCACTCAGGTATGCGAAACGTTAGAACCATGCTGTGCGATTCAGCAAGCGAGTCAACAACAAACGGCAAATTGGAGTGGCGTGCTGGCGATGTCGTTATGCGTGTTTGCCTTGGTCGCCTCGGAATTTATGCCTGTTAGTTTGCTGACACCGATTGCCGCGGATTTGAATGTGAGTGAAGGATTGGTCGGGCAGGGCATTGCGATATCTGGTTTTTTTGCCGTGTTAACCAGTTTGAGTATCGCATCAATCGCTAAAGATACGGATCGCAGGTCACTCCTACTTGGGCTCATATCGTTAATGCTGGTATCTGGCATTGTGATTGCTTATGCCCCTAACTACTCAATTTATATGCTGGGCCGCTCTTTGATTGGTGTCGTGATTGGTGGATTTTGGTCTTTGTCTGGCGCGTCGGCGATCCGTCTGGTTCCAACGGAGAAGATCCCTAAAGCCTTGGCGATATTCAATGGTGGCAACGCGTTGGCTATGGTGATTGCTGCGCCGCTGGGTAGTTACCTTGGTGCGCATATTGGCTGGCGAGGTGCCTTTTTCGGCTTGGTGCCCGTCGCGCTTATTGCGTTTGTGTGGATGTGGTTTAGTTTGCCCGCGATGAAACCCGAAAAACGCATTGCTGGCTCTGCGAATGTGTTTTCTCTATTAAACAAGCCTTTGGTTCGATTGGGGATGTTGGCAATTGTGTTGTTCTTTATGGGGCAGTTTGCGCTGTTTACTTATGTGCGTCCGTTTCTGGAAACCGCTATCCACGTAGAGAGCAATAACTTGTCGTTCATTTTGCTGGTGATGGGTGTGGCGGGTTTTATGGGGACGCTGTTAGTCAGTGTGTTTTTGAAAAAGAATCTCTACCGCACGTTAATCTTTATTCCGTTGGTGATGGCGGTAATTGCTTTAGCGTTAATCCTGTTTAGCGATAGCAGTGTTGCCGTAACGACGCTGCTTGCATTGTGGGGCGGCGTTGCCACTGCGGCGCCCGTTGCATGGTGGACTTGGCTTGCGCGAACTATGCCGGATGATTCTGAAGTCGCTGGCGGCTTAATGGTGGCGGTTATCCAATTGGCTATCGGGCTGGGCTCAACCTTAGGCGGTGTTCTATTTGATTTTAATGGTTACCACAGCACATTTTTGCTGAGTGCAACCTTGTTAGCTGCGGCTGCTTTATTGGCGTATTGGACTAAGCGTTCGACACCAAAACTGCTGCTTCACACTCAATAATTAAGGAATTTTACTATGAAGATTAATGCTTTTGGTGCAAATGCCAGTCATTTACCGCTGGAACCTATGACTATTACGCGACGCCCACCCGGCGAGGATGATGTGCAGATCAGCATCGACTACTGCGGGGTGTGCCACTCGGATGTGCATCAGGTACGTTCGGAATGGGCGGGGACCTTATATCCCTGCGTCCCCGGTCACGAGATTGTTGGCCGAGTGACCGCCGTGGGCGGGCATGTCTCCAAATTTAACGTGGGTGACTTGGTTGGCGTGGGTTGCATCGTTGATAGCTGTAAGCACTGCCATGAATGTATTGATGATCAAGAGAATTACTGCGATCACATGGTGGGCACTTATAACGGCCCAACCCATGACGCGCCTGGACATACGCTCGGTGGTTACGCGGAACAAATCGTGGTTGATGAACGTTATGTGCTGCGTATCAGTCATCCACAAGCGCAATTAGCGGCAGTGGCACCGCTTCTGTGTGCGGGTATCACAACTTATTCACCGCTTCGTCATTGGCATGCAGGACCGGGTAAAAAAGTCGGTATTGTCGGCATTGGTGGCCTTGGCCACATGGGGATTAAGCTCGCCAATGCAATGGGGGCTTATGTTGTGGCATTCACCACTTCAGAATCTAAACGTGATGCAGCCAAAGCCTTGGGCGCTGACGAAGTAGTTGTTTCCAAAAATGTCGATGAAATGGCTAAGCATTTGCAGAGTTTAGATTTGATTGTGAACACCGTTGCGGCTCCCCATGATCTGGACGCTTTTTTAAGCCTATTAAAGCGCGACGGTACTATGACCTTAGTTGGCGCGCCTGCAACAAATCATCCTTCGCCCAATGTGTTTAATCTGATTATGAAACGCCGCAGCCTTGCGGGCTCAATGATAGGTGGGATCCGTGAAACCCAAGAGATGCTCGATTTTTGTGCTGAGCATAACATAGTGGCGGATATAGAACTGATCCGCGCCGATGAGATTAACACCGCCTATGAGCGCATGCTGAAGGGTGATGTGAAGTATCGGTTTGTTATCGACAACGCGACGTTAACGCGCTAGCTGAACCTGAGTGTGAATTATGGGTATTCGATGGTTAAGCGTTCTGGTCGTGCGGATGTTTATGGTTGTATTCCTGTTTATGTCCAGCATTGTGATCGCATCCGCTGCGAGTTCAGTTTCATTCAGTCAACACAGTGAGTCTATGGCTATGCGCAGTGCAAAAAAGAGTGCAATAAAGATACGCATCATCATCGAAGACACAGCATTAACCGCAACGCTTGAAAACACGCAGGCGGCTCGGGATTTTGTGAAGCTACTGCCTTTGGCTCTCGAGCTTGCTGATTACAACGGCACCGAGAAAATTTCTGATTTACCCGCAAAGCTTTCGCATAAAGAAGCGCCAGAAGGTTATGCCCCAAAAGTGGGCGACATTGCGTATTTTGCGCCTTGGGGAAACCTTGCCTTTTTCTATCATGACTTTGGTTATTCGCGAGGACTGATCCGCATTGGTCAGATTGACGGGGGAGTTGAAGTCCTTATGGGCGATAGTGATATCAAAGTGCGAATTGAGCGAGCTACAAATGGCGATTATTGAGAATAGGAAATCTGTAATGTATATGAAAAAATTAAATAAAATCACTAAGGCAATAATAATGCTAGGCCTGTTATCAACGTTAAGTCTTCCTACATTAGCGCAGGATATGTCTAATGGCGCTGATAATTTCTACCAAAGCAATAGCGTGGCTATGCAACGGGTTACATTTAAAAATCAATATAACATGGCTGTTGTGGGCAATCTGTTTATCCCCAAAAACCTCGATAAAAAACTGACTCATCCAGCTATTGTTGTCGGTCATCCAATGGGCGCGGTAAAAGAGCAAAGTGCTAATTTATATGCCACAAAAATGGCAGAACAAGGGTTTATTACCCTATCTCTAGACTTGTCATTTTGGGGCGAAAGCGAAGGTCAACCCCGTAATGCGGTTTCGCCCGATATCTACTCCGAGGATTTTAGTGCCGCGGTCGATTATCTGGGCACTCAAACCTTGGTAGATGGTGCTCGCATCGGCGTGCTGGGTATCTGTGGTAGTGGCAGTTTTGTGATTAGTGCGGCCAAGATTGACCCGCGCATGAAAGCTATTGCGACAGTGAGTATGTACAACATGGGGGCTGTAAATCGTCATGCCCTAAACCACTCTCAAACCGTTGAACAACGTAAAAAGCTTATTGCAGCTGCTGCGAAACAGCGTGACGTTGAGTTTAGTGGCGGTGAAATTCAATATACCAGCGGAACAGTGCATCAGTTAGATAAAGATACCCATCCAATCCAGCGCGAGTTTTACGATTTTTATCGTACGCCTCGGGGCGAATATACGCCAGCAAGCTCCTCACCACAGTTAACAACTCACCCAACACTGACCAGTAACATAAAATTTATGAACTTCTACCCGTTTAACGATATTGAAACCATCTCACCACGGCCCATGTTGTTTATTACTGGCGATAAGGCTCATTCAAAGGAGTTTAGTGAAGAAGCCTATCAATTAGCGGGCGAGCCAAAGGAGCTTTACTATGTTAAAGATGCAGGCCATGTTGATTTGTATGATAGAACTGCATTTATTCCATGGGATAAGTTGATTGAGTTTTTTAGAAAAAACTTATGAATGGATTCTAAATCATGAAATATATAGTGTAGTGGCATAATGAGTTTGGCAATCTAGTTATAACTGCATGAATTTACTCGTAGTAATTCAAGAACCCTACATATTCAAAGTTGTTAAGCAATATAGTTAATGCTTTTTCCAGATTTTGTTCAACGTCATTTCCGTTTTAGAAATGTTCGGCAAGTTCAAGTCTGGTTTGAGTGTCGCTGTGATTGGCCTTAAGCTGTAACGCTTTGATATCTATAGAGTCTGCATTTGTTGTTGGGGAAACAAGTGTTGCCATCAGTATTAAGTTGATAAGTGAGATTTTATCTATTGTCATGATTATTTGTATTCCTGAACAATACGGTGCTAACTCACTGCTCTCTTATTTTAACAGCTCGCAATGAAGAGATTCAAACTTTGTAGGTTTTTGCGCCCATCCCCTCGAAATTAACCTTAAGACAATTTCTATACGTGATCTGAATTTTAAGATCCTTTGAGATAAGAATATAATGTCTGCTGGCTAATCTAATCCTCACTTGCTAAAGCCTTCTTATTTTCACCTGCAACAGCCTTTGCTTAAGTTCAGTTATTTGTTCTATTCTGAGAGCCTGTTTTCTGCCTTTATATACCTCTTTCTTCGCAAGCATTGTAGTGGCACACTAATTTTGGCCACCTAAATAGAGGTGATATTATTACCTCGTAGATGACTTTAGGTGAACACATGAGATCGACAACCAGAAAAACATTTAGTGCTGAATTCAAACTTGAAGCAGCCCAATTAGTCCTCGATAAAAACCATAGCATCATCGAAGCTGCAAAGGCGATGAACGTAGGTAAGTCCACTATGGATAAATGGGTGAGACAGTTAAAGCTAGAACGCCAGGGTGGCACACCA
>NZ_JAKKSC010000027.1:0-67528 GCF_025653705.1 Shewanella sp. SM87
CTTACGTCAAACGGCTCAATGAATTCTACTGTTTTGATTCGCTTTGCTCACTAAGAAACATCGCGTTTCAATTCATACTTACGTCAAACGGCTCAATGAATTCTACTGTTTTGATTCGCTTTGCTCACTAAGAAACATCGCGTTTCAATTCATACATTACTGTATGTACATATTACTATGAACACTCAATCACCCTTCCCGTAAGGAGAATGACTTGAAAACATTGATTTAAATTTTTGACTGCCAACCCTAAGGCTAAGCAGTTTCGATTAACTCAACACCTGTGAGTGTCCACACAGATTTCTTGTTTTATCTTGTTAAAGAGCGTTGACCACATACCGTTGCAGGCGGGTCGTGCTGATACTTCATCAGCTCAGGGTCGTGCATTTTACGCATTTCCCGTTTCGCGTCAAGGAGTTTTTTACAACTTCTTGCTGCCGTTGAATTAAGTGCTTAAAAGCGACTCAATTCAACCTAACTCGTCAGCTGGCTTTCGCTGTCTGCCGTGTCAGTGGATGCGCATTATAGGGAGATTGAGAAAGTCCGCAACCCCTATTTTTAAGATAATTGTCATTTTCTCACTGTTCGTTGGATATTTGACCTGACCCGCTAGTTTTTAACCTTTATAATGCTAAAAACCACTCAATTAGGGACTTTTCTATGTCAGGGCCACTCAGAACTTACCAAGGTATTCATCCTCAATTAGGCAATAACGTATATGTAGATGAAGCTTCGGTGCTTGTTGGCGATATTGCGTTAGATACTGATGCCAGTATTTGGCCTATGGTGGCGGCGCGTGGTGATGTTAACCATATTCGTATTGGTAAACGCTCGAACGTACAAGACGGTAGCATATTGCATGTAACGCGTAAGTCAGCTGCTCGTCCCGATGGTCATCCACTGATTATTGGTGATGATGTGACTATTGGTCACAAGGCTATGCTTCACGGTTGCAAAGTCGGTAACCGAGTATTAGTAGGCATGGGTGCGATTATTCTCGACGGTGCGATTTTAGAAGATGATGTGATCTTAGGTGCGGGTTCTTTAGTGCCACCGGGCAAGGTATTACAGAGTGGCTATTTATATGTAGGCAGCCCAGTTAAGCAGGCTCGCCCATTAACGCCAGCCGAAATTGCCTTTTTGCCAGAATCTGCCGACAACTATGTCAGACTGAAAAACGAATACTTAGTTAAGTTACAGAACATCTAATCACTTATAGCTAATCTCTTATAGTTAGTCGCTTAGTGTCACTATAGCTATATAAGAAAGGCGGTAGAGACTCATTGAGTCTCTACCGCCTTTTGCTATTCGCTGATTCAGAAAACTATCTGAGTTCGATAAGTTTAGCCTAAGTGTACTGCCCCAAACTCATCAAACTCTTCGGCTTCAATTAAGTCTTCCGCCATTTCTTCGGCATCAAATCTCACCGCATCAAACAATGCCAGCATAGCGGCGGCTTCATTGGCACTCGGCTGTTCAGAGAAATCATTCAGCTCGGCTAACTTATTCACACTGATATAGCACTTAATGTTCATCCCCTGTGACTGCGCGATAAAGCAGACTCGCTTGTGGGCGTCGTCCCAATATTGCAGTTCGGGAAAAAGAATACTTTGATTCATGCTTCCTACTTAGGCTCGGCCATTAGTTTATCCCTCAAAAGATTTAATACCACTTGAGTATCGGGCTCGATACCTCGCCATAGGGTAAAACTCTTAGCCGCTTGTCCGACTAACATGCCGAGCCCATCAATAACCTTAGCTGCACCTTGAGATAGCGCCCATTGGTTAAACGCGGTGACCGAGGCGCCATACATCATGTCATAACAAACAGTTTGGGTGGTGATGATATGCGCTGGCAAAGTTGGCAACTCGCCCGCAAGACTGGCCGAGGTTGAATTGATGATGACATCGAACTCGCCCACAAGCTCATTCATTTCTACGGCGGTGACTCTATTTGCGAAAGCACCGTTATCCACCGAAGTAAAGATATCGACCAGAAGCTGTGCCTTAGTGTGAGTGCGATTACTGATGATCATCTGCGCAATTCCCGCATTTAATAACGGCAGAATACAACCGCGCGCCGCACCACCAGCACCAATAAGTAACACGCGCTTATCTTGCAGGCTGCCTAAGTTAGCGATGAGATCGGCCACCAGCCCTAAACCATCGGTGTTATCACCGCGAATAGTGCCATCGGCCAATAAACTTAAGGTGTTTACCGCGCCAGCAAGCTTGGCCTCTGGGCTGAGACTGTCACACAGCGCAAAAGCTTGCTCCTTAAAAGGCACTGTCACATTCGCGCCCTTGCCGCCCGCATTGAAAAACGCCGTCAGTGAGGCTTCAAAACCATCGACCGGAGCAAGAATGGCTTCATAGGTTAATAACTCTTGGGTGGGCGCGGCAAATTGTCCATGAATGAACGGCGATTTACTGTGGCTAATTGGATTGCCAAACACTGCGTATCTGTCTGTCATAGCGATATTAAATTTTAGGTTCAATGGCTTTGCAGTCTACCGCGCTTTTGAGCCTAGGCAAGACGAATTATGTTCAACTAAATTTCACGTTGGGTTTCACGCTATAATGCGCCATCGGCTCAATACTCTCTATTTTAGTGAACGACTATTCCAATGAACTGGCTTAAAAAGATTTTTAGTAAACACACTCCGCCACAGGATGATCGCGATCCGAGTCAATCTAACGCCTATGATTTAATCGGCGGCGAACAGGTGATACGTGCTATCGCAAAGAGTTTTTATCAGAAGATGGCAAGCTCTGCAGAAACGACAACACTGCTTGCCATTCATAGAGCGCCAATTGCGGAATCAGAGCAGAAGTTGTTCGAATTTTTAAGTGGTTGGCTCGGCGGGCCGCAGCTCTATCAGCAGAAATATGGTCATCCCGCATTGCGAGCACGGCACATGCATTTCGCCGTCGATGAGGCGATGCGGGATCAATGGCTGTTTTGTATGAAATTTGCGATTGAAGAAAACATTAATAAGCCAGAGCATCGAGCCGCCATCTTTGAGGCGATTTCAACTCTGGCCGATCATATG
This sequence comes from Shewanella sp. SM87, assembly GCF_025653705.1. Classification (NCBI taxonomy): domain Bacteria; kingdom Pseudomonadati; phylum Pseudomonadota; class Gammaproteobacteria; order Alteromonadales; family Shewanellaceae; genus Shewanella; species Shewanella sp. SM87. The sequence continues at coordinate 3,053 of NZ_JAKKSC010000027.1, forward strand.
CGTAATCAATAACGTGGATATGGCTCTACTTTTTATGATTAACGGCTAAACCCAGTCGCGGGGTTTGAGGTAGTTATCATACAAATCTGCCTCTGGGCTTCCCGCCTCTGGTGTATAAGCATATTGCCAACGCACTAATGGCGGCATCGACATTAAGATAGACTCGGTACGGCCGCCTGTCTGCAGGCCAAACAAAGTGCCCCTGTCGTAGACTAAGTTGAACTCAACATAACGACCACGGCGATAGAGTTGGAACTGACGCTCACGCTCACCGAACTCAGTATCTTTACGACGCTCAACAATCGGCGCATAGGCCGTTAAGAAGCCATTGCCCACGGCTTGCATAAAGCTAAAGCTTTGCTCGAATCCTGCTTGATTCAAGTCATCGAAAAACAGTCCGCCCACACCGCGAGTTTCATTACGATGCGGTAGGAAGAAATACTCATCGCACCATTTCTTATACTTGGGATAAACCTCATCCCCGAAAGGCGCGCAAATATCCTTAGAAGTCTGGTGCCACTCGCGCACATCTTCCTCGAAAGGATAATAAGGCGTTAAATCAAAGCCACCGCCAAACCACCACACGGGATCGGCGCCCTCTTTTTGAGCAATAAAGAAACGCACATTGGCATGAGTCGTTGGGATATAAGGATTATTAGGATGAATAACTAAAGAAACGCCCATAGCTTCAAAACTACGACCCGCTAACTCAGGGCGATGCGCCGTAGCCGACGCAGGCATAGCTGCGCCAGTCACATGGGAAAAGTTAACCCCTGCTTGCTCGAACACAGCACCTTGGGTTAATACTCGGCTAGTACCACCACCACCTTCGGCGCGAGTCCATGAATCGGCGGCGAACGTGGCTTGGCCATCCAGCGCCTGTAAACCAGCACAAATTCGGTTTTGTAGATCGATTAAAAACGCTTTTACCACTGCAACATCAGGCACACTCATCTTGTTATCCTTATTATTGGTTTGCTCATTGTCCATTTCGTAAAATCTTGCCGCTTCGCGCATCGATAATGGTCGAGGGCTGACGTTGTTCGCCGAGTTCACCTAATACGAGTGCATCAATTTTACCTGTAAAATCTGCGAGAATTTCATCGGCAGTTAATGCTGGATCTTCACCCGCAAGGTTAGCGCTAGTCGACACTAAAGGTTTATTGAGCGCGCGGCACAGGGCTTGCACCCCAGTATGGGCTGATACTCGCACTGCAATAGAGTCAAATTCACCACAGAGGTATTTTGAAACCTGCGCTTTGATTGGCATTACAAAGGTAAAAGGCCCCGGCCACTTGGAAAATGCAAACTCGAGCTGCTCAGCCGTTAATTGCGATTCATCAACATAAGCTAAAAGCTGCTGAAAATCACTGGCGACTAAGATCAGTCCCTTTTGCCATGGGCGCTGTTTTACCGCCAATAACTTTTGGATAGCGGTGTCATTATCTGGGTCGCAACCTAGGCCATAAACCGCCTCGGTTGGATAAGCGATAACACCACCGTTAAGCACAATATCTTTTATGTCAGATGGGTGCAGCTGCAACATCTTAGGATCACCTTTTGAGTATTGTCGATTTCAACAATCAAATTATTGGATAAATTCGAATACTGACCGCCCCATCAGCGGTCAGCCGAGGATTATACGCAAGCCACTTTCATCGGCCAAATATTAAGATGCAGGTCACACAATAAACTAAAGTGGTCTTTTGTATTTACAGCTTTTTTGCGGGCATTCTAAACGCATCCCAGCCGCACCTTTACGCTCGACTAAGATCCCAAAACCACAACTCGGGCAATCTTCAGCAACCGGAGGATAATTCACAATAAACTTGCACTTAGGGTAAGCACTGCAGGCATAAAAACTCTTTCCGAAGCGACTCGTTCTGTGCTCAAGCTTACCCGCTTTGCATTCAGGGCAAGGAATGTCAGGCTTGTCACTCGCTTGATCCTGTTTTTCAATATGCGTGCAGCTAGGGTATTGAGAACACCCAATAAAGATCCCAAAGCGCCCAGACTTTACTGCCAGTTCGTGACCGCATTCAGGGCATACAGAACCTTCAATCACTTGAGTTTCAATAGATTCGTGCTGCACTAAGGGTCGAGTGTAATTACAGCTAGGGTAATTATTACAGCCAATAAAACCGCCGTGCTTACTGTGTTTAACCGATAACTCGCTGCCACATTCGGGACAAAGTTCGTATTCTTTTTCCAGTGCGTGTTCGTGGGCACTAAATAATTGTTCATCAATCTTAGACATAATCATTCACCACCTGTCGTAGCGCATTAGGATATCAAGCGCAGTGCCATCAAGGAATTTATGGCATCAAAAAAGGAGGTCTTAGCCTCCTTTCTCTCATAATTCATCTTTCACAACAATTAAGAATGCAGTCGGCCTTCGGGCTGTTCGAAGATTAAATCTTCCATTTGCTCATAAGCGGACTCATGGCCAGGAGCATTAAACAGCACCATTAAGATAACCCATTTGAGATCTTCTAAAATCAGGGTTGGTTCATCCAACTCCATAACTCTATCGATCACCATTTCACGGGTTTCGACATTCAGCACTTTAACTTGCTCTAAAAACAGCAAGAAACCGCGGGATTCCACATCCAGCTTGTCCATTTCGTCCTTTGTATAGATACGAAACGAATGCTGATCGTGATTACAAAGATAAGGTTTATCCCCTTCTTGTAATTCAGCTAAGCGCTCCAACCAAGTTAACGCTTTTAAAATCTCGGATTGATGAAATCCGGCACGAGTGAGTTCCTTGGTTAACTCGTCTTCATCAACTAGTAGTTCAACTTCACTGTGAACATAGTTTTCAAATAGATACATGAGGATATCAAACATGGCTAGCTCCTCTTTACTCTGACGTAACCACCGGGTACTGCTATTACCCAACCTTGCAACTCAAGTTCAAGCATTTGTTCTAACACCAGATCTATCGTTTTTCCACTATGTTCAACGACTGCATCAATTGATGTAGTTTCATAACCTACACTAGCTAACAGAGACGAAAATGGCAAATTACAAATCTCGTCTTGCTGTATATGGTGGCATAACTTCAATTCTTCAAGGTGGAAAGCGGTTAAACTTGCCAACTCTTCCACTATATCGGCAGCGGTTTCCACAAGCTTTGCTCCATCACGTAATAAATCATGACAGCCTTGATGGTAACCACCTAAGATTGAGCCCGGAACGGCAAACACCTCACGCCCTTGTTCCATCGCCAACCTAGCAGTGATTAAAGAGCCGCTTTTGCGACAGGCTTCAACCACAAGAGTACCTAAAGATAGACCGCTAATAATGCGATTTCGTTTCGGAAAATTACCCGCAAAGGGACCAGTATCAGGCCAAAACTCGCTAAGTATACAGCCTTGCCGCTGAATATCATGATAAAGCTGTCGATGTTTTCGTGGATAAATGATCTCTATGCCCGTTCCTAGTACGGCAATAGTGCGCCCTTGATGGTCAACACAGGCTTTATGGGCCGCCCCATCAATCCCCATCGCCATGCCACTACAGATACCAAATCCCATTGAGGACATCTCAGCAGCCAGTTGGTAAGCGACCTGTAATCCGCCAGGAGAAGCATTACGACTGCCAACAATCGCAAGATAAGGAAGGGCTAACGCCTCTAAGCAACCTTTAACGAACAGGACGGCGGGCGGATCTGAGAGTTGTTTTAATAATGGTGGATAAAGCGGATCAGAGAAACAAAGCAGATGATGATCGGCGGCTTGCTGTTGCCATTCGAGGGCGACATCCACTTTTTGATAATCAATAACAAGGCTATGGAGCAGATGATCAGATAAAGGTAGCGCTTGTCTCTCATGCTCTAATCTTTGTCTGAGGTCGTCCACTTCCATGTGCGTTAATAATTGTTGGATCCGAGCGGGTCCTAGCCCAGATACAGCACAAACAACTAACCAATCGACCAAATTTTCAGAGATTATAGACCTCTTAAGGCTAAAGATTCTGGGGCGATTAACTTATCGTCGACACGAACAGGCCGCTCGGTGGAGACAATCAAACCTAAGCTCGCCTTATCAAACACTTTAAACACTAACAACTTACCATGATAAACATCCGGCATCTTAACTGCACGATCCGAAGAGACTGACGCCATTAGGTTATCATAGGCAGTACGTTCAATTGCAGGAACCGGCATACCATCATTGTTGATAACAATAACCTCACCATCACGATAAATAGAAAATACCACCCCAGGCTCGACGCCATCCTGAGTGCCTTTATCTAAGTACACGACATTCAACTTACCCGCTTCACGCAAATTTGATTCTGTCGCTAACACTAAAGCCGGTATCTTTAATTCCGCAGGTTTAGGAGTAAAGTAAGCTGACATCAAGGAATCACTTTCCATCGGCAATACTCTGAAGCCCGCTTTGGTTTCGCGAAAGCTCGTTAGCAACTTAATTTTTGAAACCTTACCAGACTCAATCACTTGCCCAGTAGACGACAAAATGGCTTCTTGTCCTAACGCTTCGCCTGACTCTTTATTGAAAAACTCGCGACCGCGTTCGTAAATACCATACTTTTGGTTTATTGGCAGTTCAGCATCAATATAAATCACATCACCCACAATATGGTGACGCGATGGACTTTCACCTGCCAGCACCATAGGTTGCTCAGTAAGCCAGTGAGTCTCGACGACCCGATTCTGCACTAAATATTGTTCAATCAAGGCTAAATCAACGGCTGGAATAGCATTACTCTTAGCAATGACACGTCCCTCGGGACTCTTTCTTACATGGGGTTTAGCACTATCGACAGTAGCACCATTACGCACAAGGCGGGGCTGACCATCAATAAATACTAGAGTGAGTTGATCGCCAGGGTAAATAAGGTGGGGGTTAGCAATCTGTGGGTTTACATCCCAAAGACTCGGCCATTTCCATGGGTCATTCAGAAACGCGGCGGAGATATCCCAAAGAGTATCGCCCTTTTTCACTACATATGACTCAGGATGCCCCGCCTTAAGCGTCAGGGTATCTGCGGCAACAAACGTGCAATTGAATGTCATTAACGCGAGTAAAATTAACCGTTTCATGGGTATTTCCATGTTGTTTAACTCTTAGTTTGAGCTTTTACTGTTATTGGTAGGCACTAAAGATTAAAATTAACTCATTAGCATCAGTCAGTATAACTAACTGGCAGAGATTTGACAGACTTGTTAAGAGTTTATGTATGACACTATTAAAAGTATTACAATTCCCTGACGAAAGATTACGAACACAAGCCACACCCATCACAGAGTTTAATGCCGAGCTGCAGACTCAAATTGATGATATGTTCGAAACCATGTACCAAGAAAAAGGTATCGGTCTGGCCGCGACCCAAGTTGATTACCATAAACAACTTATTGTCATGGACTTACAGGATGAAGTCGAACGACCCAAAGTGTTTATCAACCCCGAAATTATCGCCAGCAGCGGTGACTTCTGCAATGAAGAAGGTTGCCTGTCGGTTCCGGGGATTTACGCCAAAGTCGATCGCGCCGAATTTGTCACGGTAAAAGCCTTAGACAGGCACGGTAACGAATTTATAGTTGAAGCCGATGAGTTATTTGCCATTTGTATTCAACACGAAATGGATCACCTCAAAGGCAAATTGTTTGTCGATTATTTGTCGCCGCTAAAACGTCAGCGGATCAAACAAAAACTTGAAAAAGCGGCCCGATTGGACGCCAAAGAAGCATAGGATCAGATTTGAAACCACTCAACATCATCTTTGCCGGAACACCGGATTTTGCCGCTCGCCACTTACAAGCACTGTTGAACTCACACCACAATGTGATTGGCGTTTACACTCAGCCCGATAGACCCGCTGGCCGCGGCAAGAAACTGACCGCCAGCCCAGTAAAAGAACTCGCTATCGCCAATAGTATTCCAGTGTTTCAACCCGGCTCATTACGTAAAGAACCCGCGCAACAAGAACTTGCCGCACTCAACGCCGATATCATGGTGGTCGTCGCCTACGGCCTGATCTTGCCAAAAGTCGTATTAGATACACCGCGTTTAGGTTGTATTAACGTTCATGGTTCTATTTTGCCACGCTGGCGTGGTGCCGCACCGATCCAACGCGCGCTTTGGGCCGGCGACAAAGAAACTGGCGTAACCGTTATGCAGATGGATGTGGGTTTAGATACTGGTGACATGCTGCTTAAAACCTATCTGCCGATCGAAGATAACGACACGTCAGCCAGCCTTTACGAGAAACTGGCAGAACAAGGTCCCGTTGCCCTATTGCAAGCCCTCGAGGGTTTAGCAAACGGTACCTTAGCCGCTGAAAAACAAGATGAGGCCTTAGCGAACTACGCAGAAAAACTCAGTAAAGAAGAAGCCAGACTCGACTGGAATAAATCTGCCAAACAACTCTGGCAAGAAGTCCGCGCCTTTAATCCTTGGCCTGTGAGTTACTTTGAGCACCAAGGTAACACTATTAAAGTGTGGCAAACCCAAGTCAGCGAAACCACCAGCACAGCTGCTCCGGGCACTATTATCAGCGCCAGCAAAAAAGGCATAGACGTCGCCACCGCTGATGGTGTGTTAACCCTGCTGAGTATGCAGCTTCCGGGGAAAAAGCCACTCAATGTTGCCGATATTCTCAATGCTCGAGGTGAATGGTTTAGCCCGAATACTCGCCTCGCAAACGAGGCACAATAATCATGAACTTGCGCGCGCTAGCTGCGAAAGCCATCTTCGAAGTATTAGAAAAAGGCGTGTCACTGTCAGTGGCATTGCCTGATCAACAAAAGCATCTTGCCAGCGGCAAAGATAAAGCCCTACTTGCCGAGATCTGCTATGGCGTGATGCGCACTCTGCCGCAAATAGAAAAACGCATCAGTGAATGCCTAGAGAAACCACTTAAAGGCAAACAAAGGATTATCCACCAGCTCCTGATCGTAGGTTGCTATCAACTGTACTTCACTCGTATTCCAAGCCACGCCGCAATTTCAGAAACCGCCGAAGCCTGTCGCCAATTAAAATTTGAAGGCATGGTCAAAGTGGTTAATGGTGTACTGCGCAATATTCAGCGCCAGCTATCGCCGCTAAGCACAGAATCAGATACCTTAAGCTATAACACACCCGCTTGGTTAATTAAGCGCTTAAAAGAAGCCTATCCCGAGCAGTGGCAAGACATCATTCAACAAAGCCATGAACGCCCGCCCATGTGGCTGCGTAACAATCGCTTATCCCAGAGCCGTGCCGAATACCTCGCTGCTTTAGCCGAAATCGACATTGAAGCGAGCGAAGGCAGCAGTGCCGATGCCATTCTCCTAGCGCATCCAAAGGATGTCGCCACACTGCCACACTTTCATGAAGGTGCAGCATCAGTGCAAGATGGCGCGGCACAATGGGCGGCTACCTTACTAGCCCCGCAAGCGAATGAATTAATACTCGATGCCTGCGCGGCACCCGGTGGCAAAAGTTGTCACTTACTCGAACTTGAGCCGAGTATCAAATTAGTCGCTGTTGATTTTGATGCCAAACGCCTTGAACGTGTGCAACAGAACCTTGACCGCTTATCATTAAAAGCGGAGCTTATCCATGGTGATGCGGCCAACATAGACTCATGGTGGCAAGGCGGACAATTTGATCGTATCTTACTGGACGCGCCTTGCTCAGCCACAGGAGTGATCCGCCGCCATCCCGATATTAAATGGTTGCGAAAAAACCATGACATTGAAGAATTGGCTGAACTACAACAGCAAATTCTCGATCATTGCTGGAAGTGGCTAAAACCCGGTGGCACGCTTCTTTATGCCACTTGTTCGATTTTACCGCAGGAAAACCGCGACCAGATCAGTGCGTTTTTAGATAGAACGGTAGATGCTAAGCTAGACACACTTGCCCAGCAAAATTCGCCACAGGATATAGGTTGGCAAATCACGCCAGGACAAGACAATATGGATGGGTTTTATTATGCCCGTTTATTGAAAGCGACTGATTAGGAAGTAAGCAAGGCCATGAAAATTATCATATTAGGTGCGGGTCAAGTCGGGGGAACCTTGGCCGAAAATTTGGTGGGTGAGAACAATGACATCACCATTGTCGATTATGACAAATCCAGATTACGCGCCCTGCAAGATAAATATGACCTTCGCGTCGTAGCGGGCCATGCCGCTCACCCTGATGTTCTCAGAGAAGCAGGCGCAGAAGATGCCGACATGCTTATCGCCGTAACCAATAGTGATGAATGTAATATGGCTGCCTGCCAGATTGCCTATACCCTCTTTGGTACGCCGACTAAAATTGCCCGTATCCGCTCAGAACCCTATTTGGCGATGCGCGATAAACTCTTTATCGACAGTGAAACCAAAAATAGCGATGGTCGTCCCCGTGGCGGCTTCGTGATCGATGAATTAATCGCCCCTGAACAGTTAGTGACCGCTTACATCCAGCGACTCGTAGAATATCCAGGCGCATTGCAAGTGCTTGAATTTGCGGAAGGCCGCTTGAGCCTAGTGGCCGTTCGAGCCTATTACGGCGGCCCACTGGTGGGGAATGCATTAGCGGCACTTCGCGAGCATATGCCCAATATTGATACCCGGGTCGCGGCGATCTTCCGCCAAGGCCGTGCTATTATGCCTCGCGGAACAACCATTATCGAAGCCGATGATGAAGTCTTCTTCGTTGCAGACAGTCGCCACATTCGCGCTGTCATGAGCGAAATGCAAAAACTCGATAACTCCTACCGCAACATTATGATCGCTGGTGGCGGTAACATAGGCCTAGGTTTAGCAAAACGCCTTGAGCGCACCCACTCGGTCAAACTGATTGAGCATAAATTAGAACGTGCAGAAGCCTTATCGGAGCAGCTGGAAAATACCACAGTGTTCTGCGGTGATGCCTCAGATCAAGAATTACTGCTCGAAGAACACATAGACCAAACCGACGTATTTATTGCGGTCACCAATGACGACGAAGCCAATATTATGTCCGCCCTGCTAGCAAAACGTATGGGCGCGAAAAAGGTCATGGTGCTTATTCAACGCGAAGCCTATGTGGATATAGTGCAAGAAGCCAACATCGATATTGCTATCTCACCACAACAAGCGACGATTTCGGCACTATTAACTCATATTCGTCAGGGTGATATCTGTAACGTTTACTCTCTACGTCGTGGGGCGGCCGAAGCAATTGAAGCCATTGCCCACGGAGATGCCAGCACTTCTAAAGTCGTTGGCAAAGCCATTGGTGATATTAAGTTGCCACCGGGGACAACGATTGGTGCCATTGTCCGCAATGATGAAGTGCTGATGGCCCACGACAAAACCGTGATAGAGCAAGGAGATCACGTGATCTTGTTCTTAGTGAATAAAAAGTTTGTCGGCGAAGTCGAGAAGCTTTTCCAACCAAGTGCTTTCTTCTTCTAAGAACCTTAGTAAGCCAACTTATGCTGAACTTTAGACCGCTATTGTTTATTTTAGGGCTGTTTTTGTCCATGCTGACAGCTTTCATGCTGATCCCTCTGCTCCTCGCCGCATACAAAGGTGAGGAAACCGTGGGCTCTTTTATGGTGTCAGCATTAGTCACAGGCATTAGCTCAAGCCTGTGTTTACACAATGGCCAGAGCAAAAGCATTAACCTCAATATCCGCGATATGTTCCTGCTAACCAGCCTAACGTGGTTGATCGTAAGCCTATTCGCGGCCATGCCATTTACCCTTTATCACGGTATTGGTTATACCGACGCCTTCTTTGAAACCATGTCCGGCATCACGACCACAGGTTCTACTGTACTCTCAGGGTTGGATACTATGGATCACAGTATCTTAATCTGGCGCTCTTTATTGCAATGGCTAGGTGGGATTGGTTTTATCGTAATGGCGGTGGCGATTCTGCCCTTCTTAAACATCGGCGGGATGCGGCTATTCCGCACTGAATCATCCGATTGGAGCGATAAAGCAGTGCCTCGCACCCAAAGCATGGCTAAGTATTTATTCTTTATATATATTTTACTAACGAGTATCTGCTGTGTTGCCTATCATCTGGCGGGAATGACTTGGTTTCAGGCCATCAATCATGCAATGACCACCCTCTCGACTGGTGGCTACTCGACCTCAGATAGCTCAATGGCGGCGTTCTCCAACTCTGCACACTGGGTTGGGATTTTCTTTATGGCAGCAGGTGGCTTGCCACTGCTCATGTTTGTACAAACCATACAGCAAAGGGATCTACGGATTTGGAACGATGCTCAGGTCAAAGGCTTCTTATTTTTCCTCACATTTGTATCTTGTTCTATTGGCTTCTGGCTGTGGCAAACCCGCGACATTGAGCTTCTAGATGCACTGCGTTTATCCAGCTTTAACGTGGTATCGGTAGTCACCACTACAGGTTATGGCTTAACGGACTACGGTGCTTGGGGCGCCTTTGCCAATATCGCCTTCCTGTTTTTAATGTTTGTCGGTAGTTGCTCTGGTTCAACTTCGGGCGGGATTAAGATCTTCCGTTTTCAAATTGCTGGGGCCATTATGCGCGAGCAATTGAAACAGCAATGTCATCCAAACGGTATCTTTAGGGAACGTTACAACAACCGCATCATCAGTGATGATATCGTGCGCTCTCTGATCACTTTCGTACTGCTGTTTGTGATGGTGATTGTAGGCTTGTCAGTGATTTTAGTGCTCACGGGTCTCGATCCTATGACCAGTTTCACGGGCGCGATTACGGCAGTCACTAACGTGGGCCCTGGTTTAGGCCCGATTATTGGACCTGTAGGTAACTTCTCAACGCTACCCGATGTCGCTAAATGGGCGTTGTCACTCGGCATGCTCCTCGGTCGTTTAGAAATCTTAACCGTGGCGGTGTTGTTCCACCCGAGTTTCTGGAAGTACTAATTCAGTAGAGCTTAAATACTAAAAAGGCGCTTAACTTGTTAAGCGCCTTTTTATTAAGCCTGACCCGTCCTAAATAGCGGTAACGTCGAATAATTCCAATAGATGATCAGCATAAACTTTCACATCTGCCCAGTCGGTATAATCGATAACTGACTTAGGATCAGTTGGACCTTTAGTCATCTTCATAATCAACTGAATCGCCAATCTGTCATACCAAGGCCATGAAGGATAATCCACTTTGCCCGCAATAATTTTAAGATCAGCAGGCGTCCATGGCGATAACGCAATGAACTTTTGCAGATATTTATTATTTGCAGGGATACGTTTTTCAGGATTTCTCGCCACAACATTGACGCAGAAAAAACTGTTTGGCAATGCGCCCAGAGCCTGTGCATGCTGCTCAATAAATTGAAAAACGCTCTTATCATAGGTGCCATAGAGCACGCAGGCACCTAAGGCAACGACATCATAATCAGGCCAATTAATACAAGTCGCTGCAGCACTGTTGATATCGATGAGGTCAACCTTAGCGTCACGAAATCTTAATTGCTCGGCAATTGCACTGGCAATCTTGGCCGTATGGCCACCACGGGTAAAATAAAGTACGAGGACGCGTGTCATAGGCAATTTCCGATCCACTGAGTAATACCACCATTGTGGCAAGGTTACGTTAAATAAACCTCTGATAGGATCACAAATCAGTCGTATCTCATATTCTGAGATGCAAAAATTGAGATCTGCATTGCCGAGCAGTATGATTGCGTAAACACATGTGTTCAATTAGAATTATCTAATCAAAAGCGATAAAGTGAGTGACCTTATGCAAAATGACATAGATGTAGATGCAATGGTAACTAATGCGGAAAGTGCGGCTAAATGGCTCAAGGCCATAGCGAACCCTTATCGCCTAATGATTTTATGTCTATTACTAGACAAAGAGTTGAGCGTAACCGAGCTCAACGCCACAGTGCCATTAAGCCAGTCGGCCCTATCCCAGCATTTAGCCGTATTACGCGCAGAAGATCTCGTGGATACCCGTAAGAGCTCGCAGATTGTTTACTATAAACTCAAGAACGAGCAAGTCACCCAAGTGATTTCAATTCTGCATAGCCGCTACTGCGCAGCCTAACACTGCAAAATTAGCCTAAATTTAAGCCCTAACCTCTTGCAAGTGATTAGGGCTTAATGGTTTTTAATGTTGGCTAAAACGGTTACCGAAGGCATCGACTTTTGCCCAATCGGTAAACTCAAAAGTGCCTGTGATATCCGTTGGCCCTTTAGTCAACCACATGATAAAACGTATCATGGTCCGGTCGAAGAAACCGTATTTAGGGTAATCAATCTTGCCCGCAAACACTTCTAACAGCTGGGGCTGCCACAGTGAAAGCTTGAGAAACTTTTGCATATAAGGATTGGTTTCAGGCGTATTTTTTAAGGGTTTGCGCGCCACTACGTTAACGGTAAAAAAACCATTAATCTTAGTATCTAGCACTGCATGGTGGCGATTCACATACTGATAAAGCTCTGGTCTATGTTTACCATAACGAATACTGGCACCAATCAGCACTTTATCAAAATCCACTAAGCTCAACGCTTCCGCCTGCTCTAATGTGGCGAGCGAAACCTGCTCTCCCGCCTGTTCAGCAATCGTCTTCATTTTTTGGCAAATTGCCAATGTTTGGCCATCTATCGTCGAATAGATTATTAACGTCTGCATGATTAATTCTTCCAAAAAGTTGGCGTAAACAAAATCAGTAAGGTAAATACTTCGAGGCGACCAAACAGCATAGCCACGACCAATACCCACTTGGCTCCATCACCAATACTGGCATAATTGCTCGCTACCTCACCTAAACCTGGGCCTAAGTTGTTTAAGCATGCCGCCGTGGCACTAAAAGCCGTAATATCATCTAATCCCATCGCCATGAGTGCAAGCATACAAATCACAAACACCAGCGCATAGGCAGAAAAGAATCCCCAAACAGCATCAACCACGCGGTCGGGTAAGGCTTTAGAGCCAATCCTAATCGAAAACATTGCCTTAGGGTGAACGAGTCGTTTCAATTCACGTGAACCCTGTAGCAGCAGTAAAATTACTCGAATGACCTTAATCCCACCCGCAGTTGAGCCACCACAACCACCGATAAAACTCGAAAACATTAATAGTATGGGTAAAAATAATGGCCACAGATGGAAGCTATCAGTGCCAAATCCAGCCGTAGTGGCAACTGAAACTGCCTGAAATAAAGCATGATCTAAGGTTTCTTCTGGCGAATCATAAATACCAGAACGATAAAGCGTGAAGAAACAAATCGCTGTGAGAATAAGTTGAATCGCCACCAGCATCTTAAATTCAGCATCTTTAAAATAGACTCTAACGTTAATCCCACGTCGTGAGAATGCCGCAAAATGCACGCTAAAGTTAACCGCAGAAACAATTAAAAAGAACACACAAATAAGATTAATAGTAGGACTATCGAAATAGCCCATACTGGCATCGTGGGTCGAAAAACCTCCGATGGCTATGGTCGAAAATGAATGACAAATGGCGTCAAAAATACTCATGCCCGCCCACCAATAAGCCGTCGCGCAGGAAATCGTTAGCAGTAAATAGATATACCACAGTGCTTTAGCGGTTTCGGCTATCCGCGGGGTCATCTTACTGTCTTTCACTGGCCCCGGGATTTCTGCGCGATAAAGCTGCATTCCTCCCACACCGAGCACAGGTAAAATAGCTACTGCGAGCACAATAATCCCCATGCCGCCAAGCCATTGCAGCATATGGCGGTAAAACAAAATAGCCTTAGGTAGGAAATCGAGCCCGACAATGACAGTGGCTCCGGTGGTAGTTAACGCAGAAAAAGATTCAAAGAAGCTGTCTGTCCAGCTTAAGTCTGGCTGACTCGAAAAGATAAACGGCAAGGCACCAATAGAACCCAGTACAGTCCAGAACAGCACGACAATCAGGAAGCCCTCTCGCGTACGCAATTCTTCTTTGCAGTGGCGGTTTGGATACCAGAGCCAAAAACCAATAAATAGGCTAACAAAAAATGCCTGCATAAACGCCGTGCCGCCGCCATCGTTATACCAAACAGCGATCAGTGCTGGTGGCAGCATAGTGATTGAAAATAAACCAATCAGCAGGCCTATGATTCTAATTATGGTTTTATATTGCATTACGCGAGTTCAATTATTCCATTGGCTGTAAAGGTATTTTCAGCATTTGGGCTATTTTGGCATAATTTACGCAGGCATCACAGCTCAAACTCGGGCCTCAAACTTCCTTGACTCAGTGTCGCCAGTGACTCACAAAGCCATGCCTGTTGCTCTCGCCCTATCTCAAACACAATATCGACCGCTGCGGCAAATTGCTTATCGATGATCACGGCATCCACTTGCTGTAATAGATGCTCGACATCGCGCAACTGCGCATAATCACAATGCAACTTGGCGGGATACCGTAACTGTTTGAGTCGCGTCGGTAATTGAATCAAGCCTTGCCTTAAGCCCGACGTATAAGCCCGAACGAGTCCACCTACGCCTAGCTTAGTACCGCCATAGTAACGCACGACAACGGCGCCAACTTCGCCAATATGTGCCCCTTGCAACACAGCTAACATAGGGCGGCCTGCACTGCCAGCGGGCTCACCGTCATCACTCGAACCAATTAAGACGCTATCATCCGGTGCGCCAGCAACAAAAGCTAAGCAATAGTGGCTTGCGCCGGGATAGTCACGCTTTATGTCAGTAAGTACTAACTTTAATTTATCGACGCTATCGCAATGAAAGAGAAAAGAGATAAAGCGACTATGCTTTATCTCTTCTTCAATGACGATTTCATCACAGGGAACGTTATAACTTTCGAGCACGAATTCGCCCTAATCTATTTTCAAACATCAATCGGCTAAACCGAGCTCACGGGTCATGTTCTCGTTTCTATCTTGATGCACTATGACGTTATCTTCGATACGAATACCGCCAAAAGGCCTTAACTCATCAATCGTTTGCCAGTTGATCTGCAGGCCACGACTATCTTGTTTAAGCTCATTGAGCAAAGTATCTATGATGTATAACCCAGGTTCCATAGTCAGTACTTGGTTTGGCGCTAAAATGCGGGTGCAGCGCAAGAATGGATGGGCCTCGGGCGCCGCAATATGGGTACCGCGCTCATCGTGGGAGAAGCCACCCACATCATGCACTTGTAAACCTAACATGTGGCCTAAACCATGGGGGAAGAAAGCACTGGTAATGCCTTGATCAACCAAACCTTGGGCATCACCCGTGGCTAAATCAAAATCCAATAGCATTTGCGCGACTTTAGCGTGAGTCGCTAAGTGTAAATCAGGATAACGAACGCCGGGGCGCATCATGTCGATGAGCTCCAGCTGCGCCTTATTCATCGCAGCGATCAACTCATCGAAACGATTCTTCTCGAATGCATAGGTTCTAGTGATATCAGACGCATAACCAAAGTAGCTCGCACCCGCATCGATAAGAAAAGACAAACGTTTCGCAGGGCTTTGATGCTCGAGCGCGGTGTAATGCAAAATCGCCGCATTTTGATTAAGAGCGATAATATTGCCGTAGGGCACTTCATTTTCGCTCTGACCCACGGCAGATAAATAATGCTGTTGGATCTCAAACTCACTCGCACCGTTATAAAACGCATTTTTAGCCGCCAAATGTCCCTGCACCGCAATTTGGTTGGCGCGGCGCATACATTCCAGCTCATATTCAGTTTTAGTGGTTCTGTGGTAATGCAAATAGCTCATCACAGCATCGGGATTGCGACTGGTAAAACCCAGCACTTCGGCTACATCTAAATGCTCACCCAAATAAGCCCAATTAACTGTGTCTTTAGGTAACAGCTCAGCGACCTTATCAGCCTTAGTTAACAGCTTAATATCAAAATGCTCGGTCCAGAACATATCCGGCACATCGGATACTTTGTGCCAAAAATCCACAGGACGATAAAAAATCAGCTGCGGCTTATCGCGACCATTGACGACTAACCAGCAATTCGGATTATCTAACACTGGCAACCATGCCTTGAAGTGCGGGTTTGCTTTAAAGGGATAATTGATATCATCCAAAAACATCCGATGCGGCTGACCCGAATGGATCACTAAACCAGACAAGGCTTCTCGAGACAAAATCTCTGCGACTCGGCGGTTTAACTCGGCAATATGGGCACGATAGTGATGAGTCAACTGATCCATTTGTCATCTCCTGCAATGAATAAAAGTTAATATTATGAGCCAAATTTGCCCACATAATCTTAATCTGATCATGAACAACAGATTCAATCAAAACGTTAAACTGTCACTCAATCTAAAATACATGGCTGCTGAATAAAGAACATTAAAGCGATAACATCATGATTATTTTTAATAATTCTATTCAACCCTAGCATGGCTGCAGCGTTTAAACGTCTAAGGAAAACAGCCACAAAGACCTATTTATCCGCAAAGTGATTTAACGCATTCTAGGTGTTCTACACTCTGTGCAGTGTATCACAAAGGTGAAAAATCACTCTAGCCGACATGAAATTAAACAGTCGTTTAAATTGGGTGTTGTAATTTATCGAATTTCGAAGCACACTGGCACACAACTGGTCAAATGATGGCCGAAGCTGCTGTGAGATAGAGAGTCGTACTAGCACCAACACATAATGGTGGGTATCACTTTTAAGCCAAAAGGAAGCAAGCAATGATCTACCAAAGTCCTACAATTCAAGTTGAGTTACTCGAGGATAATATTGCCAAGCTGTGCTTTAACGCACCCGGTTCGGTGAACAAATTCGACAGAGAAACCCTCGCTTCGCTCGATGCCGCATTAGACAGCATCAAGCAAAATTCCAATATCAAAGCGTTAGTGCTGACCTCCAGTAAAGATACCTTTATTGTGGGTGCCGACATTACCGAATTTTTAGGCCTATTTGCACAAGATGACGCCGTACTACTCTCTTGGGTTGAACAAGCCAACGCAGTCTTCAATAAACTCGAAGACTTGCCTTTCCCAACTGCATCTGCAATCAAAGGCTTTGCC
This sequence comes from Shewanella sp. SM87, assembly GCF_025653705.1. Taxonomy (NCBI): domain Bacteria; kingdom Pseudomonadati; phylum Pseudomonadota; class Gammaproteobacteria; order Alteromonadales; family Shewanellaceae; genus Shewanella; species Shewanella sp. SM87. Next base: position 19,964 of record NZ_JAKKSC010000027.1, read on the forward strand.
TTAGGTGGCGGCTGTGAAACCATTCTGGCAACGGATTTTCGTATCGCAGATACCACAGCCAAAATCGGTTTACCTGAAACTAAACTCGGCATCATCCCAGGCTTTGGCGGCACAGTTCGTCTGCCACGTGTAATTGGTGCAGATAACGCACTCGAGTGGATCACCACAGGTAACGACCAACGCGCTGAAGATGCACTGAAAGTCGGTGCTGTAGATGCCGTGGTTGCACCAGAAGCATTAGAAGCGGCTGCGATTCAAATGCTCAAAGATGCTGTTGCTGAAAAGTTAGATTGGCAAGCGCGTCGTAACCGCAAGCTGTCTGCCCTAACGCTGCCAAAACTTGAAGCCATGATGTCATTTACCACAGCTAAAGGCATGGTGTTTGCTGTTGCGGGTAAACACTACCCAGCACCAATGGCCGCAGTAAGCGTAATTGAGCAAGCATCAACTAAAGGCCGCACCGAAGCACTGCAAATCGAACATCAAGCCTTTATCAAGCTCGCTAAAACTGACGTTGCTAAAGCGCTTATCGGTATCTTCCTTAATGATCAATTAGTTAAAGGCAAAGCGAAAAAAGCGGGTAAGTTAGCCAAAGAAGTGAAAAACGCTGCCGTATTAGGTGCTGGCATTATGGGCGGCGGTATCGCCTACCAAAGCGCCAGTAAAGGCACACCGATTGTCATGAAAGACATTGCCCAGCCAGCATTAGATTTAGGCCTCAATGAAGCCGCCAAACTGCTGTCTGCCCAAGTTGCTCGTGGCCGTTCAACGCCAGAAAAAATGGCCAAAGTGCTGAACAACATCACGCCTTCATTAGATTATGCTGCGCTCAAACACAGTGATGTCGTCGTTGAAGCCGTTGTTGAACATCCAAAAATTAAAGCGCAGGTTTTAGCCGAAGTTGAAGGCTATGTGAGTGAAGATGCAATTATCGCGTCAAACACCTCAACGATTTCAATCAACTTGCTCGCTAAGAGCATGAAGAAACCTGAGCGTTTCTGCGGTATGCACTTCTTCAACCCAGTGCACAAAATGCCGTTGGTCGAAGTTATCCGTGGCGAGCACAGTTCTGAAGAAACCATCGCCTCTGTTGTGGCTTACGCCAGCAAAATGGGCAAAACCCCAATCGTGGTAAACGATTGCCCAGGCTTCTTCGTTAACCGCGTACTCTTCCCTTACTTTGCAGGCTTTAACGGCTTACTTGCCGAAGGTGGCGACTTTGCTGCAATCGACAAGGTAATGGAAAAACAATTCGGTTGGCCAATGGGCCCTGCTTACCTGCTCGACGTAGTGGGTTTAGACACAGGTCATCACGCCCAAGCCGTTATGGCTGAAGGTTTCCCTGATCGCATGGGTAAATCAGGCACTGATGCGATTGATGTGATGTTTGAGAACAAACGTCTTGGCCAGAAAAATGGCAAAGGTTTCTATGTCTATTCAGTCGATAGCCGTGGTAAACCGAAGAAAGATGTCGATCCAACGAGCTACGGCCTATTGAAAGCTGCCTTTGGCGAATTAAAAGTCTTTGAAGCCGATGACATTATTGCCCGTACTATGATCCCTATGATCATCGAAACCGTGCGCTGTTTAGAAGAAGGTATTGTCGCATCACCAGCCGAAGCGGATATGGGCCTAGTTTATGGCTTAGGTTTCCCGCCATTCAGAGGCGGCGTGTTCCGTTATTTGGATACCATGGGTGTCGCAAACTTTGTAGCCTTAGCAGACAAATATGCTCACTTGGGCGGTCTGTATCAAGTCACAGATGCGATGCGTACATTAGCAGCCAATAACGGTAGCTACTACCAAGCCTAATTAGCGGGAAAGGAATTTAATCATGAAACAAGCTGTTATCGTAGACTGCATCCGTACTCCGATGGGCCGCTCAAAGGCTGGCGTATTTCGTAATGTACGTGCAGAAACTCTGTCTGCCGAATTGATGAAAGGTCTGTTGCTGCGTAATCCGCAACTCGACCCAAACCTAATTGAAGACGTGATTTGGGGTTGTGTGCAACAAACCCTAGAGCAAGGCTTCAACATTGCCCGTAATGCTTCACTATTAGCCGGCATTCCAAAGACCGCTGGCGCTGTGACGGTTAACCGCCTATGTGGTTCATCAATGGATGCAATCCATCAAGCTGCGCGTGCAATCATGACTGGCATGGGCGACACCTTTATTATTGGTGGCGTAGAACACATGGGCCATGTGCCGATGAGCCATGGTGTCGACTTCCACCCAGGTCTTGCTAATAACGTGGCAAAAGCCTCTGGCATGATGGGGTTAACTGCTGAAATGCTGGGTAAACTGCACGGTATTACCCGTGAACAGCAAGATGCTTTTGCAGTACGTTCTCATCAACGTGCTTATGCTGCGACGATTGAAGGCCGTTTTGCCAAGGAAATCTATGGCATTGAAGGTCACGATGCTAACGGTGCCTTAATTAAAGTACTGCAAGACGAAGTCATTCGCCCAGAAACCACAATGGAATCTCTAGCAGCACTACGTCCGGTATTTGATCCAGTCAACGGTACTGTCACTGCGGGTACTTCTTCTGCACTGTCTGATGGCGCTTCAGCCATGTTGATCATGGAAGAATCTAAAGCGCGCGCACTTGGCTTACCAATTCGTGCACGTATTCGCTCTATGGCGGTTTCGGGTTGTGATGCGGCTATCATGGGTTACGGCCCAGTGCCAGCCACGCAAAAAGCGCTGGCTCGTGCTGGTATCACAGTTGCCGATTTAGATGTGATTGAACTGAACGAAGCGTTTGCAGCTCAGTCTTTACCTTGTGTAAAAGATTTAGGCTTAGCGGATGTGGTTGACGACAAAATCAACCTCAACGGCGGTGCGATTGCATTAGGTCACCCACTGGGTTGTTCAGGTGCGCGTATCTCTACGACGCTGATCAACTTGATGGAAGACAAAGACGCGACCTTAGGTTTAGCGACCATGTGTATTGGTTTAGGCCAAGGTATCGCCACTGTGTTCGAACGTGTTTAATTCGTTAATCAAATAATTATCAAAGCCGGAACTTGTTCCGGCTTTTTTATGCCAAATCTTCTGCCATCGTAAATATTAATATTTCTCATTTCTTCTGCTGTTCATTTGAAAATCAGTCCGTTATCGACTTAACTACAAGGGCATTACTGGCTATTGTGGACGACAAGTGGCAGCAATCATCAGCCAAATCTAGGCAGTGTAGTGCAAGGATGCAATTCGTTGTTTTACCAGAGGTAATGCCAGATGCTACAAACGGAACAGACCCTTTTCGAACAAATGCGGATCACTGAGCTGGAAATCGAGTCTCGTAAGGCGCTCTTCTCTTTTACTGGGGCGGACGTAAAGGCCCTGCAATCCTTTAAGCCCATCATTGAAGAAAACATAGATAAAATCGTCGACGACTTTTACGGCTTACAAACCAGTGTGTCAGAAATTGCGCTCTTGATTGGAGACTCAGACACCCTTGCCCGCCTACGTACCGCACAGAGAAGATATGTGCTTGATTTATTTAATGGTGTTTATGATCTTGAGTACGTAAACAATCGCCTGCGGATTGGGTTAGTCCATAAACGCATTGGTGTTGAGCCCAAACTTTACCTGTCTGCGGTGCACACACTCAAGGAGTTGATCTATGCAGTGATCAACAGCTCAGTACAAGATGTACGTCAAGCCGAACGTATTCGAGCCGCAATTGATAAACTGGTGCTGTTTGATGTCACACTAGTATTCGATACTTATATTCGCAGCTTAGTCTCCGAGATTGAGAACGCTAAGGATAAGGCCGAGAAATATGCCCAAAGTATGGAAAGCAAAGTCAAAGAGCGAACGCAGCAGTTAGAAGAACTCTCGCAAACCGATCCCTTAACAGGTTTACTCAATGTAAGGCACTTGCAAGAAACCGCAACTCGCATACTCAGAGCAGCCCAAAGACGCGCCGAGCCAGTATGTGTCATCTACTTAGATGTAGATGATTTTAAATTATTTAATGACACTCAAGGCCATAGATCAGGTGATGAAGTACTTTGTGCTGTCGCAAAAGCGATTAAAGAAACCACTCGTGCTGAAGATCATTGTTTTCGATATGGTGGAGATGAGTTCTGTATCATCATGCCTAACTGTCGTGAGGAACAAGCTCGAGAGAATTTCATCACTCGGTTTAATCAAAAAATAAAACTCAGTCTAAACAATATTTCCTTAAGCTTTGGCATTACAGATACTGGCCCCTATGAATATGAAGAAGCCAATAGCTTAATTCATAAAGCCGATCAAAAAATGTATAGCTACAAACGGGCGTCCAAATTGCAGCAACAAACTATGGCGGCAGCAAATGATTTAGCACCAGAGAATAGTACAGCTGTCATCCATCCGATCTCTCAATCTCAAAGCGCTGCTGATAAAGCCGTTGAGTAATGTTAATTATCATAAGCCATAAGTTTGTTCCACGTGGAACATTTTATCTCTAGCTTTGGTAACGACAAAAAGCACACCAATCAAACCACATCACAAATTGAGACCACCAACTTGGTTTATCATGGGGGCTGGAGTAACATTAGCTAATTCTGCTTAACCGTTCAGTAGAGGTAATATGAACGACGCTTTCTCAACCGCACAGCATAGGCTCGATGCAATAGGCTTACGTTGCCCAGAACCTGTAATGATGGTGCGTAAAACGGTAAGACAAATGGCTGCAGGCGAGACACTGCTGATCATTGCCGATGACCCTGCAACGACACGCGATATTCCAAGCTTCTGTGAGTTTATGGATCACACCCTTATCGCCAGCGAAACGGCTCAGACGCCATACCAATATTTGATCAAAAAAGGACTTTAAGTCGTATCGTTTTAGCGACTTAATCATTAAAAAAGGATGTGAGGAACTATGCCAAAACTGCTGGCAATTGCCTATAAAACTGTAAAGCGCGGCCCAATGAATGAGGTTCTCTGTGCCAATGTCACCCAGTTAAATGGTGTAGAGAAAGATGTATTTGGTCGTCCAGGCAAACGCCAAGTCACTGTGCTTTCCAAACTACAATGGCAACAAGCCTGTCGTGCTATCGAGGCAGAATTGCCTTGGACGACTCGCAGAGCAAATCTGCTCGTTGATGGTCTAGTATTTAGCAGTGCAGATGTTGGTAAACATTTACAGATTGGTGAGTTACTACTTGAAATTACAGGTGAGACCGATCCTTGTAAAAAAATGGAAATTGCACATGTTGGTTTAGAAGCCGCACTCACCCCAGATTGGCGAGGAGGTGTAACATGCAGGGTATTGAATGACGCTATGATCCACTTAGGTGATGAGATAGCAATTTTCTTTCCTAGCTAATCCAATCAGCCTATCTCAGCTAGTTCTCCATACTCCTCTATAAATAGAACCAAATAACTTGGTTCTATTTCTGTTGTCCCAATCCTAATATAAATATCAGCTTTCTAGCTCGAACATCAATTGAAACAGTATTTACGTTTTCCTTCCTATCTATTTATGCGATAACTACACCAAGTATTAACAAAACTTTATCTTGTGATTAATACCGCTCATGTAGCCCATAAGAACGATAACAGGAAGTGACATGTTGAACTCTAAACTTACCCCGCTTTATATTGCCCTCACTCTTGGGATGAATACCCTCGCAGTTAACGCCACAGAAACGAAAGAATCGACTTGGAATGTTAACGCTCCAGCGAATGCTCCCTTAGTGCAAGTCAAAGTTGATGTTAATGAAGGCACTTGGATGAACTTGAGTGTCAGTCCAGATGGTAAGCATATCGTCTTCGACTTACTCGGTGACATCTACCAAATTCCAGTAACAGGCGGTGAAGCTAAGCCATTAGCCCAAGGCATAGCTTGGCAGATGCAGCCCGTCTATAGCCCTGATGGCAAGCACATTGCTTTTACGTCCGATGGTGATGGTGGTGATAACATTTGGATTATGGATGCTGATGGCAAAAACCCAAGAACAGTCACCCAAGAAACCTTCAGGCTGCTAAACAGTCCAGCTTGGAGCCCAGACTCCCAGTATCTGGTTGCCCGTAAGCACTTTACCGCCAGTCGTAGTTTGGGTGCGGGCGAAGTGTGGCTATACCACGTTGCGGGTGGTGAAGGCGTTAAATTGACCGAACGTCCTAATGATGAGAAAGATTTAGGTGAACCCGCGTATTCACCCGATGGTCGCTATATCTACTTTAGTCAGGATGACACGCCGGGTAAAACATTCCATTACTCAAAGGATTCGGTCAACGGTATCTACAAAATAAAACGCTACGATACTCAAACTGGTGAGATTGAGGTATTAATCGAAGACACGGGTGGAGCGATTCGGCCAACGCCGAGCCCAGACGGTACTAAGCTCGCCTATATTAAGCGCGATGATTTCCAGTCATCACTCTACCTACTCGACCTTAAGTCGGGAGAAACAACTAAGCTGTTTGGCGAACTTGACCGTGATATGCAGGAGACTTGGGCCATTCATGGCGTCTATCCAACAATGGCATGGACACAAGATAACAAGGATATTTTCTTCTGGGCTAAGGGAAAAATTAATCGTCTGAATGTTGCCAATAAAACACTCACAGATATCCCCTTTAGTGTAAAAACTGAGTTAGCCGTACAGCCCTCGGTGCGCTTTAAGCAAGATATCGATAAAGACGTTTTCGATGTAAAAATGCTACGTATGGCGCAGGTCTCACCGGATGGTAGCAAAGTCGCCTTCGAAGCACTGGGTAAAATTTGGTTAAAATCCTTACCCGATGGCAGAATGTCACGCTTGACTGAGCTAGACAAAAATATTGCAGAACTTTATCCCCAATGGTCGCGCGATGGTAAAAATATTGTTTTCACCACTTGGAATGACCAAGACCAAGGCACAGTGCAAGTGATCAGCGCCAAAGGTAGCAAACCTAAGCAGCTAACATCTGAGCCAGGAAAGTATGTCGAACCCACCTTTTCACCCAATGGTGAACTCGTAGTGTATCGTAAAACTCAAGGCGGTAACCTCACACCAAGAACTTGGTCGCAGGAACCTGGGCTATATAAAGTCGATATTAAAGGTAAACAAAATAGCAAGATCAGTGCCGATGGCTATCAAGCTCAATTCGGTGCTAATGCCGATCGCGTCTTTTTTATGAATAGCAGCGAAGATGAAACGCCGCAGTTATCATCCATCAACTTAGACGGCTTCGATAAACGGGTTCATTACAGCAGCAAACATGCAACTGAATTTAGGGTTTCACCCGATGGTGAGCAACTCGCCTTTGCTGAACGATTCAAGGTTTGGGTAACACCTTTTGCTAAACACAGCGAGACAGTTGAGATTGGCCCCAATGCCAGCAATCTACCCGTAAGCCAATTGAGTGCCCGTGCGGGTGAAAGTATCAGTTGGAACAGTAAAAGCGACCAACTATATTGGACTCTTGGCCCCGAGTTGTACCAAGCCAAGGTTGACACTCAATATCGCAACAAAGATGAAAAGGCACAACCAAGCATTATCGATTTAGGCTTTACCGAAAAGGCCGATGTTCCACGTGGAACAATCGCGTTTGTCGGTGGTAAAGTGATTACGATGGAAAATGACCAAGTGATTGATAATGGTGTGGTCATAGTCAAAGACAATCATATTGTCGCCGTAGGCGATGCCAATGTTGCGATTCCTAAGGATGCGCAGATCATCGACATCAAAGGCAAATCCATTATGCCAGGACTATTCGATGCCCACGCCCATGGACCGCAAGCAGATGATGAAATTGTGCCACAACAGAACTGGGCGCTGTATTCAGGCTTATCCTTGGGTGTCACCACTATTCACGATCCATCGAATGACACTACAGAAATCTTTGCCGCATCTGAGCAACAAAAAGCAGGCAATATTGTTGGCCCACGAATATTCTCCACCGGCACCATACTCTATGGCGCAAATGCGCCTGGCTACACATCGCACATAGACTCACTGGATGATGCCAAATTCCATCTTGAACGCCTGAAAAAAGTCGGAGCCTTTAGCGTAAAAAGCTATAACCAACCGCGCCGCAATCAGAGACAGCAAGTCATAGCCGCAGCGCGTGAACTTGAAATGATGGTTGTCCCTGAAGGTGGCAGCTTGCTGCAACATAATTTAAGCATGGTCGCCGATGGACATACTACGATTGAGCACTCGCTCCCCGTTGGTTCAATCTATAATGATATCAAACAGTTTTGGAGCCAGACTCAAGTTGGTTACACGCCAACCTTAGTGGTTGCCTATGGTGGTATTTCTGGTGAAAACTACTGGTATGATAAAACCGATGTGTGGGCACATCCACGCCTATCCATGTATGTGCCAGCCGATATTTTACAAGCAAGATCAATGCGACGCCCCCATGCACCAGAGAGCCACTACAATCATTTCAATGTTGCTAAGGTGGCTAACGAACTCAATAAGTTAGGGGTTCACCCAAATATTGGCGCCCACGGTCAACGTGAAGGTTTAGCGGCACATTGGGAAATGTGGATGTTTGCCCAAGGCGGCATGAGCAATATGGAAGTGTTGAAAACGGCCACCATTAATCCAGCGACGACCTTTGGCATGGAGCAGCAACTCGGTTCTATCAAAGAAGGCAAGCTCGCAGACTTGATCGTTATTGATGGTGATCCATTAGCCGACATTCGAGTCACCGACAGAGTCACTCATACTATGGTCAATGGTAAGTTATTTGATGCAGAGACTATGAATGAACTTAATGGGGATAAAGCACAGCGTAAGCCGTTTTTCTTTGAGAAACTCTAAGGGCAACTTTCAAGTCTAAGGAAAATAGCTTTCCTGTTGAGACCGTTTAAGTTTAACAAGATGAGTTCCAGCGAAGCTCAAAAAGCATGTTCCACGTGGAACATGCTTTTTTGTATTTGGATACTCTACAAGAGTTTTCTTTAATATCAGTCAGATCAACGATTAATGATTCTAGTGGCTATGCTCAGCACAGGAATCAACACAGGTCTGATAGGAAATACACTCGACAAGGTGATCGTTCACCATACCCACCGCCTGCATAAAGGCATAACAAATGGTTGGGCCGACAAAATTGAATCCGAGTTTCTTCAACGCTTTTGACATGGCTTCAGATTCTGGTGTTTGTGCAGGAACCTGCGACATTGCCGTAATCTGATTAACTATGGGTTTTCCGCCCACAAAGCTCCATAAAAATGCAGAGAAATCCTTCCCGTCGGCAGTATATGCTAAATAACCTTTGGCATTCTTGATGATAGAGTTCACCTTCAAGCGATTGCGCACTATGCCGGGATCCAGCATGAGCTCCTCCACTTTCGCCTCATCAAAAGTCGCAATAATCTCAGGTTCAAAATTAGCAAAGGCCTGTTCATAGTTTTGTTGCTTCTTCAGGATAGTTATCCAAGATAATCCGGCCTGTTGACCATCTAAACACAACTTAGCAAACAGCTCCTTTGGATCATAAACAGGTCGCCCCCACACTTTGTCGTGATACTCACGATACAAGGGATCATCACTTACCCAGCCACAGCGGATCTCTTCCATGGTATATAACCTTATTGTTTTAATTAAGAAGGTAAAAAATAACCTACATAAGCAGATATCTACAAGGTATAATCGAACCCATTTTCTATTCAGGCTGACGGCAGTAGACAAGTAGACATGACGACAAAACACGACGTAAAAACATTTCAGGGTTTCATTCTCACCCTGCAGGAATATTGGGCACAGCAAGGCTGTGCAATTGTTCAACCTTTAGATATGGAAGTCGGCGCTGGTACATTCCACCCACAAACTTTCCTACGTTCTTTAGGGCCTGAACCTATGAGCAGTGCCTATGTGCAGCCATCGCGCCGCCCTACGGATGGTCGTTACGGTGAAAACCCTAACCGTCTGCAGCACTACTACCAATTCCAAGTCGTGTTGAAGCCTTCACCTAACAATATTCAAGAGCTGTATTTAGGCTCACTGCAAGCACTGGGTATTGATACTCAAATCCACGATATCCGCTTTGTGGAAGATAACTGGGAATCACCAACACTAGGTGCTTGGGGCTTAGGCTGGGAAGTCTGGCTTAATGGTATGGAAGTGACTCAGTTTACTTACTTCCAGCAGGTCGGCGGCATCGAATGCAGCCCAGTCACAGGTGAAATCACTTATGGCCTAGAGCGTCTGGCCATGTATATCCAAGGCGTAGATAGTGTTTATGATCTCGTATGGACCGATGGTCCACTGGGCCTAATCACCTATGGCGATGTGTTCCATCAAAACGAAGTCGAGCAATCGACCTATAACTTCGAACACGCCGATGTGGATTTTATGTTCGCCTTGTTCGATCAATGCGAAAAAATGTGTCAGCATTTATTGTCGCTAGAAAAACCTTTACCTCTGCCCGCATACGAGCAAGTGATGAAAGCCTCACACGCCTTCAACCTGCTCGATGCCCGCCATGCCATTTCAGTTACCGAGCGCCAGCGCTACATCTTACGTGTTCGTACTATGGCGAAAGAGGTCGCTGAATCTTATTATCAGGCACGCGAAGCGCTTGGCTTCCCAATGTGTAAGTAGAGGTAAAAACATGAATTTTGAAAACTTACTCATAGAGTTAGGCACGGAAGAATTACCACCTAAGTCACTGCGTAAACTGGCTGAATCCTTTTTAGCTAACTTTACTGAAGAACTCACCAAAGCCGATTTAGCGTTCAGCTCAGCCGTTTGGTACGCAGCGCCACGTCGTCTGGCAATTAACGTCACTGAACTTGCCCTTGCGCAAGCTGACAAAGTGGTTGAGAAACGTGGCCCCGCCGTGAGTTCAGCATTCGATGCTGAAGGCAAACCGACTAAAGCCGCTGAAGGTTGGGCACGTGGTAATGGCATTACCGTTGAGCAAGCCGAACGTTTAGTCACAGATAAAGGCGAATGGTTAGTCCATAACGCCAAAGTTGAGGGCGTCGAAACCAAAAGTTTGATCGCCGCTATGGCTCAACGTGCACTCGATAAATTGCCCATTCCTAAGCCAATGCGTTGGGGCAATAATAAAACCCAATTTATTCGCCCCGTTCATACAGCCACTATCTTGTTAGGCAGTGAGTTGATTGAAGGTGAATTGCTGGGTATCAAATCGGCACGCACTGTTCGCGGTCACCGCTTTATGGGGCTCAAGCAGTTTGAATTAGCACACGCTGATCACTACCTTGCCGACCTAAAAGAAAAAGGTAAAGTCATCGCCGATTACGAAAGCCGTAAAGCATTAATCAAAGCCGATGCCGAAAAAGCCGCAGCTAAGATTGGTGGCACAGCGGATATCGAAGATAGCCTGCTTGAAGAGGTCACCTCTTTGGTTGAATGGCCTGTGGTATTGACCGCCAGCTTCGAAGAAAAATTCTTAAGTGTACCGTCTGAAGCTTTGGTCTATACCATGAAAGGCGACCAAAAATACTTCCCAGTCTTTGATGATGCAGGCAAGTTACTGCCAAACTTTATCTTTGTGGCCAATATCGAATCTAAAGATCCCGCGCAAATTATCTCTGGTAACGAGAAAGTCGTTCGCCCACGTCTTGCCGACGCCGAGTTCTTTTTTAATACCGATAAAAAACACACGCTGGAATCGCGTTTACCTAGCCTAGAAACCGTCCTGTTCCAACAACAGCTCGGCACCTTAAAAGACAAAGTAAATCGTATTTCTGCTCTAGCCGCCTTTATTGCCGGACAAACTGGCGCGAATGCAGTTGATGCAGCCCGTGCAGGTTTGTTATCTAAAACCGATTTGATGACCAATATGGTGATGGAGTTTACCGACACTCAAGGCACTATGGGCATGCACTACGCCCGCCTCGATGGTGAAACCGAAGCCGTTGCAGTTGCAATGGAAGAGCAATACAAGCCTAAGTTCTCTGGCGATACAGTGCCTAATGCCGGTGTATCTTGCGCTGTCGCATTAGCAGACAAGCTCGACACCTTAGTCGGCATCTTTGGTATTGGCCAAGCACCAAAAGGCGCTGCCGATCCCTTTGCCCTACGCCGTGCCGCCATCGGTGTGCTGCGTATTATCGTTGAGAACAAACTGCCACTGGACTTAGTAACGCTGATAGCTAAAGCTCAGGAGCTCCACGGTACTAACTTAAGCAACGCCAATGCAAGCGATGAAGTGTTAGAGTTCTTAATGGCACGCTTCCGCGCTTGGTATCAAGATAAAGGTATTGGTGTTGATGTGATCTTAGCCGTGCTAGCACGTCGCCCAACACGCCCAGCTGATTTTGATAGCCGTATCAATGCGGTATCACACTTTAGAAGCCTAGAAGCTTCTAGTGCACTTGCGGCAGCGAACAAACGTGTATCAAACATTCTAGCTAAGGTTGAAGGTGCTTTACCGACAACGATCAATGCGAGTCTGTTAACCGAAGCCGCAGAACAAGCATTGGCAGCCAAGTTGAACGAGCTGCAACCGCAATTGGCGCCTTTGTTTGCCAATGCCGATTACCAACAAGCCTTAACCTTGTTAGCTGGCCTACGTGAAAGCGTGGATCAGTTCTTCGAAGATGTGATGGTCATGGCGGATGATGAAGCGTTGAAAAACAATCGTTTAGCATTATTGAATAATCTACGCGAGCAGTTCCTGCACGTCGCGGATATATCACTACTGCAATAACGATACTAACGTTTTTTAAATTATCGCTTTAGAAAAAACGCGCTCAATAGCGCGTTTTTTATTGTCCTGATTTCTTAAACAGCCCAATCAGAACTGCGTCAGTTGTTGATGTAAGCCATCAAATTGAGTTTGATCTAAGTTAACTTGCTGCAGTAAATTCGCCAGTATTTCAGGAGACAATTGCCCTGCTTGATGCAGCATAGAAATCTCGCTGATCACATTCGCCCGCCATACCACAGCTGCGAGCCCAGCTTGCGGACGCGAGTTCACACTGGCGAGCTTGTCTAATTCTGTTTCAAAGGTATTAGGTAGCTGCCAATACTTAGCGAGCAATGAACTTAAGGTTAACGATTTCGTCGTCATCACTTGTCTAAATAACCCAGAATTAGGCTGTTCTCCGGGCTCCGCCTGCACAAACGCATCGAGTAGCATTTTGAAAATGGCCAGCTTGCCGACATCATGCAATAAGCCCAATAAAAAAGCCGTATCTTGATCTTCATCGCTTAACTCACTGGCGAGAAAGGCGACCTGCATCGAGTGGCGCCAAATTTCAGCGCCGAAACGACGAAAATAGATTGGTTTGATATCCAACATTTCACGCACTAAACAAGTGGTGACAAATTTTCTCAACTGTTCGCGGCCAAGCTGTACCAAAGCCTGCTGTAAACTGGTGATATCCCTATCACTACGTTTAAACGCAGGGGAATTGCACAGCTTAAGCACCTCCACACTCAGTAAAGGATCACGCTCGATAAGTGCTAATAGAGCCTTAATATCAAACTGTGGGTCGGACAATTTACGATCTAACTCCAATACTTTTGACGGCAGTTTTAACACTTTTTCGGCGATCACTTGTGGCGATGCCAAGGCCTGCTCTATCTCCGTCATGACTCGACGTTCAAGATTATTGGCTACACCGCCAGTGTCCTTAACCCGTGTCGGAAATAACAAACTATAAAAGAGTGCAGATAAATCCACAGATACCACACTAATGTCTTCGAGAGGTTTAGCTGGCTTTCGCGCAGGTTCAAGCGACTTACCTAAGTCCGTCGTTGAAAAACTTTTGGGTCTCTCAACGGTCGCCGTATCGCGAATATTAAAGAGTTTATTAAAAAGTGATTTAATCAAGAAGCATCAACCTGTCATTATAAATAATTGTTAAAAAGTCAGTTAAATATTGCCCATCATAAATCCATTTTGATCAGCTCAAGCCGTGTATTAAGACATTGTAGACAGGCTAATACTTAGCTTAAGTGTAACATATTCAATTCATTTCGGACTTCTTCTATCCCACCATTACTGCTTTTACAAAGACAATCTTGGTTACAAGTTGAAACCTCAAAAAACTTACATTTCAGCATCATTTAACTGACAATATGTCTACCATTCATAAAGGGATACGTATTTTGTCTCCCTTTAAGTGATTAACAATCTACTCGCGAGCTAACAACGGAAAATTTGATGATCGAGGTAATAAAAGCGGGTGCACTAACCACAGTTCAAGATATCGGACGCATGGGATATCGACATTTAGGCGTAACCCAAGCTGGTGCCTTAGATAGACCTGCACTGTGTTTAGCAAACCGCCTACTCTCAAACCCAGACAATACACCCGTACTGGAATTGACCTTCGGCCAATCGATTTTTTTGTTTAAACGTGATGCTTGGATTGCCTTAACGGGTGCCGATTTCGATGCCCGCATAGACAATAAACCCATAGTTTGCGGCTGGCGTTACTCAATTAAGGCAGGACAAAAACTCAGTCTTAGAGGGGGAAATAAAGGCATGCGTGCCTATGTTGCGATTGATGGCGGCGTTAGAGTGCCGTTAGTGATGGATTCTGCTGCAACTGATTTAACCTCAGGTATCGGTGGATTTCATGGTCGCGCATTAGAAGCTGGCGATAACCTGACCTTAGGTTCAGCTCATCCAATAAGAAGGCAAGTTGGCGCAATTCAAAAAAGTTGGAATGGGCATATTCGCGCACTCGCAACAAAGCACACCCAAGCCTTCTCGTTGAAATCTCAGCAAACATTCTGGCAAACACAGTGGCAACTGTCGGCAGAAAGCAATCGTGCAAGTGCAATACTCAACGGGGAAATATTGACCTTAGCAAAACCATTTCCCGTTCAATCCCATACAGTCAAGCCCGGAGTCATTCAAGTGTCAGCTTCAGGGCAACCTTTAGTGTTACTTGCCGATGCTAAGACCACCAGCAATCATCCTCAAATAGCCGTGATTATTGAAGCCGATCTGTGGAAACTCGCGCAAACTCGCCCAGGGCAGACAATTAAATTCGAATTGGTTGACGATGAACAAGCGGCAACGGCACAAGCGGAATGGCATGACTACTTCTATCGACTACAACGTAGCCTAGATTAACGAACCACTGCATAATCAAATCTACAAAATATCACCCCGTATTCCCTAACTAAACCCTATATCGGTTTTATTCAAATAACGCACTATACTCGCGCTAATTCGCACTTAGGTTCGGTGTAACTTGCTGGCTATAAAATAGCGCCACATCTTGTAATTGCTCTGAGCTTAACGCGCTGACTTGTGATTGCATCAAAGGATCGAGTCGTAAACCGGTTTTAAAATCGACGAGCTGTTTATTAAGATAAGCTAATTTTTGTCCCTTTAAGTTTGGGAATTGCTTGGCCATAGCGATCACCGCATTGCCATGGCATGACTCACACTGTGCCGTAGCCAATGCCTGACCTCGCTCTATATCTGCTTGATAAACCTCCCCATTAACCTCTGTGGATAAGCCACATAGCGCAATCAAACTTATGATAATCGCTTTCATTTTGGCTCCTTAGGGAAAGGGTTAACTAGCGCAGGCTGCAGGCTCGGTTCTAAAGGTAGACGTCTGAAGATCGTCATATCCATTTCAGCCTGCCCATAATGAGTGCTTAGATAACTCAAGGTCGGCGCCCAAGTATCCGACAAGTCCCATAAACCCTGAGTGTCTATCATCCACTGCAAAGTTTCATTCCAAAAGGCTTTATCGCCGTGGTTTTGCACGACTATCATACTGGTATGGTAGGCATTACATTGATAGTTCACTAACTCCCAGCCAGGAGCCATGATCAAACCCGATTTAGGGTCCACTGGATACTCAGCGGCTAGCGAAATACTGGATGCTACTAGCCCAAGCAATATCAGTTTATTGATATGCGACTTCATCACACCACCCTAACGGCAATACGGTGGCAACCGTTAAACATATATCCCTTAGGATTCCATTGCGGTTGTACGACAGGCTGACTATCACCTTCACTATCTGTCGCTTTGGCCCAGATTTCATAATAGCCCTGCGACGGTAATTGCAATTCAATCTTCCATTGCTGCCATGCTGTTATGTTTTTAGGTTTTTCTAATTCAGCGGCAAACCAACGGGTGCCATAATCGTAACTGACTTCCACCTTAACCACTTCCCGCAATCCCGCCCAAGCATGGCCTGCGATAGTCATCTTTTGACCCACAGCTAATTCGGTTCCAGATTGGGGTTGAGTGATCAATGACTTCACTATCATTTCTTCAATGATTTTATAGTCTTTATCATCAACAGACTCACCTGGCGCTATCGGATATTTAGGGAGTTGATACGCTGGCGCTTCCATTTTATGCCCATCATGGACTTTATTACGCACACTGATCCCCGTCGCCGCTTTTTGCGAAACGGATCCTGGCCGTCCACCAAACACAATACGTAAGGGATATCCATGTAGATAAGGAATGTCCTCACCATTCATCGACCATGCAATAAGCCCAAGCTCTTCGAGCGCCGCCTTTATTGGTACGCCGCGTGAAATCGCCTCACCTTTGCCGCTCAAATGCCGATCAACACCGTGATGGCCTGTGTAAACAGCATCAGCTTTAATACCGCAATCCTTAAGCACATCACTCACTAAGACACCTGTCCACTCGGAGCAAAATACGCCGGCATTATTCCACTGATTGCCTTTAGTACTAGGAAAAAAGCCAGAGCGACTATTACCGCCACATTCAATCAGCAACTGCAATGTGTAATGCTTAAAGCGACGCTTAAGTTCATTAATTGTGTAGGTTTTTGGGGTGATAACAGACTCACCATCCACTTGAAAAGTCCAAGTTTTAGCATCTAACGCCTTAAAGTCAGGCACTATGCCATTCCAACGGATAAACGAGGCATCGGCAGGCGTCACAGCAGGAGCGAGCTTATGCTCCGGCGGAAACGCATTCAGTGGATGAGTGTTTAACACTTTGAAATAACTCGGCAAGTCCTCACCCTTAGTCCAAGTTAATGCTGATATATCCAGAGGAATGACCTCTGCGGGAAGCTGATCGGCAAATACCCACTTAACGGGTAAAGCTGATAACACAGACGTCGCTACCGCACCTTTAATAAAAACCCGACGATTAAGATCCATGTTATTTATCCTTTCCGAGGTAAAAGTAATCCGCCATCAGCTGCATATCAGCCTCAGTCAAGAGTTGGGCGACTTTAGTCATAGTGGGATCTTGGCGATCCCCCGCCTTAAAGGCTCGCAGTTGCTTCAATAGGTATTCTGAGTTTTGCCATCCAATGTTAGGAATATGCTCAAAACGACTCACACCGGACTCGCCATGACAGGCCTTACACATATTCAATAACTTATTTGCCTCATCGGCGTTTGCCACCGCCGATAGCATAAAAATCAGTGCACTTACGGGGTAAATCACTCGCTGCCACATCCATTTATCTCGCCAATTAGCCTTCATCTCGACAGAATCCATCGAACAAAGTAATTAAGATATGGTTAAATTATCTCAATGCTGTGAGTCGTTTAAATTCAATAAAAGTGACTCGTAAGCTCAAGAGAAATGACGCGTATTAGCGGATGTAGAAAGGGTAAAATATTCATTAGTCATAGGTGAAATGAGTCCATATAGTAGCTTTGCAGAAACACTCGGCATTTCACTCAAGGACAAACAATGGATCTTTATATTGGCAATAAGAACTACTCTAGCTGGTCACTGCGAGCTTGGTTAATGGCCGCAAAATCTGGCGTGCAGTTCAACGAAGTATTACTGCAACTCGATACCGACAGCTTCTATCAGCAACTCAAAGCCATTTCCCCGACGTTAAAAGTACCGACATTAGTCGATGACGATATCACGGTATGGGATTCACTTTCGATTTGCGAATACCTCAACGACACCTATCTTGCCGGTAGTGCATGGCCGCAAGATCCTAAACAAAAAGCCAAGGCTAGATCGATTGCCAGTGAAATGCATTCTGGCTTTAATGCCGTGCGTAACGCTCTACCAATGAACATATGCGCGAGCCGTTATGTTGAGCTCACTGATGCGGTCCGCAAAGACATTGAGCGCATCGATGCGATTTGGTCAGCACAAATGGCCGAGTTCGCCCCATCTCATGCGGAAGGTACTTGGTTATTTGGCCAATGGTCGATTGCCGACATGATGTTTGCCCCTGTGGTTATGCGTTTTCTTACCTACGATATTGAAGTCTCGCAGGCAAGCCGTGCCTATATGCAGCATGTGATCAGCTGTCCGGAAATGCAGGCGTGGATTAATGCGGCTAAAGCAGAGACTGAAATTGTTGCAGCGGATGAAGCGGGTATTGATCGATAAAGAGATAAATCATAGAGATAAAAAAGGGAAAGCCTTGGCTTTCCCTTAATCATTCACGTACTAACGCGAGTCACTTAACACGCATTACACGTCTAATATTATACATCGAGCATTAAACGTCTAAGTTAGCCACGTTCAATGCGTTCGCTTCGATGAACTCACGACGAGGTTCAACTTGATCACCCATCAAACAAGTGAACAACTGATCGGCACCCACGGCATCATCAATCGTGACTTGCAACATACGGCGTGATTCAGGATCCATTGTAGTTTCCCACAATTGCTCAGGGTTCATCTCACCCAATCCTTTATAACGTTGAATGTATAAGCCGCGTTTGGCTTCAGAAATCGTCCAATCTAGCGCTTCAAGGAAGCTGCCGACTTCTTTAACACGATCGCCGCGTTGTACATAGCCGCCTTCTTCAATCATGCCATCTAACGCCGCACCTAACTTGCCGATACGTTGATAATCGCTTGATTGGAAGAAGTCATAAGTAAACAGATAGTTAGTATCGATACCGTGTTTACGAATGGTGATCTTAGGCAGATACACTTTACGCTCAGGATCGAGAATCGGCTCAGCAGAATACAGTACGCCGCTGTTTTCCATTTCCACCAGCTCATTGATAAAGGCATCGATCCACTCTTTCATCTTGCCTTCATCGGCCAACATCTCATTGGTGATCATTGGATGGTAAAGCATACGGTTAGTAATGTGCGTTGGATAGCGCTGCTCTAAACGAGCAACAATGGCTTCCACTTCACGATACTGAGTCACTAAACGCTCTAACGGCTCACCTGACATACCAATCGCACCTTGCGTTGGATACACAACAGTGCCATCCAATGCTTGAGTCGTGAGGTATTGAGTCAATGCTGGCTCATCTTTCAAATACTGTTCTTGCTTGCCCTTTTTCACTTTAAATAAAGGCGGTTGAGCAATATACACATAACCACGTTCAATCAATTCAGGCATTTGACGGAAGAAGAAGGTCAACAGCAAAGTACGAATGTGCGAGCCGTCGACGTCAGCATCCGTCATGATGATGATGTTGTGATAACGGGTTTTATCTGGGTTATATTCGTCGCGACCAATACCACAGCCAAGTGCCGTGATCAGTGTGGCCACTTCTTGAGAAGACAACATCTTATCGAAGCGGGCCTTCTCAACGTTTAGAATTTTACCTTTCAGTGGCAAAATCGCTTGGTTCTTACGGTTACGTCCCTGCTTAGCACTACCGCCAGCAGAGTCACCTTCCACTATGTAAATTTCTGAAAGACCAGGATCTTTTTCTTGGCAATCGGCCAGCTTACCTGGCAAACCACCTAAATCGAGTGCGCCTTTACGACGGGTCATTTCACGAGCTTTACGCGCCGCTTCACGGGCACGGGCAGCATCGACAATCTTACCGACGATCAACTTCGCATCAGCTGGGTTTTCCAGCAGATAATCGTTCAGCTTCTCACCCATGGTTTGTTCAACCGCGGTTTTCACTTCACTAGAAACCAGTTTGTCTTTGGTTTGCGAGCTGAACTTTGGATCTGGCACTTTAACAGAGATAACGGCAGTCAAGCCTTCGCGGGCATCGTCGCCAGTCGCGCTGGTTTTGCCTTTCTTGTTATAGCCTTCGTTTTCCATGTAGCTGTTGAGGTTACGTGTCAACGCACTACGGAAACCGACTAAGTGAGTACCACCATCACGCTGTGGGATGTTGTTGGTAAAACAGAAAATATTTTCCTGATAACCGTCATTCCACTGCATAGCCACTTCAACGGTAATGCCATCTTCACGCTCTTGCATAAAGTGGAATACATCTTTGTTGACTGGGGTTTTGTTACGGTTCAGGTAATCGACGAATGCGCTAATACCGCCTTCGTATTTGAAGAATTCATTCTTGTTGTCACGTTCATCAACCAGACGAATACCCACGCCTGAGTTAAGGAAAGACAGTTCACGCACGCGCTTTGCCAGAATTTCAAAGTGAAACTCAACATCGCTGAAGGTATCTTCACTTGGCCAAAAACGGATTTCAGTACCGGTTTTGGTTGCATCACCAATCTCTTTGATCGGCGCATCAGGCACACCGTGAGTATAAAACTGCTCGTATACTTTGCCAGCACGACGAATGGTCATTTGCAGCTTTTTAGATAAAGCGTTTACAACCGATACACCCACGCCGTGGAGACCGCCAGACACTTTATAGGAGTTATCGTCGAACTTACCGCCGGCATGCAATACCGTCATAATAACTTCTGCCGCCGATACGCCTTCTTCCTCATGGATAGATACCGGAATACCACGGCCGTCATCCTTAACAGAAACCGAACCATCTACATGGATAGTAATCGTAATATCGCTACAGTGGCCGGCTAAGGCTTCATCGATAGAGTTATCGACTACTTCGAACACCATATGATGTAGACCCGTACCGTCGTCGGTGTCACCAATATACATCCCAGGTCTCTTACGTACTGCATCAAGGCCCTTAAGGACCTTAATACTCGAAGAATCGTAACTATTCTCTGACATATTATTCTCTCAATGGTTATTCAATTACCGTTACACGTCCCTGTTCCACATGAAACATCCTACTGGGAGGCGTGTGTAACGAATCGACTATTGCAGCAGGATCAATGGCGGTCACAAAAACTTGTGCTCCGGTATCCGTTAACTGCTTAAGCAATAGCTGCCTATGCTGTGCATCCAACTCGGACGGAAGATCATCCACAAGATAAATACTGTTTTTATCTATTTGTTGTTTGAGCAACTTTCCCTGTGCAATACGCAGTGCACAGACTAATAATTTCAATTGACCACGGGACAGGGCATCCTGCGCCGGCAAAGTGCCTACACGAAGTCTAAGGTCAGCTTTATGGGGACCGCTGACGGTATGACCTGTGGCCAAATCTCTGGAATATTGGTTTTCGAGTAGTTCTGCAAAATCCGTTTTACTATCCCAGCCGCGCGTAAATGAAACCTTCACATCTACACTCGGTAAAAACTCTCCGATTATACCCTTAAGTAGCTCATTTAACGAGTCTACATAATGGTTTCGTATTTCGGTGACCTGCTCGGCATAGCGCACAAACTCTTGGTCCCAAAATTGAATATGACTGTAAGCTGAACCGTTTCTAAGCAATTGATTTCTTTGTTTAAGAACGCGACGAACATTCGTCCAAGCGCCATAAAACTGTGGGTCAGCATGAAATGCGCCCCAATCGATAAATTGTCGACGGGATTTTGGGCCTTCAAACAGTAAAGAAAAGCTTTCAGGTGTGATCACTTGAATAGGTAAAGCTTCGGCTAAGGTCGACAGACGTTTGACTTTTTCGCCGTCGATTTTCACTTCCGTCTCACCATTGCGAAATCGGCGTAAACCAATTTTACTGTCACCGCGCGCTAAATTTAAAGTCGCAAATAGCGTTAATTTATCGTCATCATGATTAATCACTCGTTGGGATAAATGGCTGCGAAACGAGCGCCCCATACCGAGGAAATAAATGGCTTCTAAAATACTGGTTTTTCCGCTGCCATTTTGACCATAAATCACGTTAATCCCAGGTGCAGGGATTAACTGTGCGGACTGAATGTTGCGAAATGCTTCGATATTGAGGCGGGTCAGGCTCATGCATTACTCATTAAGCCGCGTAAACGGCGTAGGCAAGGATTCATAGCACTTAACGAGCAACTCAATCGCTGCCACAGGCTAAGACTATCGGTAAATGAGTGAAGGAATGGCCAATGCTGCGTATTAAACACTATGCCGCCGTTAAGCGGCATAGACATCGAAGACAGAGGTACAGACACGGGTAACGTAAAAATCGATGGTTTATAAGCGCATCGGCATAACCACATACATGGAATCTTCTTCCAAATGGTTTTCGATTAGGGCGCTGGAGTTACCATCAATGAGCGTGATACGCACATCATCGGACTTAAGGTTGTTGAGCACGTCCAGTAAGTAACTGACGTTAAAACCAATTTCTAAGGCCTGATTGTTGTATTCCACATCAATGATTTCTTCCGCTTCTTCCTGTTCAGGATTATTAGCGGTGATCTTGAGCAGACCATTTTCGAGTTGAATACGCACACCACGGAATTTTTCATTGGATAAAATAGAAGCCCGCGTCAGCGCTTGCTTCAAGTGATTACGACTCGCAATCACAATTTTATCACCGCCCTTTGGCAATACACGGCGATAATCAGGGAAGCGACCATCGACTAATTTACTGGTAAATACTGTGTTAGCCGTGGTGGCACGAATAGCATTATCACCAATAGCAATAGTGATATCGAGATCGTCAGACTCCAATAAGCGCGCCATTTCAATTACGCCTTTACGGGGCACAATGACTTGTTTTTCCGGTAATTGTGCTTCAATCGTACGATGACTTAAGGCTAAACGATGACCGTCGGTCGCTATCGCACGCAACACATTACCTTCAGTTTCAAACAATAATCCGTTGAGGTAATAGCGTACATCTTGGTTAGCCATCGAAAACTGCGTCGAGTCGATAATCGACTTCAACACGCCCTGCTTCAAGCTAAATTCAATCTCAGCTTGGAAGGCTTCAACGTTAGGGTATTCTTCTGCGGGCAAAGTCGCTAAGGAAAAACGGCTACGGCCTGAACGCAGCAACCATTTATTATCTTGTTGTTCGACTTTCAGTTCGCTTTGTTCTGGCAAAGACTTAACAATATCGAGCAGTTTCTTCGCCGGAACCGTAGTACGACCTTCTTCGATATCACCGTGAACCACAGCTTGGCCCACGAGTTCGACTTCTAAATCTGTACCAGTCAGCTTAAGTGAGTGACCACTTACTTCTACAAGGAGGTTAGACAAAATGGGCAAGTTATGGCGTCTTTCTACCGCACCACACACCAATTGCAACGGCTTTAATAGGGCATCCCTATCAATTGAGAATTTCATCGTGTCCAAATTCCTTGTTTTAAGAAGATAAGGTTCTAATCAAATTAGCATAATCTTCTTTAATGTCGTGGCTCTCTTCCCGTAGCTGAGCAATCTTACGACAGGCATGCAACACTGTGGTGTGATCTCGACCACCAAAAGCATCACCAATTTCCGGCAAGCTTTGGTTAGTTAATTCTTTGGATAACGCCATTGCCACTTGCCTTGGGCGCGCAACACTGCGTGAACGACGCTTAGACAACATATCAGCCATCTTGATCTTGTAGTATTCAGCTACGGTTTTCTGAATATTGTCTATAGTGACTAATTTTTCTTGAAGTGCCAAGAGGTCACGTAAGGCTTCACGAACAAAATCAATAGTAATTGGCCGACCCGTGAAGTTAGCGTTGGCGATAACGCGGTTTAATGCCCCTTCTAGCTCGCGTACGTTTGAACGTAAACGCTTAGCAATAAAGAAAGCCACTTCATCGGGCAAGTTAATGCCGCTCTCTTGAGCTTTACGCATCAAGATCGCTACGCGGGTCTCTAACTCTGGTGGCTCAATAGCCACAGTTAAACCCCAACCGAAACGCGATTTCAATCTGTCTTCAACACCGTCGATCTCTTTTGGATAACGATCTGAAGTCAAAATAATTTGGTGATTCCCTTCAAGTAACGCATTGAAAGTATGAAAGAATTCTTCTTGTGATCTGTCTTTATTGGCAAAAAATTGAATATCATCAATAAACAAGGCATCGACGCTACGGTAGTAACGTTTAAATTCTTCTATCGCATTGTTTTGCAGCGCTTTAACCATGTCCTGGACAAAACGCTCGGAATGCATGTAAACCACTTTGGCATTAGGATTATTTTTAATGATCCCGTTACCGACAGCGTGCAACAAGTGAGTCTTACCTAGACCTGTTCCGCCATATAAAAATAGTGGGTTATAAGCACCACCCGGATTTTCAGCCACTTGTAACGCCGCAGCCTTACCTAATTGGTTAGACTTACCTTCTACGAAGTTATCAAACTGGTAGCTAGGATTGATGTTACTGCGGTGATTAGCGTTCGCCATAGGCTCGGCTTGGACATTAAAGGTCGTGCCCACAGTCGCTTTCGTTTGAGTATTGGGTGCTCGAGTTGGCGCAATCGGTGCCGGTACACTTGGCTTTTTCGCCGAAGGACGACTACCTATATCGAAACGCAATTTAGGCGCGTCACTACCCATCTGCTCAGTAAAGAACTGATTAATGATATTGATATACTTATCTCTGACCCAATCAAGCACGAAGCGGTTGGGCGCATAAAGCACCAGAGTATCTCCATCCATTTCGGCTTGTAACGGTCTGATCCACATACTGAACTGCTGAGCAGAAAGCTCATCTTGCAGTCGTCCGATACATTGTTGCCAAAGTGAAACAGCCACTTAGTTATCCCCAAAAGATCATCAAAAAAGAGGTGTATTCTATAGCGAGATCTCAAGGATCGCTATCCTTAAAAAATATTTATCCCCAGCGAGATCATTCTATGTGGATATCCTCGATCATCAAAGATCCAAAACGATCCTTTTATTCAGCACTAACCGCAAATCCTGCTTTATTAAGCGATCCACATTGATCTATAATGGCGCCCCTTAGATCGGCTCGAAGATCCCCTGCACTACTACATGTAGTGTCCGTACACAGAGTTATCCACATCTTATGGTGTATTCTGGGGATTGATCTAAGGATACGCTGGCAGAAATAAAGCACTTACTTACTTTCGTTGTTGACGTGACTAAGTATTGTGATTACAATTCGGCCTCTTTTTTGCCCTTACCTCTATCCTAGAGATAAGGATATGTTCACTAATAACAAAGACGGATTGCCATCATGAGTAAACGTACTTTTCAACCTAGCAACCTGAAGCGCAAGCGTTCTCACGGCTTCCGCGCTCGTATGGCTACTGTAGGCGGCCGTAAGGTGCTTGCACGTCGTCGTGCGAAAGGTCGCGCTCGTTTATCTGCTTAATAAGTGGGTAACTAGTTGACTAGCTATACCTTTTCGCGGGAGTTACGTTTGTTAACTCCCGCGCAATTTAAATCTGTATTTTCCAATCCCATCAAAGCATCTTCTGCTGAAATTACCTTGCTCGCTATTCCTAACACGGAACAACATCCGCGTATGGGCCTTACTGTTGCTAAACGCTATGTAAAACGCGCCAATCAACGTAACCGTATTAAGCGCGTGATCAGAGATAGTTTTCGCTTAAATCAACACGACATTCCTCATCTTGATATTGTTGTGCTTGTCAGAAATGGCGTGATGGAAATGGAAAACGCTGAAATCAACAAATTGATAGAAAAGCTATGGCGCAAACTCAGTCGCCGCTACAATGGCTAGCGACCACGTTAATTCGTGGCTATCAAGTATTCATAAGCCCTATACTGGGCCCTCGATGCCGTTTCAATCCCACCTGCTCTCACTACGCTATTGAAGCAATAAAAGTGCATGGAACCGCGAAAGGTTGTTGGTTTGCATTGAAACGCATATTAAAATGTCACCCTTTACATCCCGGCGGTAGTGATCCCGTCCCCCCTAAAAATGATAGGTGTAATAAATAGGCTATGGAATCTCAACGCAATATATTGCTCATAGGACTACTGTTTGTCAGCTTTTTGCTGTGGCAACAGTGGCAAGCAGACAAAGCTCCTAAACCCGTTGCAACCGAATCGTCCTTAGTGGCGAACGCGGCAAGCTCGCACAGTGCCGATGTTCCAGAAGCTGATACAGGTGTTCCTGCTGCTGCAGTTACTGCAAACAGCAAACTGATTACGGTAAAAACAGATCAGTTAGACATTCAGATCAATCCAGTGGGTGGTGACATCGTTTTTGCTGCGTTAGTTTCGCACAAAAAAGAACTAGAGAAAGATCAACCATTCGTATTGCTTGAGCAAACGAATGATTTCACTTATATCGCTCAAAGCGGCCTAATTGGTCGCGATGGTATCGATAGCAGCGCAAAAGGCCGTGCCGCATTTAGCACAACGGCAACTGAATATACCTTAGCCGAAGGCCAAGATACCTTAGAAGTACCGTTAACTTATATCGCTGACAATGGTGTGACTTACACTAAAGTGTTCGTATTCCATCGCGGTAAGTTCAACATAGATGTTGACTATAAAATCAACAACACTTCAGCAGCACCGCTGCAAGTTCAGATGTACGGTCAGATTAAACAAACGATCAAGCCATCTGAAAGCAGCATGATGATGCCTACCTATCGTGGTGGTGCGTTCTCAACGAATGATGTGCGCTATGAAAAATACAACTTTGACGACATGGCCAAAAGTAACCTGAACCAAGCCACTTTAGGCGGTTGGGCAGCCATGTTACAACACTATTTCGTTTCAGCTTGGGTACCACCCGCAACTGACAGCAACACCATTTTTTCTAGTGTCAGTGCTGGCGGTCTAGCTAATATTGGTTTCCGCGGCGCGGTATACGATATTGCACCTGGTGCCAGCCAAGAAATTAGCTCACAGTTCTATGTTGGTCCTAAGGATCAAGCGGCACTGTCAGCGATTTCTGAAACCTTAAATCTCGTGGTCGATTACGGTTTCTTATGGTGGTTAGCGGTTCCTATTCACTGGTTATTGATGTTCTATCAATCATTCGTCGGTAACTGGGGTGTGGCAATTATTCTGATCACATTAACCGTTCGTGGTTTACTGTTCCCGCTGACAAAAGCGCAGTACACCTCAATGGCGAAGATGCGTAATCTGCAACCTAAGCTAACAGATTTGAAAGAACGCTTTGGTGATGACCGTCAAAAGATGGGTCAAGCCATGATGGAACTGTATAAGAAAGAAAAAGTTAACCCTATGGGTGGCTGTTTACCTATTATTTTACAGATGCCAATCTTCATTGCCTTATACTGGGTATTGCTAGAAAGCTTCGAATTACGTCATGCACCATTTATGCTGTGGATCCACGATTTATCGGTACAAGATCCTTACTACATACTGCCCTTGCTGATGGGCGTCTCTATGTTTGTAATGCAGAAGATGCAACCAATTGCGCCGACAATGGATCCAATGCAAGTGAAAATGATGCAATGGATGCCAGTAATCTTTACCGTATTCTTCCTGTGGTTCCCATCAGGTCTAGTACTGTACTGGTTAGTAGGTAACATAGTTGCCATCACGCAGCAGAAGATTATTTATGCAGGTCTTGAGAAAAAAGGCTTAAAATAAGCCCTACCTTTAGCAAAGCATAAAGTGAAAATAATACTAAAGGCGGCTTAATTAGCCGCCTTTTCCTTTACATGATTTGGTAGATATTAGTTTGGTGGGTATTTCCGTGACAACTGACACTATCGTGGCTCAAGCCACCGCGCCTGGACGTGGCGGCGTTGGCATCATCCGAATTTCAGGCAACAAGGCCAGTGATGTCGCTATGGCCGTATTAGGTCATCTTCCTAAAACAAGATATGCCGATTATTGCGACTTTAAAAGTGCAACAGGCCAAGTAATCGACCAAGGCATAGCGCTGTTTTTTAAAGGCCCCAATTCCTTTACTGGCGAAGATGTATTGGAACTTCAAGGCCACGGCGGCCAAATCGTTCTAGACATGCTGATCAAACGTGTAATGGAAGTCGGTGGCATTCGTATCGCCAAACCCGGTGAGTTCAGCGAACAAGCCTTTATGAACGACAAGCTAGACTTAACCCAAGCCGAAGCGATTGCCGATCTTATCGATGCCACCAGTGAGCAAGCGGCTAAAAGTGCGCTGCAATCACTCCAGGGTGAATTTTCTAAGGAAGTCCATGAGCTGGTGGATCAAGTCACTAACCTACGTTTATATGTAGAAGCTGCGATTGATTTCCCCGATGAAGAAGTCGACTTTTTAAGTGATGGCAAAATTGCCAATGCACTCTATAAAATCATCGACAAACTCGACCTAGTGCAAGCCAGTGCTAAACAAGGTTCTATCATCCGCGAAGGCATGAAAGTCGTGATTGCGGGTCGTCCTAACGCCGGAAAATCCAGCTTATTAAACGCCTTAGCCGGTAAAGAATCGGCTATTGTTACCGAAATTGCTGGTACAACACGAGATGTATTACGCGAGCACATCCACTTAGATGGCATGCCACTGCACATTATCGATACCGCAGGCCTACGTGATACGACAGATACCGTTGAACAAATTGGTATAGAACGCGCTTGGAATGAAATAAACAGTGCCGATCGGGTGTTATTTATGGTTGATGGCACCACCACAGCCGCCGTTAATCCCCATGATATTTGGCCTGACTTTGTCGATCGCCTGCCCTCAAATTTAGGTGTGACAGTGATCCGCAATAAAGCCGATCTCACTGGCGAAGACTTAATGATGACAGAGGAACAAGGTTATAGTGTTTACCGGATCTCGGCGAAAACAGGCTTAGGTGTTGAACAGTTAAAGCTGCATTTAAAATCACTCATGGGCTACCAGAGTAACCTCGAAGGTGGCTTTATCGCTCGGCGTCGTCACTTAGAAGCCCTTGAACTCGCCGCAAGCCATCTGCAATTAGGTAAAGAACAATTAGAAGTGTATCTAGCAGGAGAACTGCTGGCAGAAGAGTTACGCATGTGCCAATTAGCATTATCAGAAATCACTGGCCGCTTCACTTCTGACGATTTACTAGGCAAAATTTTTAGCTCTTTCTGTATTGGAAAATAACTAACCTTAATATTATTTCCATATAAATCAGCCCATACAATATGGGCTGATTTTTTATCTACAACTGAATATTTCCACTCATCGACTAACTCATGATTCGACGTGGCGGTAATGATCTTGCATTTGATAGGATCTTGCATAAAGCGCAAACATCAATGCCGCCAAGATGGCAAAACCAGCAAAGAAAAACATCTGAAATGCGGTAATGCTAATCCCCGTCTGGGCAATTTGTTCCGTCACTGCCGGACTTTTCACACTGACGTTCGCTAGTAGCACCCATAAGTTACCGACGGTCACCGATAAGGTCCAAAAACTCATAATAGTGCCTTTCATGGCTTTAGGCGCTTGGCTGTAGGCAAACTCTAGCCCAGTGGCAGAGACTAATACTTCACCAAAGGTGAGCAAAGCATAGGGCACAATCTGCCAAAATATTGATAATACCGAGCCGCCATCCATCACCAATTGAATGCTACCAACGACTATCCAACTCACGCCCGTGATGGCAATCCCAGCCCCCATTTTACGCAAAGCAGTTAACTTTATCCCCATGCGCTCAATCGCCGGATATAACACAAAGTTATTAAATGGGATCAATAACATAACTAATAATGGGTTTAAAGCTTGCATCATGGCGGGTTCAAACCAATCCGGTTTAGACATATCATTTGCTTGCAGTATCCATGTGGACGCTTTCTGATCGAACAAAGACCAAAAAGGAGTCACTAACGCAAATAAGATTAAGATCCGTAGTACTGAGCGTACCCCATCAACGGCGATATCCGGATGGATCCCCCTAGCGCGTTCGAGTTGCAATGAAGCCCCTGCGCCAACAAATCCCATCACTAGCACTAACGCACAACACAAACCAGCAACGATACCTAAGGTTGGAATATTCACTAAGGCATACGCTGCAGAAATTATCCCAACTAAAGCTAACACTAAACCTATGTTGGCTTGACCAGCGATTTTAGTGAGCAATGCGGTACGAATAACGGGTAAAAAACCATGGGGATTTTTCGGTTCGGGTGGCATATGCACATAACGTTTGCGGCCTAACCAGAAGAACACAGTTGCAATAAACATTAAGACACCAGGGATCCCAAATGCGACCGCAGCACCATAATATTTCAATAGTAATGGCATAGATAACGAGGCGAAGAAGGAGCCAAAGTTAATCGTAAAATAAAACAGATCAAACGCTTTCTGCGCCAATGTTTTATTGGTTTGATCAAATTGATCCCCCATAAAGGAAGAAACCAAGGGCTTAATCCCACCCGATCCGAGCGCAATTAAAAATAATCCCGTATAAAACCCTTGAATACTGTGTTCAAAAATAGCGAGAAACGCATGGCCAACACAGTAAATTAAACTTAACCATAAGATAGTATTGTATTTACCGAAAAAACGATCGGCAATCCAACCACCGAGTAACGGGAAAAAGTACACTCCAATGACAAAGGAATGGAACACATCCTTAGCCATAGTTCCGCGCAGTTCTTCTGGAATAGACAACAAAAGTGCTGTCATCAAGAATGGGGTAAGAATATTCCGCATACCGTAAAAGCTAAAACGTTCACAAGCTTCACTGGCTATGATGTAAGGAATTTGCCGTGGCCACTGGGGCGCATTTACGGGTGTTGTCATGGATCATCCTATTATAATTATTTGATTTTAAATGAAATTAACTTTTTAAATATATTAATTATGTATCAAGAAGCTAAAGGTAACATGTAAGCGAAACCAACCTTATATAAAGGATGCAAAAACTGCAAAAATCACGTATTGCTTCTGTGGTCCTATCCACATTTCCTTTATGATGAACATAATAATAGCCATTCAGCTATCTATTTAATTGAAATTAGTTTTAAAAACAACAACACACTGAGAAATCATAATGGCAAAGATTGAAGTAATCGTTGGTACAACATTGGGCAGTGCAGAGTATGTTGCCGACGAAATGATGGCCCAGTTAACGGAGCAAGGACACCAAGTTCAAGTTCATTTAACCCCAACATTGTGCGAAATAGACACCCATGCACTGTGGATTATCGTGTCATCAACTCATGGAGCTGGTGATCTTCCAGATAATATTCAGCCTTTTTTCAACGAAATTACCGAGCAAAAACCGGATCTCAGCCAAGTAAACTTTGCCTTATGTGCAATTGGTGACTCAAGTTACGATACCTTTTGCCAAGGCCCAGAAAAATTAATTTCGGCCATTCAAGACTGCGATGCAAAAGCCTTTGTGGATAAGATCCAGATCGATGTACAGCTTGATCCTGTGCCGGAAGACCCAGCCCTTGCATGGTTAGTACAATGGCAACAGGACATTTAAGATCGCTTATTGGATAAGGTCCCGATCTATGTACAGTTTAGATCCTATTTATCCACAATTTACTTATTTAAAGTATAAACATGTGGATAAGCTATTATTTAGATCTGATCAACCTCTGTACTATTCACAGTCCGATCTGCTTAATGATCCGCCTTGTGGATAAGTGGGCGATCTATCCCCATGTTTAATGACGTTAGATCGCGATCAGATCACAGGATCAAGATCGCGCTAATTAATGATTTATATCATGAATTTGGGTTATGCACAGAAAAACGCGATCCTAATAGTAAACATAATAAGAAGATCTATATAAAGATCTTAAGATCTATTAGTCCGGATCATCTCGATCGAACAGCGTAAAATGATCATTCACCTAAGACGAAGCAAATGCTAAAATGCTCGGCTCGTACTGAGTCTCTTAGCAATTGAAGGTAGTGGCATGCATTTTCATGAACGGTTTGATGTTATTGTTGTTGGTGGTGGTCATGCCGGAACTGAAGCCGCGTTGGCAGCAGCAAGAATGGGATCAAAAACATTATTACTAACGCACAATATCGATACGTTAGGACAAATGTCATGTAATCCAGCGATCGGTGGCATAGGCAAAGGCCATTTAGTGAAAGAAATTGACGCCTTAGGTGGTGCAATGGCAATCGCAACCGATTATGCAGGGATCCAATTTAGAACCTTAAATTCAAGTAAAGGCCCAGCAGTACGAGCAACACGAGCACAGGCTGACCGTGCACTGTATCGTCAAAAAATCCAAAATATATTACAAAACCAACCTAACTTACGTATTTTCCAACAAGCAGTAGATGACTTAATTGTTGAAAATCATCAAGTAGTTGGTGTAGTTACCCAAATGGGTTTAGCTTTTGAATCTCCAGCTGTTGTATTAACAACAGGTACATTCTTAAGCGGCAAAATTCATATAGGCTTAGAAAACTACAGCGGTGGCCGTGCAGGCGATCCACCAGCGATTGCTTTAGCAAATCGATTACGTGAATTACCGATCCGAGTCGGCCGTTTAAAAACAGGTACACCGCCACGTATCGATGCAAACACGATCGATTTTTCTCAAATGGCTGAACAGAAAGGCGATTCTCCGTTACCTGTCATGTCATTTATGGGGGATATCAGTCATCATCCAAAACAGATTTCTTGCTGGATCACTCACACCAATGAAAAAACCCATGAAATTATTCGTGGTGGTTTAGACAGAAGCCCTATGTATTCAGGCGTCATCGAAGGTATTGGTCCACGTTATTGCCCATCGATTGAAGACAAGATCCACCGCTTTGCGGATAAATCTTCGCATCAGATCTTCATCGAACCAGAAGGTTTAAATACCAATGAGATCTATCCTAACGGGATCTCTACTAGTTTACCTTTCGATGTACAGTTGAATTTAGTACGTTCGATCAAAGGCATGGAAAACGCAGAAATCATGCGTCCAGGTTATGCGATCGAATACGATTACTTCGATCCAAGAGATCTGAAAAACTCATTAGAAACCAAAGCGATCAACGGTTTATTCTTCGCAGGCCAAATAAACGGCACTACAGGTTATGAAGAAGCTGGTGCTCAAGGTTTATTAGCAGGCATGAATGCCTCACTGCAAGTACAAGGCAAAGAAGCCTGGTGTCCACGCCGTGACGAAGCATATCTTGGAGTACTAGTTGACGATTTATCAACTCTGGGTACCAAAGAACCGTACCGCATGTTTACTAGCCGTGCCGAATACCGTTTGTTACTCCGTGAAGATAACGCTGATATTCGCTTAACGGCAAAAGGCCGCGAATTAGGTTTAGTTGACGACACTCGCTGGGCGGCATTTAGTGAGAAGTTAGAATCGATCGAACTTGAGTTACAACGTTTGCGCGCTCAATGGGTGCATCCAAATTCACCTTTGATCCATGCGTTAAACCCACACTTGAATACGCCGATCTCTCGCGAAGCATCATTTGAAGAATTACTGCGTCGTCCAGAAATGGATTACAGCAAGTTGATGCAGATCGAAGGTTTTGGTCCAGGGCTTGAAGATCCACAGGCGGCTGAGCAAGTTCAGATCCAAGTTAAGTATTCTGGTTATATTCAACGTCAGCAGGAAGAGATCAACAAAGCTGTGCGTAATGAGAACACAGGTTTACCTTTGACGCTCGATTACAAAGAAGTACCAGGCTTATCGAATGAAGTGATTGCTAAGTTAAATAACCACAAACCAGAAACCATAGGTCAAGCGTCACGGATCTCTGGCATTACCCCTGCGGCTATTTCAATTTTGTTAGTTCACCTCAAAAAGCGTGGCTTATTACGTAAGAGTGCGTAAAAGCTAGCTTAATCGCTGCTTAGGTCATAGAAGGGAAGCATTCAGGCTTCCCTTCATCGTTTTCGGGCTTCATAATAGCCTTCGCGTTCATAATCGTATCTTTGTTGAGGTTGCTCAGTG
This sequence comes from Shewanella sp. SM87, assembly GCF_025653705.1. Classification (NCBI taxonomy): domain Bacteria; kingdom Pseudomonadati; phylum Pseudomonadota; class Gammaproteobacteria; order Alteromonadales; family Shewanellaceae; genus Shewanella; species Shewanella sp. SM87. The sequence continues at coordinate 53,610 of NZ_JAKKSC010000027.1, forward strand.
TTATCTGCCCAGTTAGAGGCTTATTTAGCCGAAATTAATTTGCCCGCAACCGTCGAGCAGAAAAAACAACTAATTGATTTTGTTGGTATGCTCAACAAATGGAATAAAGCCTATAACCTGACATCGGTGAGAGATCCCGAAGCTATGCTGATCCGTCATATCATGGACAGTTTAGTGGTTTCAAAACACCTGCAAGGTAAACGTTTTATCGATGTAGGCACTGGACCGGGTTTACCTGGGATCCCGTTAGCCATTATGAACCCCGATAAACAATTTGTGTTATTGGACAGCTTAGGTAAACGTATTCGTTTTCAAAAACAAGTGTCCTTTGAATTAGGCATACATAACATCAGCTCAGTTGAAAGCCGCGTAGAAGCTTATCAACCGGAGGATAAATTCGACGGCGTATTAAGTCGTGCATTTGCCTCAATCCAAGATATGCTGACTTGGTGCCATCATCTCCCCGCCGAACATGGACAGTTTTATGCACTTAAAGGCCAGTTGAATGATGAAGAGATGCAACATATTCCAAGTGGATTTGTGGTGAAAGAAGTTATCGAGCTTAAGGTGCCTAAACTCGATGAAAAAAGACATTTATTGAAGATAATCAAAGAATAACAGGCTTAAAAGTGATAAATAAATCATTTATAAGCAAGGGCAATAAACCAGCATTTACATACAGGGTGATATTGTGGGTAAAGTGATTGCCGTGGCTAACCAGAAAGGTGGCGTAGGAAAAACAACTACTTGCGTTAACCTCGCCGCTTCGTTAGCAGCAACAAAACGTAAAGTATTATTGATCGATCTCGATCCTCAAGGTAATGCCACCATGGGGAGCGGTGTCGATAAGTATGACGTAGCTAATACAGCCTATGAATTATTGGTTGAAGAAAAATCCTTCGACGAGATCGTCATTAAAAACACTGCGGGTAAGTATGATCTGATCGCCAGTAATGGCGATGTCACTGCGGCAGAAATCAAATTGATGGAGTTTTTTGCCCGAGAGATCCGTTTGCGTAACGCGCTCGCACCGATCAAAGATCAATACGATTATATCTTTATCGACTGCCCTCCTTCATTGAACATGTTGACCGTAAACGCTATGTCAGCGGCCGACTCTGTACTCGTGCCTATGCAGTGTGAATATTACGCCCTTGAAGGCTTAACTGCGCTGATTGATACCATCACTAAGCTTGCAGCTATGGTTAATCCTGGACTTGGCATCGAAGGCATTTTACGTACTATGTATGATCCGCGTAATCGTTTGTCTAATGATGTGTCCGATCAGCTAAAACAACATTTTGGTGACAAAGTCTATCGTACCGTTATCCCACGTAATGTGAGGCTAGCAGAAGCACCAAGTTTTGGAGCGCCTGCTATGTATTACGATAAATCGAGTGCTGGCGCTAAGGCGTATCTAGCGCTTGCGGGTGAAATGATCCGTCGTTCAGAACAACAAACTCAGGCTAAGCAAGCGTAAAGGATCACCATGACGTTGAAAAAAAGAGGATTAGGCAAAGGGTTAGATGCCCTACTGAGTAACAGTCATGCCGCCAGTAAAAAGCACACTGACGAAGCTGATGTTGTCGATAAAAAAGAAGAGCTTATCCATCTCGATTTAGACTTATTACAGCCAGGTAAGTATCAACCTCGTAAAGACATGTCCCCCGAAGCGTTGGAAGAACTGGCACACTCTATCCGCAACCAAGGCATTATTCAGCCTATCGTTGTGAGACAAGTGACGAATAATATGTATGAGATCATTGCGGGTGAACGTCGTTGGCGTGCTGCGCAACTTGCTGGCTTGAATAAAATCCCCTGCATAGTAAAGCAAGTACCTGATGAAGCCGCTGTTGCTATTGCTTTGATTGAAAACATCCAGCGTGAAGACTTAAATGCCATGGAAGAAGCCATTGCATTGCAACGTTTAATGCAAGAATTTGAACTGACTCACCAACAGGTTGCCGATGTTGTGGGAAAATCCAGAGCGAGTGTATCTAACTTGTTACGTTTAAACGGTTTAAATGAGCCGGTTAAGCGTCTACTCGAGTATGGCGACATTGATATGGGTCATGCTCGCGCTTTGTTGGCAATTGAGGGAGAAGAACAAACAAATCTTGCGAGATTAGTGGCCGCTAAGGAATTAACCGTTCGCGAAACTGAACGATTAATTAATCAAACCTTAAATCCGCCTAAACAAGCCGAAACTACGACTAAAGATCAAGATGTTTGTCGTTTAGAGCAGCAGTTAATTGAAAGATTAGGTGCCAAGGTTTCGATCGCTCATAGCAGTAAGGGCACGGGTAAAATTGTAATTAACTATCAGAATCTGACTGAATTAGACGGAATTCTTAGTAAAATTCATTAATGTCTGTAGATTAACAGTTTTTAATGTAAATTTGTGACAGATGCTAATCTTACATTTTAACTCGTTTGGCGCGAGATCACGTTAAAAGTGTTGTTTTTCCTTATCTCAAAGTTGCAATGAAGGCGTGAAAAGGTATACTTTCGCAAGCTTTTTGTGCATCGACATAAATACGGGTATTTGTCATCCGGTCATCGAAACAAAAAGTATGAATGCGGAGAGGATGAATTGAGTAAGGTTTTAGCGCGTCGTGGCCGGTGGTCAGCCTATAAATTGGTGATGATGCAGGCGGCGGTCGCTGGGGGTGCTTCAATTCTCTTTTTCGCCGTGTGGGGAGTTCAGTTTGGCTATTCTGCATTAGCAGGTGGTTCAATCGCTGTGCTCCCTAATTTTGTATTCGCAACCCTCGCTTTCTCCCACACGGGAGCAAGTTCAGCTGCAAAAGTCATAAAGACTTTTTACTGGGGGGAAGCGGTAAAGTTGCTGTTAACCATCGCAATGTTTTCGTTTGTGTTTATCAATCTTAAGGTCGCTTTTATGCCGCTTTTTGTTTGTTATGTGCTGACGCTAATCGTGCATTGGACAGCTCCTTTATACTTCAAGCAAAGTTAAGTGGGATGAATCATGGCTGCAACTGGTGAAGCGTTAACACCGCAGGGCTATATCCAACATCACCTTACCAACTTAAGTGTTGGTGAAGGCTTTTGGACATGGCACATTGATTCGTTGTTCTTTTCGGTTGGTCTTGGTGTTCTGTTCCTGTGGATTTTCCGCAGCGTTGGTAAAAAAGCGACTTCCGGTGTTCCTGGCAAACTGCAATGTTTTGTTGAGATTATCGTCGAGTTCGTAAATAACAGCGTGAAAGAAAGTTTTCATGGCCGCAATGCTCTGATCGCGCCTTTAGCTCTGACCATTTTTGTATGGGTATTCATGATGAACTTCATGGATATGATCCCTGTAGATTGGCTGCCTCACGCAGCAAGTTTAATGGGTATTCCCTATCTAAAAGCGGTTCCGACGACTGACGTTAACATTACTTTTAGCTTAGCTATTGGTGTGTTCGTGCTGATTATTTTTTACAGCATTAAGGTCAAAGGTGTGTCTGGGTTTGTTAAAGAATTGACACTACAGCCCTTTAACCATAAGGCAATGATACCCGTCAACCTCCTATTAGAGACTGTTACTTTGATTGCTAAGCCAATTTCATTGGCATTGCGACTCTTTGGTAACTTGTACGCAGGTGAGTTGATCTTCATCCTTATTGCGCTGATGTATGGTACCAACTTGTTATTATCTACCCTAGGTGTGACTCTGCAACTGGGCTGGTTAATATTCCACATTTTGGTTATCACGCTGCAGGCGTTTATCTTCATGATGTTGACCATTGTTTATTTAAGCATGGCGCATGAAGATCATTAAGGATTGCTGAAGAAATTTTAAACTAAATCATCAACTAATATAGATTTAGATACTGGAGATACAGATGGAAACGATTTTAGGCATGACAGCTATCGCTGTTGCTCTGCTGATTGGTATGGGTGCTCTTGGTACTGCAATCGGTTTCGGCTTATTAGGCGGTAAGTTCTTGGAAGGCGCTGCGCGTCAACCAGAAATGGCTCCTATGCTACAAGTTAAAATGTTCATCGTAGCGGGTCTTCTTGACGCCGTAACTATGATCGGTGTTGGTATCGCATTATTTATGCTATTTACCAACCCACTGGGTGCAATGCTGTAAAAAACGCTTCTGTCTTAACTCTAAATAGGAGGCTGTTGTGAATTTCAACGCTACCCTAATCGGTCAGACGGTCGCCTTTATCATCTTCGTGTGGTTTTGCATGAAGTTTGTATGGCCCCCTTTGATGAATGCCATCGAAGAGCGCCAAAAAAGGATTGCTGACGGTCTAGCTGATGCTGATCGTGCGGTAAAAGACCTGGAGTTGGCACAAGCGAAAGCGACTGACCAACTAAAAGAAGCCAAGGTAACGGCTAATGAAATTATTGAGCAAGCTAACAAGCGTAAAGCTCAAATAGTTGAAGAAGCCAAAACCGAAGCAGACGCTGAGCGTGCTAAAATCATCGCTCAGGGTAAAGCAGAAATTGAAGCTGAACGTAATCGCGTCAAAGAGGATCTGCGTAAGCAGGTTGCTACTCTTGCCATCATGGGTGCTGAGAAGATCCTTGAGCGTTCTATTGATCCAGCCGCCCACAGTGACATAGTTAATAAACTAGTCGCTGAAATTTGATAAGGGAGTTGAGTTATGGCTGAATTAACCACCATCGCTCGCCCTTACGCAAAGGCAGCTTTTGACTTTGCTATTGAACAAGATGCAGTGGATTCTTGGGCTGAAATGCTCACGTTTGCCGCATTGGTGAGTGAAAACGAAACCATGCAACCACTGTTAGCTGGCTCTTTAGCCAGCACTAAGCTCGCAGCACTCTTTATTAGTGTGTGTGGTGAGCAAGTCAATGTGCAAGGTCAGAACCTGATAAAGGTAATGGCTGAAAACGGTCGCTTAAAGGTGCTACCTGCTGTATCTCAGTTATTTACTGAATACCGTAATGAGTGGGCAAAAGAAGTAGAAGCCGATGTGGTTTCTGCAACTGAGCTGAGCTCTGAACAACAACAGCAGATTAGTATTTCTTTAGAGAAACGTCTCGCACGCAAAGTTAAGCTGAATTGTAGCACTGACGCCGCGCTCATCGCCGGTGTAATCATTAAGACAGGAGACCTAGTCATCGATGGCTCGGTCCGCGGTAAGTTATCGCGTCTGTCTGATAAGCTGCAGTCGTAATTGGGAGTTTGAGCATGCAACTGAATTCCACTGAAATCAGCGATCTGATTAAGCAGCGGATCGAGCAGTTCGAAGTCGTTAGCGAATCTCGTAACGAAGGTACTATCGTTGCGGTAAGTGACGGCATCATCCGCATCCACGGCCTAGCCGACGTGATGCAAGGTGAGATGATCGAACTGCCTGGTAACCGTTTTGCAATCGCGTTGAACCTTGAACGTGATTCTGTCGGTGCCGTAGTAATGGGTCCTTATGCTGATTTAGCAGAAGGCGTAAAAGTGAAAACGACTGGCCGTATTCTGGAAGTTCCAGTTGGCCGCGGTCTTCTTGGCCGCGTTGTTAACACTCTAGGTGAGCCAATTGACGGTAAAGGACCTATCGATAACGATGGTTTCTCGCCAATTGAAGTTATCGCACCAGGTGTTATTGAACGTCAGTCTGTTGATCAACCAGTTCAAACTGGTTATAAAGCCGTTGATGCCATGATCCCAATCGGGCGTGGTCAACGTGAATTGATCATTGGCGACCGTCAAACTGGTAAAACAGCAATGGCGATCGACGCAATCATCAACCAGAAAAATTCTGGCATTAAATGTGTGTACGTCGCGATTGGCCAAAAGGCTTCTACTATCGCTAACGTAGTACGCAAGCTAGAAGAACACGGTGCTTTAGCTAACACTATCGTTGTTGTTGCAACTGCTTCTGAAGCCGCTGCTCTACAATACTTAGCGCCATATTCTGGTTGTTCTATGGGTGAATACTTCCGTGACCGCGGTGAAGATTCTTTGATCGTATACGATGATTTGTCTAAGCAAGCAGTTGCTTATCGTCAAATTTCGTTACTGCTCAAGCGTCCACCAGGCCGTGAAGCTTACCCAGGTGACGTATTCTATCTACACTCACGTTTATTAGAGCGTGCATCACGCGTTAACGCGATTTATGTAGAGAAGTTCACTAAAGGTGCAGTAACTGGCAAAACTGGTTCTTTAACCGCGCTGCCGATTATTGAAACGCAAGCGGGTGACGTTTCTGCATTCGTACCGACCAACGTAATTTCTATTACCGATGGTCAGATCTTCCTTGAGACCGATCTGTTTAACTCTGGCCTACGTCCAGCGGTTAACCCAGGTATTTCTGTTTCTCGTGTTGGTGGTGCGGCTCAGACTAAGATCATCAAGAAACTGTCTGGTGGTATTCGTACCGCACTAGCACAGTATCGTGAGCTTGCTGCGTTCTCGCAATTTGCATCTGATCTTGACGATGCAACACGTGCTCAGCTTGAGCATGGTGTGCGTGTTACCGAACTGATGAAGCAAAAGCAATATGCTCCTATGAGCGTAGCCGCTCAAGCTGTGTCTATTTTCTCAGCTGAAAAAGGTTACCTGAAGAGTGTTGAGCTGAATAAGGTCGGTAATTTCGAAGCCGCTCTGCTCTCGTTCATGAACAGCGAGCATGCTCCTTTAATGAAGCTTATCAACGAAACTGGCGATTATAGCGCTGATATCGAAGCTGAATTAAAAGCTGGCCTCGACAAGTTCGTAGCAACCCAAACCTGGTAACAATGATAGAGGTGTCTTAAGACACCTCAGGTCCAGATTGGAGAGTAGAGATGGCCGGCGCTAAAGAGATTAAAACCAAGATCGCGAGTGTGAAAAACACTCAGAAGATCACGTCCGCCATGGAAATGGTGGCAGCCAGCAAAATGCGCAGAGCGCAGGAACGCATGGCTGCGAGCCGTCCATATGCGGAAAGCATGCGTAAGGTGATCGGTCACGTCGCGCAAGGTTCTCTCGAGTATAAACACCCCTATTTGGAGGTGAGAGAGGCTAAGCGGGTTGGTTACATTGTTGTAGCAACCGACCGTGGCCTTTGTGGTGGTCTGAACGTTAACCTTTTCAAAAAGGTTATTGCAGACGTGAAAAGCTGGAAAGCCCAAGGTGCAGAATTTGAATTTTGCCCTATCGGCGCACGTAGTGTGCAGTTTTTCAAAAACTTCGGTGGACAAGTGTCTGCTCACGCTTCAGGTTTAGGCGATGCTCCAAAGCTCGCTGACTTGATCGGGACAGTCGGTGTCATGCTAGAAGCTTACAACGAAGGCAAGCTGGATCGTCTGTACGTGGTATTTAACAAATTTGTGAATACTATGACGCAGACTCCTGTGATCGAGCAGCTGCTACCTTTGCCTAAATCAGAAGATGATGAAACTGCTCATCGTTGGGATTATATCTACGAGCCAGATCCAAAAGCACTTTTGGATACTTTATTGGTCCGTTATGTAGAATCTCAGGTTTACCAAGGTGTTGTTGAAAACATTGCCTCTGAACAAGCTGCCCGTATGGTGGCAATGAAGTCGGCAACAGACAACGCGGGTGAGCTTATCAACGACTTGCAACTGGTCTATAACAAGGCCCGTCAGGCTGCGATTACGCAGGAACTGTCGGAAATTGTTTCTGGTGCCTCTGCGGTTTAGGTTAGGTAACGAATACAAGTTTTAGAGGATTAATCATGAGCACAGGTACTGTTGTCCAAGTGATTGGCGCGGTTGTGGACGTAGAGTTCCCACAAGATGCCGTACCTCAAGTATATGACGCTCTGAAAATCGTAGGTGAAGGCCCGTGTAATGGTTTGGTGCTGGAAGTTCAGCAACAGCTAGGTGGTGGTGTAGTTCGTACCATCGCTATGGGTTCTTCTGACGGTCTGCGTCGTGGTCTTGAAGTAGTAAACTCAGGTTCACCTATTACTGTTCCAGTTGGTACCGCCACTCTTGGCCGTATCATGAACGTATTAGGCGAGCCTATTGATGAAGCGGGTCCAATCGGTGAAGAAGAGCGTTATGTCATTCACCGTACAGCTCCTTCATACGAAGATCAATCAAGCTCTACTGAACTGTTAGAGACTGGCATCAAGGTTATCGACCTTGTTTGTCCATTCGCTAAGGGCGGTAAAGTCGGTTTGTTCGGTGGTGCGGGTGTTGGTAAGACAGTTAACATGATGGAACTGATTAACAACATCGCTAAAGCCCACTCGGGTCTTTCTGTATTCGCCGGTGTAGGTGAACGTACTCGTGAAGGTAACGACTTCTACTACGAGATGAAAGATTCTGGCGTTCTCGACAAAGTGGCCATGGTTTATGGTCAGATGAACGAGCCTCCAGGTAACCGTTTGCGTGTTGCACTGTCTGGTCTGACTATGGCAGAGAAGTTCCGTGACGAAGGTCGTGACGTACTGTTGTTCGTTGACAACATCTATCGTTATACCTTAGCCGGTACTGAAGTATCTGCACTGTTAGGTCGTATGCCTTCTGCGGTAGGTTATCAACCAACATTGGCTGAAGAGATGGGCGTTCTGCAAGAGCGTATCACTTCAACTAAGACGGGTTCTATTACTTCTGTACAAGCGGTATACGTACCTGCGGATGACTTGACCGATCCGTCACCAGCAACAACCTTCGCTCACTTAGATGCGACTGTTGTACTGTCACGTCAAATTGCTTCTCTGGGTATTTACCCTGCGGTTGACCCATTGGATTCGACTTCACGTCAATTAGATCCATTGGTTGTTGGCCAAGAGCATTATGACGTTGCTAACGGCGTGCAAACTGTACTGCAACGTTACAAAGAGCTGAAAGACATTATTGCGATTCTGGGTATGGATGAATTGTCTGATGAAGACAAGACTGTCGTATTCCGTGCTCGTAAGATTGAGCGTTTCTTATCTCAGCCTTTCTTCGTAGCAGAAGTCTTTACTGGATCTCCTGGTAAGTACGTTTCTCTGAAAGACACTATCCGTGGCTTTAAGGGTATTTTGAACGGTGAGTTTGATCACCTGCCAGAACAAGCGTTCTACATGGTTGGCTCAATCGATGAAGTCATCGAGAAAGCGAACAAAAAGAAATAACTAAGTATTCATACTTAGTTTTTTAAGGAGAACGGGATGGCAGCCATGACAGTACATCTTGATATTGTAAGCGCAGAGAGCAAAATCTTCTCTGGTCGTGTAGCTTCGCTGCAAGTGACTGGTTCTGAAGGTGAGTTGGGCATAATGCATGGCCACGCTCCTTTGCTTAGTTATATCAAACCTGGCATGGCGCGCATCGTCAAGCAAGACGGCAGTGAAGAAGTGTTTTACCTTTCAGGTGGTATTCTGGAAGTGCAGCCTTCTTCTGTCTCCGTATTGGCTGATGTGGTTATGCGTGCCAAAGATATTGATGAGCAAGCGGCATTAGAAGCTAAGCGTCGTGCAGAAGCCCATATGGCAACTGCTGGCGCTGACTTCAATTATGACGCGGCTATGGTTGAGTTAGCTAAGGCTATGGCTCAATTACGTGTTGTTGAAACCATCAAGAAAAACATTGCCAGATAAGGTTATTGTTTGTGAAAAAAGGCGACCCTATGGTCGCCTTTTTTGTGTCTAAAAATGGGATAGATTGGCATTCTTGCATGTCTTTGATTGATTAGCATCGCTATCTACTTCGCTTTTCGATGTGCTTTCCGTTAAAATTGCGCCACTAAATCGACCGCAATTTTTCACCCTCTTGGGTATTTTTTCAAGGATATGGTAATGGCATTAAATGTAGTGATCTTAGCGGCTGGCAAGGGAACACGGATGCGCTCTGATCTTCCTAAGGTATTACATCCCATCGCCCATAAGAGCATGGTGCAACATGTCATCGATACCGCTAATAAAGTTGGCAGTGACTCTATTCAGTTAGTCTATGGTTATGGTGCCGACAAGCTACAAGCCTGTTTGGGTGAGCAACAACTTAACTGGGTATTGCAAGCCGATCAATTAGGCACAGGTCATGCGGTTGCACAGGCTAGCCCACATATCGCCGACAGCGATACAGTACTTATTCTTTATGGCGATGTGCCGTTGATCCAAACATCGACTCTCGAAGCATTACTCGCCGCCCGTCCTGAAAATGGTGTTGCTATTTTAACAGTGAATTTAGCGAATCCTATGGGTTATGGCCGTATTGTCCGTGAGCAAGGAAAAGTCATTGGAATTATTGAGCAAAAAGATGCGACAGCAGAACAGTTGCTGATCAACGAAATTAACACCGGCATCATGGCGGTTCCGGGTAAACAACTTAAAACTTGGTTGAGCCGTTTATCGAACAATAATGCTCAAGGCGAATATTATCTAACGGATATTATTGCTATGGCGCACGCTGATGGCGTTGCTATTGATACTGCTCAGCCACAATCGGCCATTGAAGTCGAAGGCGCCAATAATCGCGTGCAATTAGCGCAACTTGAACGTGCTTACCAAGCTCGTGAAGCCGAAAAGCTCATGTTGGCGGGGGCGAACCTTCGCGACCCAAGCCGTATCGATATCCGTGGTGAAGTCACTGTTGGTATGGATGTGATGATCGATATTAATGTGATATTCGAAGGCAAAGTGACCTTGGGTAATAATGTCACTATTGGCGCAGGCGCGATTTTAATTGATTGCGAGATTGCCGATGATGCTGAGATCAAGCCTTACTCTATTATAGAAGGTGCTACGCTTGGCGTTGCAGCCAGTGCTGGCCCATTTGCACGTTTACGTCCGGGAGCAGAACTTAAGCAAGATGCACATATAGGCAACTTTGTTGAAGTGAAAAAAGCGGTGATTGGTGTGGGATCCAAAGCTGGACACTTAGCCTATTTAGGCGATGCCATCATTGGTGATGGCGTCAACATTGGTGCTGGTACTATTACCTGCAACTATGATGGCGCGAATAAGCATCTTACTGTTATCGAAGATAACGTCTTTGTCGGCTCTGACACTCAGTTGGTGGCTCCAGTGACCATAGGTAAAGGGGCAACTTTAGGGGCCGGTTCAACGATTACCCGTGATGTGGGTGAGAATGAGTTAGTGATCACTCGTGTAAAACAAAAGCATCTCTTGGATTGGAAGCGCCCCGTTAAAATAAAAAAGTGAATCTAACTTCGTAACATTAAAAACTAAAAGCGGCTCTGTGCCGCTTTTGTCTTTACAGATATTCAAGATTAAGCATTAAAAACCTTTTTATTAAGAAATGCTTAATAATTAAGGTTTAATTAACATTTGTATGCTATGTGCAACTTGTTGGTTTTTAAGCTAATTTGATCGGTATCACACTCAATTGTAAATTCACGTAAAGAAGATAAAATAAAAACACTTCTCATTTATATTGCCAGCAATTCTAAGACTAAAGATTTATTCGAGGTGTTGGCAATGGTATTTAAATATTCAATCGTAGGTCTTGCTGTTGGCGCAGCATTAATGGCTATGCCTGTTTTAGCTGATGATGCAACAGATGCCAATATTGAACGTATTAAAGTCACTGGCCGTACTTTTAACGACTATAAAGTGGGTTCTGCATCGGGTGCTATGCGTGGTGATATCAACTTAATGGATACTCCACAGTCCGTTAATGTTATCCCCGATTTTGTTACAGATGAACAGTTAGCCACTAACCTCGCTGAAGTCTTAGTCAACGACTCAAGCGTAACTGCGGGTACAACGCGTTGGAACCGCCAAGTCTTTAGTATCCGTGGTTTCGAGATTGATTCCGGTAATGGTTATCTTATCAATGGCCATCAGCAGTGGTCTCACTATGTACAACCTATTGAAACCCTACAGCAAGTTGAGGTGTTAAAAGGCCCTTCTAGCATGCTTTATGGTCAGTCTGGTCCTGGTGGTTTAGTGAATATGGTCACTAAAAAGCCTACCTATGACTCCATGTTGGATCTTGGTTTTGATACCGATGGCTACGGCTCAACCCGCGCACAATTAGACGCTGGTGGCAGCTTAAATGATGCTCAAAGTATTCGTTACCGTGGTGTGTTAGTGAAACAAGACACTAAATACTGGCGTGAGTATTCGACCACTGAAGAAAACCAAGAGCGTGACCGTTGGTTAGGTTACCTAAACCTAGAGTTTGATGTCAGCGACGATGTTACTCTGTCGGTTAAATACGATCATACCCAAGATAAAGCGGGTATTGATGCTGGTGGTTGGCTAGATGCTCAAGGTAATGTGATAGGTGGACGTAAAACCGTTTGGGATGCGCCATGGGCCTTTACTGATAATACGATTTCAAATTTAGGTGCCGATATTACTTGGCAAATGACTGACGATTGGAAAGTTAAAGTAGGTTATAACGATCAACAATTTGACCGTCAACGTTTCGATTCTGCGCCTGTTTATACGGCAGATCCTTTCACAAATGGTTATCGGATCAGCCCATTTGATCGTTACGATGATTGGCAACATAAAACGGCTTTTGTGGACTTTACAGGTGAGTTTTCTTTAGCAGGTATAGAGCATCAATTCCTTATTGGTGCTAACTATTTAGACTATTTCTACCAACAGCAAATTAAGCGTGGCACAGCACAAACCGTCATTCCTGGGCAAGTGGTGATTAAGCCAGAGCTTGATTACCATCAAGGAAACTTGAGTATTCCAAGTGAATACAAATATTACGGTTTCTATCTGCAGGATTTAATGACCTTAAATGAACAATGGAAATTGCTTGCTGGTGTGCGTTATGACGAGCAGAAGAAAGATGGTGTAGGCGGTAACAGTTATGCCGTATCGCCTAAGTTTGGGGTGATCTACTCACCAATGAGCAATGGTAGTATTTACGTTAACTACTCTAGGAGTTTTACACCACAAGGTGGTGTTACTGATCCTTTAAATGTTAATCATAATACTGACCTAAAGCCTGAATATGGTATTCAATATGAAGTGGGCACTAAGTGGGAATTGTTTGATGACAGCTTACTATTAACTGCCGCAATATTTGATATTACGCTGGAAAATATCTCTATAACTGAGGCGCTGACAGCAAGTGACCCGTTAAGTGAAAATGGAACATATACTTGGATCACGACCCAAGGCGGTGAACAAAAACACCGTGGGGTTGAAGTGGGTGCACAGGGTAAAATTGGTGATAGCTGGTTTGTGACTTCATCAATGATGTACCTCGATGCTGAGTATCAAACAGGTGATGAGCGAGAAGGTAAAACCCCTATAGATGCCCCAGAATGGTCAGCCAATATCTGGACTCGTTATGAAGTGACGGACAAATTAGCGATGAACTTTGGTGCTATTTATGTCGGCGAGCGTTTTGCCAATACAACTAATAGTATTACCAAAGATGGTTATGTGCGTTTCGATATCGGTGCGGCCTACACTATGGATATCATGGGTAAAGATGTGAGCCTTCGCGCCAACGTCAGAAACCTCTTTGATACTGAGTACCTAGACGGTGGCAGTGATAGAATGGTTACTATCGGCCAAGATCGTAACTTCAGTGTTGCTGTTGAAGCTAAGTTCTAAAATTTATTAGGTTTTTAATCCATTTAAAGCAGTTTATCCCTAAAGGATAAGCTGCTTTTTTATTGGCTTATTTCCAAGTTGACTAGGGTCTGTTGATCTTTGCTGTACAAATGTTGTTCAGCAATATATCGGCAGCCACATTAACATAAACGCCAGTGACACCATACTGGCGTAATTTCTTGCTAGCTTGTCATATCTTGTTGATATTGCTCGATAGTGCTTAATTCTTCCAAAAGCATTCTCCACTAAATGTCGATACCGATATAAGCACCAATCGACTCTTTCTTGAGGTGTATTCTTATAGCGGCGCCTTGGAATAACAGATTTCAGGTAAATCTCGCCAAGGGATACCTGTTCTAAGGCGGTAAAGAGTCTAAAGACCGTGCTCCAATGACCGAACTCTTTAGGTAAATCTCGCCAAGGGATACCTGTTCTAAGGCGGTAAAGAATACCTT
>NZ_JAKKSC010000028.1:0-67198 GCF_025653705.1 Shewanella sp. SM87
TTACGTTTGCAAAACGACATCAATGTTCTAAGCCAGCTACGTTTAGGCCAAAAAGTCCACTTCAAGGCCAAAGAAGGCCAAGTGTTCGGGGTGGTTATCAAAATCAACAAGAAATCAGTGATGGTGGTCAGCGATGATAACCGCCAGTGGAAAATCCCACCAGGACTGGTGCAGATCATGAAAGACATCTAGCCAGGATGCTTGGCCGAAATCTATAAGGCGTCAATACGTCCTAAAATGGACGCTTACCTCCGGATATTGTTTTTACTACTTTTGCAATGGTATCTATGCAGTCATCATGAGAAATCGAAATCGGATCAAACATCAATCCTTGTGACTTTGCGTACTCAAAATCTCCATCAGATAAGAGTCTATCTTTTGAGTCTATCCATCCATTTTTCCAGTAGGTGGAGAATAATATTTTCTTCGCTTTCTTATCCATATTCGAATTAATGCTTTCACTTAACGTCTGAGTATTAATGTGTAGCGTTGTTTGCGAGACATAAATCACTTGTTCGACTTGGCTACTACGACGATGTTAATTGGTGTGAATGATGCTATAGGAATTTGTTTTGACAGGGTAGTGGTTTTTATACAACTTTGGTGGTAATTGCTTGATATCGTTTTAGCTTTATCATTACGTTTGCATTATTAGTGACGTTGATTTCGAGTATTCGGGCCTTACATTTTGGTTGACACAGGTACTACATCATCTCAACGACATTAAACCTATAAGGCATATTTACTTTTAGTTTTCTATCATCTAGCAACGACTTGATGGTGGTTATTTTCTTCACATGACCACTTGTTTATCGTGGTTTTCTATTAGGATACTTTGGACGTTTGCAATTTAGGGCAGTGGATAGTTTTGGGCGAACTGACCAAGCTTTTCTACTAAAAACTCTATGGTGCGACGGACCTTATGGCTGGGATAATCGGTTTGTAGGTATACCAATTGCAGTGGGATCGGTGGGGCTATTTTATCGGCTAGCACTAAGTGAAGTCTGCCTTCGGTCACATCTTGCGCCACATCGAGCCAACTCTTATAGGCAATTCCACGACCTGAGAGTGCCCAGTCGCGGATCACTGCGCCATCGTTACAAAAACGTTGGCCCCTGACTTCGATTTCAACGGGCGCGCCGTTATGACTTAACTTCCATTTCTGCCACGGCTCACCGCCGCGATTTAAGATCAGTACTGCGTGTTGGCTAAGTTCATTTAGCGTGCTTGGTGTGCCGTGTTGTGCCAGATAAGCGGGTGAGGCGACCAGTACCCTTGGGGTCATGGCGAGCTGACGCCTTTTAAGGTTTGAGTCGTCAAGCTGGCCATAGCGCAAAGCCAAATGGATATTTTGGTCGATTAAGTCTGTCATATGATCGCCAAAATACAGCTGCACTGTCAGTTCTGGGGCGCTGTCCATCAATTCATCGAGCCAAGCACGGATCTGGCTGCGACCAATATCCGAAGGTAAGGCGAGGCGTACTTCGCCCTTAAGCTCACCCCTGTGTTCGGCTAAATTGGCGCTAGCGGTTTCGAGAATCGCCAGTGCGGGTTTCGCAGAATCGAGAAAAATCCGCCCTTCTTCTGTGAGCTGTAAGCGCCGCGTCGAGCGAGCAAATAGCTGACATCCTAGCTTTTTCTCTAATCTTTGCAGCGCGGCACTTGCCGCTGCCGGCGTCATGCCTATTTCTTTACTGGCTGCCGAGAGACTCTCTAAGGCTGCGATACGCAGCGCTAATTGCAGATCGTTTAAATGATACATATCAAATTATTTTTGAAAATGATTTTAATAATAGCCTGATTATCAATATAGATTAACTAATGCACAATTGCACCACTGATGTTTCATCTTAATTTCTGGTTCGGAGTGTGTATGAGTCTATTCATGTCTTACAAATTAGCGTCACTGGCATTAAACAATCGCATTGTGATGGCCCCTATGACTCGGGCGCGTACTACGCAGCCAGGCAATATTCCGAATGATCTGATGGCGCAATATTATGCCCAGCGCGCCTCGGCGGGGTTAATCATCACAGAAGCGACACAAATCTCCGATGACAGCCAAGGTTATTCATTTACGCCGGGCGTGTATACCGCTGAGCAAATTGAGGGCTGGAAAAAAGTCACAGCGGCAGTGCATCAGGCTGGTGGTAAAATCTTCAATCAAATTTGGCATGTTGGCCGTGTATCGCACCCGATTTTTCAGCAGGGTAATGCCCCGATTGCGCCATCGGCCATTGCGCCCGTTGGCACTAAAGTATGGATTGTGGATGAAGCGCATCCTGAAGGGCAAATGGTGGATTGCCCAGAACCTAGGGCTATGGTGCAAGCGGATATCGACCGTGTTGTGGCCGATTTTGCACAGGCGGGTGTGAATGCGGTTGCGGCGGGTTTTGATGGCATCGAAATTCACGGCGGCAATGGTTATCTGATTGACCAGTTTTTACGCACCAATTCAAACCACAGAACTGATGCCTACGGCGGTTCTCAGGAAAATCGCATTCGTTTTTTACTCGAAATTGTCCAAGCCGTGAGTGCGAAAATTGGTGCCAATAAAGTCGGGGTTCGCCTCGCCCCTTACGTGACGTTTAAAGATATGGCGTGTCCTGAAATTGTAGACACTATTCTGTTAGCGGCTAAGCATTTATCGGCATTGGGCGTGGCATATTTACATCTTTCAGAGGCTGATTGGGATGATGCGCCGCAGGTGCCAGAGTCCTTTAGAGTCGAGCTGCGTAAAGTCTTTAAGGGCAGCATTATTGTTGCGGGTCGCTATGATGTGGCGCGTGCCAATGAAGTGATTGATAACGGTTATGCGGACTTAGTTGCCTTCGGTCGACCTTTTATTGCAAATCCTGATTTGCCTTACCGTTTAATGCATCAATTGCCTTTATCTGCATTCGACAAAGGGCCCTTGTTTGGCGGTAGTGCAGCGGGTTATACCGATTATCCTACACACAACGAAGCATTGAGAGCCGTCATCCGATCCGCTGACGATGAGGTGGCATAATGGATCGGGTTAACACTTTGTATGTTCAGCGCTTACCCGCTTGGCTTAGTTTAAGTCTATGGTTTTCAGGCTTTATAGGTATCGCTATTGTGGGTTTTAGCTTAGCAAGTCTGAGCATGGATGCGTTAGCCGCTCAAGGGGCAACAACACAGGATAGTGCTAAAGTGCGAGCGGCATTAGTGCCAAAAGTGGCGGCAATGGAAACGATTTCTGATCAATCACCGCAGGCACAAGCTATCGCCCGCGCCGCTTTGTTATATGCCAGTTTTTGGCACACGGGCGATGCAAGTTTTGCCCACGGCGCATTGGCGACTGGTTTTATCGACCGTACTCTGCCCGCTGGCCGCGCACAGGGAATCACGGGTCCACTCGAAGCCTCAAAGGCATTTAGGGCAGCGGTCCCCGATCTCTCTGTTTCAGTTGAGCATTTGCTAGTCGTTGGCGATCGTGCAGTGGTACGTCTGCGTTTTAATGGCCGCTTTACTGGTGTCTTTGGTGAGCAAAAAGGCCAAGGGCAGAAAATCGATTTTCGTGCTGTTGACATGTATCGAGTACGGGATGGTTTCATCACAGATAACTGGCACCTCGAAGATTATCAAACGCTATTTTCTCAATTAGCTGCAGGGACTCAATCATGAATCAACGTCGACGATTTTTAATGGCAGGTGGCGCCATCGCTGCTGGGTTCGGCCTAAGCCAAACGGCGCTTGCTATTGGTTTACCATCATTAGATACCTTAGAAAATGACTCCAAAAGTTCAGGTGGCAGTGGGATGAACAAAATATTTTGGCCAAGTGGTGAGCAGTTAGTGATTTCAATCTCAATGCAGTTTGAAGCAGGTGCTCAAGATAAAAATGCCGAAGGGCCGTTTCCGCCGATGGAAAAGGGCTATCCAGATACCATCACCCCGACTTGGTACGACTACGGTATGAACGAAGGCATTCCAAGGCTGCTGCGCTTGTGGCGTAAGCACAATATCAAGGTGACTTCTCACATGGTTGGGCGCGCCGCTGAGCTACATCCTCAACTTGCCAAACAAGTTGCAGATGAGGGGCATGAGATTTCGGGCCACGGACAAACGTGGACGCCACAGTACAGCATGTCGCCAGCAGAGGAACGCGCCTCCTATGTGGCGAGTATTGAGACGCTGCAAAGGATCACTGGTCAGCGCCCCTTAGGTTTTAATGCCTTTTGGATGCGCCATAGTACTCAAACCCTCAATATTTTGCAGGACTTAGGTTTTATTTATCACATCGATGACCTATCGCGGGACGAACCTTCAATTATCCCAGTAGGAAATAAGCCTTTTGCGGTTGTGCCTTACACTTTACGTAACAATGATATCGGACGTTTTGGTGGCAACACTGCCATGACGGCCGCGGCCTTTTTGCAGGAACTAAAGGATGAGTTCGATATGCTCTATCAAGAAGGTTCGACACAGCGACGGATGATGTCGATCAGTGTGCACGACCGTATTGGTGGCGCTCCTGGACTTGTGACCGCTTTAGATAAGTTTATTCAGTACGCTAAAGGTCACACTAACGTAGGCTTTATGCGTAAAGATGCCATTGCTAAATGGGCGCTGGCGCAAAAGGACACACCGACCAATCCTGCAAGAGCATTTTAGCCTGCTGTAGCTGTGTTGGAAGAGGTTTGAATGGTTAACAAAAAGCGCGTTGTTTAACGCGCTTTTTGTTTTTGGGAACCCTTATTACTGCGAGTCGAAAGTGATTAACGCATGGCCAACATGGCCCAAGTGCGGCGACCTTGCTCCAGAATTATCCCCACGGCAAGTCCCGCAGCGGCGTTGATGGCGAGGCAAGTCACCGCGGTTGATAAAATCACAAAGATACAGAAGGGCTTACCATCGATTAAGCGTTTCGACCACGCCAGTTGTAGCCCCGCAGTGGTCAGTAAACTGCCGAGGATTGCCATAGGAATAAGGCTTAATAGCCAAGCGATATTAGTACCCCAGCACAGGGCTATCATTAAGCACGTACTGCCAAAAATTAACGGCGCCAGATAAGTGCGGGCGCCAAAATGGTATTGCACCGCAAGTCCGCCCGCACCGTGGCACATGGCCGAGGCACCAAAGGGCGCGAGCAATAAGTTGGCAAGACCTGAGCTAATGGCGAAGTTTTTGGGCGTGAGTTTGGCGGCATCTTCAGGGAATTTCTCCTGTGCCATTACAGACGTGGCAATGACCGCATTGGTTAAGGTTAATGCCAGTTGTGGCAAAACCAACAAAACGGCGGCAGAGGTCCATTCAACTGATGTCGGCCACGCTAATTGAAATGGCGCTGTCATTGCTTGAATATCAAAGTTAGTGGCTAAATTAGTTTGTGTACTTGCTTGCCAAATCATCCCCGCTGCTATGACTAAGGGCATGGCAAGGTAGCGCAGCGGCAAAAATTTACTGATAAATAACAGTACAAATGCCCCCACGCCAACCAGCCAAAATTCACTCATCATCTTAGTGCCCATCCACATCAGTTGCAGACCTATGGCGAGTTGAATGCCAACACTCACAGCTTGTGATAACTGTTTGGCTAACCAAGTGATGGCGCCGCTAAAGGCGAGAATTAACAGGATAATGCCCATTAACATGGCGCTTGCCTGCAACATGCCTGGGGTTAAGCCCTGAGCGATCACCAGTGCAGCGATGACTTTCATCGGTTGTACCGGAATCGGGCGACGGTAAAACAGCGCGCTGAGAATAGCGAATAGACCAAACCCCAAAAATATCCCTTGGGGCGAAAATTGATTGAGGGCAATTAACCCTAGTACTAAAGGTAAAAAAGTGCCTAAGTCGGCAAAAGCGCCACTGGTTTCACCGAGTAAACGGTTGAATGAAGGATTGGATACTGTTTGGGAAATTTTGCCCGAGGTCATACTGATTGCCGTAATTGAACACGCTATGACTACGCAAAATAAATGCCATAAAAATCAGATGATTTTGGGGGTAAACAGAGTCAAACTACCGTATTGAGTCACTCAATGAGACAAACTGGGGCAAGGTCGAAGAATGGCTGAGTCTAATTGTCTGCACCTATATCTATTGCGGCTGCATTGGGTTAATTGTTAACTCAAGCTCATTTGTGAGTCATGATTCAACCACAACACTGGCGGTCAGTGCCGTGGTTGATATTCTTTATTGTGTAATGTTGCGTGTTAAGGTTGCTGGCGCGTTGGTGCTAGAACGATTTCGCGTACGCACACATTTTGCGGTTGTTGCCATGCAAACAGCGCAGCAGCGGCGACGTTTTCAGGGGAGATAACGCCGCCCATTTCTTCTTTCCAGTCATGGTAACCCGCTTTAATGTCATCGCTGGTGGTATGGCTCAACAACTCGGTTTCTACTGCGCCAGGGGCGATAGTGATAAGGCGTACGTCATCCATGGCGACTTCTTCACGAATGTTTTCTGTTAAGGCGTGCACGGCAAATTTAGTAGCGCAGTAAGCGGCGTGGTTTGGAAAGGTTTTACGCCCCGCCACTGAGCTGACATTAATGATAGTGCCAGTTTTGCGAGCTTTCATGCCGGCTAATACCGCATGAATACCATTAAGCACGCCCATCACATTGATATTGAGCATGCGGCTCCATTCCTTGGGATCTTGCACATCGATTTGGCCTAGTAGCATGATTCCCGCGTTATTGATAAGACAGCCGACCGGGCCAAATTGTGCTTCTGCTTGGGTTATGGCGGTTTTAATAGCTGCGCCGTCGGTGACATCGACGCTGATAGAAAGGCTGTTTGGTAATTCAAGCGCTTGCATTGCTTCAACTCGGCGTGCCAGTAATAGCAGCGGGTGGCCTGCAGCGCTAAAGCTTTTGGCCATAGCGGCGCCAATACCCGATGAAGCGCCCGTGATGACAACCAGTGATTTAGTAACTTGATTCATTAGTATTTCCTATTAATTGGAGCCAATGTAAGCCGTAAACAAACTGTTGTTCGGCGTCTTGAACCTGTTAACCAGTATAGGCTGGGGATTTTCAGTCGAAAAATACTTATTCCAGCTGGATATGATAGGCTCAGACTATGGCACTATTGTTGAAATTTGTGCTGAACTCGTCGGTTGTCGGAGAAGATTAAATGGTCGATTTGCGTTTGCTGCGTTTCTTTATCGCAATTTTTGAAGAGAACAATATTACCTCGGCAGCTAACCGTTGCTTTGTGAGCCAGCCTTCACTGTCTGCTGGGTTAAAGCAACTCGAAGAAGAGCTTGGTGGTCAGTTATTTGAGCGCAGCAAAAAAGGCGTTAAACCTTTGGACAGCGCGCACTATCTATACCCTTTGGCGGTTAAATTAGTCGAGGAGGCGAGTAAGTTACCAGGCTTGTTTATGGCGAAGGCAAGCCGGCAAAAGCTACGTTTGGCTGTGATGCCAGACTTAAGCCAGCGGCGTTTGGCAGGATTTTTACAACAGGTGAATCAAGCCATTGATAAGTTAGATCTTGAACTGGTGGACTATCAAAGCCCTGCAGATTGCCGTTTAAGCATCGACAGCTTGCGCCATGAAGATGAAGTATTTTTTCCGCTGTGGGAGGAGGATTATGTGCTCTGCGTCCCCAAGGATCATACCCTCGCCCAAGTAGATAGCCTACGCCCCGAGCAGCTCAATGGCTTTGACTTTATTGAGTGCCCACCCTGTGAAGCCCATCAGCAAACGATAGGTTTATTGGCGTGCAGCAATATGTCGCTTAATTTGGTCGCTAAGGCTGAGTCAAAATCTCTAGTGATGTCGCTAGTGTTAGCCGGATTTGGCGTGAGTTTTTTACCCGATGGTTTGATTGAAGATGAGCCTAGGCTCAAGCAAGTGAAATTTGATGGTCCGAGAATGTTCCGTCGTATTGGTTTGTGTTATCCCTCCCATCAGGCAGTTGCGCCAACATTGGCGACCTTGTTACGGCATTTAGCCGCTCGACCGAATTAATTCCAAGTTAGTTTTGGGTTATCAGCATTCAGATTAGTGAGTCGCTAAGGGCGATTCAGTGAGATTAAGTGGAGGCTCGACGCCGTAGGATTTAAATAGTTGAGTAATTTCACCTGAGGTACGCATGTCGTCGACTATCTGGTGAACTTGCTTGGCATATTGATGCTGCGGCGACATGAGCGGAATACTGAAATAGCGGCCATTTTTGCTGATATCTACGTACGCCATCTGTTTGAGTTGGGGATCTTTGGCAAAAAATTGCATCTCATGCTGTTCGGAGGTGATGGCTAAATCGATACGTCCAGCCTTCAACATATTGATTAACTGACCGTTATCATTAACAAAAGACACTTTTAGTTGGTTTTGATTGTCATTGAACTGCGGACAGTAAAAAGCGCCTCTAAGTGCGCCAATGATATGAGGTTTTAGTTCATCGAAATGTTTGACTTCAAGTTGTCTATTCGCAAGGGCAAAGTAATAGACGTAGCGCTTGTCGTATCCCAGTAGCATAGGGTCTAGAAAATCGTTGCGCTCTGGCGTCATCGAATGGACAGGGATTAGGTCGACTTGTCCCATTTCTGCCACTTTAATTGTGCGTGCCCAAGGCACATTACTCCAATTTATCTTGTGACCTAGGCGGGCGATGACTTCATTGATGACAGCTGCACCTGGGCCTTTGCACTCACCATTTTCGACATAAATAACAGGATGCCTATCGCGGCAGTGTGCTTGCCAGACAACAGCAGAGGTTTCTGCCCTTGCTTGGGACAGAAATAAGCATGAAATGACAATGATCAGTATCAGCCTCATTCATCTTGCCTATTAAAATGCTCAGTTTTAATTATCGGGCTGGACAGTTAATTCGACTAGGTTTTATTTTTGAGTCGTTTAGCTGCGCAGGTTTGGTCAATAATTGATTGTAGTGCTTATACATCCACTGTGCTTTTTAAGTAATTAAAAATTCACTCTATTTTGTAACCAAACGGTTTGGCCTGTTAAATCTGACCAAACCTTTTCTGGGACTCATTCGCTGCTAGGAAACTTACCTATCCGACTCAAGATAGGGCGTTAATTGGGTTTCAATGGCCTCAATTTGAGTTTCGGCGTAGGCAAGTTCGGATTCTGTTAAACATGATTTTGCGGTGTTTTGATGGAGTCGTTGAGCGCTATTCATCCCGTATTTACCAAAATGACGTAGCAATAAACTAGACCAAATAAACATTTGTATAGGTTTATTTAATTGTTCTGCGCCGTAAATATTGACCAGTTCCCGCATAGCAATTTCATGACCTAGCTCTGCCGATTTGACGTACCAAGCTTCTGCCGCTTGTAGAGCCTCTTGAGTGGTTTTTTCATCACTTAAAAATGATTCAGCCTTATAGAAATAAAAATATTGTTGTTGCTCAGCGGGGATTGGATGCTGATGCAAGAAACTGTCACGTAGACGCTCAGCCTCTCTTATCTCTAAGGTACCTAGTTGCTGACTGAATCTGGCTAATTCTTTTAGATGATCGGCTCTATTGCTCATGGCCGCGAGCTGGTAATACATTAACGCTTTAATCGGTTGGCGACTCACGCCTAAACCTTGCTCATAAATCTTGCCTAAGCCTAGCAGTGCGTCTTCATTCCACTTAAGTGCGAATTCTTCAAAGTCAATTTTAGCCTGTTGGTAATCACTCTCATTTTGTGGCGCTTTCAGTAAAATATGAGCAAATTCAATCTTAGCGAAGTCATTACCTCTAGCGACAGATTGGCTTAACCAATGGCGCGCCTTGTCATAGTCGACAGCCAAATCTTCACCGTAGAGGAAACGTTTACCAAGATAATACTGGCGGAAATCATCGTCTGCGGCGCGCTCGCTAAGTAATGCCTCTGCACGCGCTAAATCTTTAGGTCCACCTTGGCCAGCAGCAAGCATATGTCCTAGATCATCTTTTGCTAATTCATCACCAGCGGCGGCGGATTTCTCAAAGTATTCCCGTGCTTTGATATAGTCCGAAGTGACGCGCTCATCATGCCAGTAGAGTGTGGCTAAATGGTAATAGGCTCTTTGGTTTTCTTGTGCGGCGGCTTTTTCGAACCAGTAAATTGCTTGGCTAGCATCGGGATCGAGAAAGGGCTGGCTTAGATACAAGTAAGCAAGCTCATATTGAAACTCGGCTTGCCCCGCTTCGGCATTAGGTTTGAGCTGTTCTGCCTGTGCGATTAACTCATCGAGTGTTTGCGACTCAGAAGAGAGCAAATTAGGTAGTGTGAGCATGGGTAAATATTGAGGCTCTATTTCGGCGGCTTTTTTATACCAATCGTTAGATGCCTTGGGATCGGCGGGAACTTGTGGGAATCGACCGGAATAAAGTTCTGCCATAGCAATGGCGGCAACGGCTAAGCCTTTATCGACTGCCTGCTGAATATAATCTAGGCCAGAGTTGACTTCGCCTTGGTTAATCAGTGTTAAGCCATGATTGAGTAGCGCAGTAGGATCACCTGCGGCAAGTGCTTTAGCTTGCACTTGTTTTTTTTGATATTTAGCGAAAAAAATAAACAGTACAATAAAAGCAATAATTATGAGTATCAACAACATAGTAGTCCATCACTATCGATATTTGGGAGTATAGTAAACGTAAATTTTTACAAGAATGCAAGTTTACAATTTGGGCTAGGCTGATCGACTAAGCCTACCAATCCCATGGGCATTAGCGTTATTTATCTTGCAGATGGATCTCCCTAATGGGGCAGGCAATCTCGATTCCTGCCTGCTTAAGGGCGTTATAAAGAGCGAGGTTCACCTTATATTTATGTTGAAAATAGCTTTGTGTGGGCACCCAGTAACGAACCCCCATTTCAATTCCATTAGCATTAAAACCATTGATGCCAATATTAGGTGTGGTCTCTTGATAAACATAGGGATTATTGCTCAATAACTCAGTAATCACACTAATGGCTCGTTCGGGATCTGTGTTGTAACTGAGATTGAACTGGGTTTCGACTAGCTTATTGCTGAAGGAGTTGTGCAGGATTTCGCCGACGATATGTTTATTAGGAATGCTGATTTGCTCACCTTCCTCATTGGTCAGTATGGTCATGCCTAAGTGGATACGTTTAACAACGCCGCTTTCCCCTTTAATTTCAATAGTATTGCCTACCACAAAAGGGCGGGTGACGATAATAGTCACGCCTGCGGCATAGTTCGCTAGCATACCTTGTAAGGCTAAACCTGCACCGAGGGAGGCGGCACCAATTGCCGCAACCATAGGGGTAATACTGATGCCGATTTTGCCGAGGGCGATAATCCCAACCATGACGATGATCAGAATGCGGATAAGATTGCTGACAAAATTGCTTAGGGTGATATCGATATTGTGTTTGTCGAATTGCTTAGCGACTAAGCGTGATACTTTACTGGCTACCCATAAACCTAACAAAAAGATCAGCAAAGCACCTACGAGTTGAAAGCTGTAGGTGACTAAAAACTCGGTGATGAGTTGATAAACGCCTTGTAGTTGCTGCAATTCTTGATCGAGTCCAGGTGTTATCATTATGATATCCTTGTAATAAAATTAACTGTGCGATTATAGCGTAGAAATTTCACCAAATACTTTTCGCCCTTCATGTGTGAAGCGTATCATGTAATCGTGGTTGATTTAATGAGTCGATAGGGGGAGTCAGGTATGCTGTTCGCCTATCCAATAATGGAGTCGAGTGTTTATGAAAACGCTGTTGTTATGTTTGTCTTGTCTGTTAACCCCAATCTGGGCGTATGCTGCGAGTTATGTTGCCGGAGATGCGATTAATCCCATTTCACTTCTCGACCAAAATGATAAAACCATTAATGTGACTGATGAGACTCAAGTGCTGCTCTTTAGTCGCAGCATGAAAGGCGGTGATGTGATTAAGGATGCACTTACCCCCTTGAGCGCGACTCAAATGCCAGCGGGTTTAGTTTATGTTGCCGATATCAGTGGTATGCCTTCTTTGATCGCTAAATTTGTGGCTGTGCCACAGATGCAAGATTTACCTTTTGCGATTGGGTTAGATAGGGATGGTGAGATCAGTCGTTTATTACCTGATAACAAAGATATGGCCACTATGATATTGCTCAAGCAGCGTAACATTTTGGACATTGCCTATTTTGATTCCAGTGAAGCCTTGAACCAAGCCCTCGCAAAACTCAATCAGCCGCAGTAACGACTCGATTTAACGGACGTATTTTAAGGCATCCATTAGTCTTCTTTTTGCTGTGTGACTGTTACTTCAAGATAACTGTTTTTAGATGGATATTTTGGCTCCAGCCAGTCTATCCATCTCCCTTCCGATAACGTCGTAAAAAATTCACTTTTTATTCTGATAATGAACACAAATTTACCTTAGGGTTTGTGTGCATAATTATTTGTTTTATAGCGCCTTTTTCTGATGGTTCAGTTCCTTAAAGAATTAGGGAATAAAAAGTTATTAATTCAGCATAAAAATTCGTTGCGTAAAGCGAAAAAATATCGTTTACTGCGCACGTTTTTAATACATCACACTTACTGTTATCTATCTGACCCAAAGGAGACTCTGGCCCAATGAGCCAATTTCAATCTATTGATGTTGCTGACTATTATGATATGGACACATTCAAGCGTATTGAAGCGTTTGCCAAAGACAAAGCAACCCCGTTCGTCGTGATCGATACCAGTATCATAGCGAAACAATACGATGACATGGTTAATAGTTTTCCTTACGCCAACGTTTATTATGCAGTTAAGGCAAACCCCGCGGCCGAGATCTTATCTTTACTAAAAGATAAAGGATCAAACTTTGATATAGCCTCGATTTATGAGCTAGATATGGTCATGAATGTCGGTGTGACAACCGATCGAGTCAGCTATGGTAATACCATTAAAAAGCGTCAAGATGTGCGTGCATTTTATGAGCGTGGCGTGCGTATGTATGCATCTGACTCAGAAGCCGATTTGCGAATGATCGCTGAAGAAGCGCCGGGTTCACGTATTTATGTGCGCATTCTGACCGAAGGTACAGATACTGCTGATTGGCCGTTATCTCGGAAATTCGGTTGCCAAAACGAAATGGCCTATGAGCTATTAGTATTGGCACAGGAATTAGGCTTAGAGCCTTTTGGTATTTCTTTCCATGTGGGTTCTCAGCAACGTGACATAGGTGCTTGGGATTCTGCTATTGGTAAAGTGAAAAGCATTTTTGACCGTCTGCGTGATGAGCACAATATCACCCTGAAGATGATCAACATGGGTGGCGGTTTCCCTGCTAACTATATTGATAAAACCAATCAATTGGGTGTGTATGCCGAGCAAATCACTCACTTCCTGAAGGAAGATTTTGGTGATGATTTACCACAAATTATTTTGGAACCAGGTCGTTCGTTGATCTCTAACGCGGGGATTTTAGTGTCTGAAGTGGTGCTGATCAGCAAAAAATCTTACACGGCTTTAGAGCGTTGGGTGTTTACCGATGTGGGTAAATTCTCTGGTTTGATTGAAACGATGGACGAGGCGATTAAGTTCCCGATTTATACTGAGCGTCAAGGCGAGCTGGATAAATGCGTGATTGCCGGCCCAACCTGTGACAGTGCAGATATCATGTATGAGCACTATAGCTATGGCTTACCAAATGACTTAGCCATTGGCGATCGTATGTATTGGTTAACCGCAGGGGCTTATACGACGACGTATTCAGCAGTATGCTTTAACGGTTTCCCGCCGCTGAAGGATTACTATCTGTAAGCGATTGTGATGTCATCAATAAGGGCGCTTAGGCGCCCTTATTTGTCTTTAGAGTAATAGTAGGATTACTCGTGGGATTTGAGGATCTGATAAATTTCCTCTTTTAAATGTAACTTTCTACTTTTGAGTTCTTTCACAGTGGGATTGAAATCACTGGCGACACGTTTTTCCAGTTGTTTGATTTCCTCGTCTAACTGATTATGCTCATTAAACTTACGTTGAAAATGAGCATCTTGGGTTTTCAGGGTGGAAATTAATTCTCTGTACTCTGGAAACATCGGCATTCTCCTTGTCGTCATTTACTACACTTCAGGTTACGCCTTAACCCTAACCTTATACCAAGTCGTTAAACGTGACTTAGATCACTTTTAGCGGTCACTTAGATTAATACTAATGGATGATTTATTTTAATATATTTTAAATCAGTATCTTAGGTATTTGTTGCCACAGCCTCTGGCATGAGTTCAGGATCTGGTTCACACTTTGTTTGGTATAAATCAGACTGACATTCGAAATATGGGCAAATTTGCTATCTTGTGAGCAGATGCTGGTGTAGTTGGTAATTTCATTACGACTAAACAATTACTTCTTGCCGATAATTCTGTGATCAAGTTAACCTTCACCGCTTCGATACTAGGTTAAAGTCGATTTTATAAGAATTTAATTATCAAAAATGAAAGGGGTTTTCACAATGGCTGATGTATTTCATTTAGGTTTGACCAAAGCGATGCTCGATGGTGCAACCTTAGCAATCGTTCCTGGTGATCCAGAGCGTGTAAAACGTATTGCCGAACTAATGGACAATGCGACGTTTCTTGCTAGCCACCGCGAGTATACAAGCTATTTAGCGTATGCCGATGGCAAGCCAGTAGTAGTGTGTTCAACCGGTATCGGTGGTCCATCGACTTCTATCGCAGTAGAAGAACTTGCACAGTTAGGTGTGAATACCTTCCTACGTGTAGGGACTACAGGCGCAATCCAACCTCATGTAAATGTGGGTGATGTGATTGTGACTCAAGCTTCAGTGCGTTTAGATGGCGCGAGCTTACATTTTGCACCTATGGAATATCCAGCGGTTGCAAACTTTGAATGTACCACTGCTATGGTTGCAGCGTGTCGCGATGCTGGCGTTGAGCCACACATTGGCGTAACAGCTTCTTCTGATACTTTCTACCCAGGCCAAGAGCGTTATGACACTGTCACAGGCCGTGTAACGCGTCGTTTCGCGGGTTCAATGAAAGAATGGCAAGATATGGGCGTACTGAACTATGAGATGGAGTCTTCCACTTTGTTCACTATGTGTGCCACTCAAGGTTGGCGTGCAGCCTGCGTTGCTGGTGTGATTGTAAACCGCACCCAACAAGAAATTCCTAATGAAGCCACAATGAAGAAAACTGAAGTGAGTGCGGTTTCTATCGTGGTTGCAGCAGCGAAAAAATTGTTAGCTTAATTTTTAGTAAGCTAAGCAACACTCCCCTGCAAAGTGAGTGCTCAGAATAGAAAAGGTGCCAATGGCACCTTTTTTGTTGTTTTAAAACTATGCCGATACCGATTAGAAATGGTATTGAGCAATCACAGAGTAAGTGTCTTGATCGACGCCTTTCACCCCGTATTTATTGGTCCACAGATCGTATTCGATACCCACCAATAATTTATTGGCTTGATGATCACCGAACAGGCTCTTACCGAGATCGTATTTTAGCTGTGGGTTGAAATGGAAGTTTTCCTCGTAGCCGTTATCGTCGGTGGCAAATACCCAGTCGATAAAGCCATCGAGTACTATGTTGGCAGATCCAACAGGGATATCGATACGAAATACAGGAGTGAACTGCCAGCCGTCACTATTGTTACCAGTGCTCATACCATCGCGGCGATAGGTATTAAAGTTAAGATAAGTGAAGTATGGTACTGCTACGTCAACCCCTAAACCGTAAAGTAAGCTGTGGACTGGGCCTTCACCTTCTTCATAGGTTAACGCTAAAGACAAGTCTGTTATTGGGCCAAAGGCGATTTTTTCGCCAAGAATTTTACTGGCACTAAAACGTGGCGAAATTTCACCATAGGTAGTGCTTTCCATGCCCGTGTCGTTACCTTTGAAATAGATAAAATCTTGGAAGGCAAACCAATCACCGTATTTCCAGCCGCCAGCCGTTTCCAAGGTGATAGTGGCTTGTTTGTCCGATGGCGCTAAATCGTAGTCTTCGCCATAGAGGGCTGTTGCACTGAAATCCCACCACTGTACTAAGTCACCCGCAAATGCTTGAGGAGAAAGCATTAGTGCTAGGCATAGGCATGTTTTTTTCATTGTTATTTCCTGTTGTATAGGTCGAAGTTTATTCGTGTCTTACTCAATCCGTTCTCTGACCTATGGCATGGTTTGATGGGTAAGTTCAAACCTAGCGCGAGTGTACGTCAAAGGACTTGCTCAAAAGTGGGGGCAATATATGCAAAAATTTACATTTATTCAAAGTTTTTATCGAATGTTGTTGTCAAAATCACATAATCATTAGTGAGGAATTTTATTTTTAGATAATTGATTTTTAATGTTTTTTATTGTTATTGCGCCGCTTGTGGATTGGGGGGGGCTATCTTTTTGAATTGATTATACTTAATTTTAAAACAACCTAACGGCTTTCGTGGGCGGATATGGGAGAATGAGGATTAAGTCATAGGTGATTGAGTGTGCGTTTTGATAGGGTAAATTTTGACATATTATGTCGATTATCCGAAACTCTGCTGTTATAGTGCAGTAAAGGACACTCTCATTTCAGGGGGAAATATGGAGTTTTCAAATCCGATTTTAGTGTGGGCAGTGATTGGTTTAGTGTTAATGCTCGCCGAAATAGTGGTGCCAGGTGGCATAATAGTGTTGCTGGGTGCGGCTTGTTTAGTCGTGGCAGGTGCGTTAGGCATAGGACTGGTCGAAGGTGTCGTGCAGAGCATGACCCTGTGGTTTATCTCTGCCATTGTGTTGTTATTGGCTTTCAGACAAGTCACTCAGAGGCTCGTTGGTGGTGATTCCCATGTTGATAACACGGATGAAGCAATCGAACTATACAATCAAATTGTTCGCGTAAAGCAGACCATAGGTCCTGGGCAAACACCTGGGCGGGTGGAGTTTCAAGGTAGTGAATGGCCAGCGCTTGGCAATGGCAGCATTATCGAGGCGGGTACCGAAGTCAGAATTATTTGTCGTGAAAATATCGCTCTAGTCGTTGAGCCTATTTCAATAGAAGCTTCCAAAAACTAAAGGATGGAATCTATGTTTGTATTTACCTTAGTCATTTTATTTATCTTTTTTATTCTTTATAAGTTGATGTTAATTGTGCCGATGCGTGAAGTGCATGTCATTGAGCGTCTTGGCAAATTCCGCGCAGTATTAAGCCCTGGATTTCATTTTTTGATCCCTTTTTTCGATCGCGTCTCCTACCGTCACGATACCCGTGAGCAAGTATTAGATGTGCCGCCACAGAGTTGTATCTCCAAAGATAACACTCAACTTGAAGTGGACGGCTTGGTCTACCTAAAAGTGATGGATGGCAAATTGGCGAGTTATGGTATTGAAAACTACCGTAAAGCAGCGGTGAATTTAGCCCAGACCACTATGCGATCTGAAATCGGTAAGCTGAGTTTGAGTGAGACTTTCTCTGAGCGTGATAGCTTAAATGAATCAATCGTGCGGGAAATAGATAAGGCTTCCGAGCCATGGGGAATCAAGGTATTGCGCTATGAAATTCGTAATATCACGCCTTCACGCCATGTGATCCACACTCTTGAGAAGCAGATGGAAGCTGAGCGTCGTAAACGTGCCGAAATTACCTTAGCGAATGCCGAAAAAGCCGCGATGATCAATATGTCTGAAGGTGAGCGCCAAGAGGCCATTAACCTGTCAGAAGGTCAAAAACAGAAACGGATTAATGAAGCTAAAGGTACAGGTCAGGAGATCGCTATCATAGCCAAAGCAAAATCCGAAGGTATGGCAATGATCTCGCAAGCATTAGCCGTCAATGGCGGTACAGATGCGATGAATATGCTATTAAAAGAACAGTTTATTGCTCAAGTTGGCAAGATCCTCAATGATGCACAAGTCTCTGTTGTTCCCGCTGAAATGGCAAAACTTGAAGGTTTCTTCGAAGGCATGGAGCAAGTCACTCAGACTATGAGTGGCCAGAATAATCTTGGCAAAGGAGCGCGATAATGAATATTCCAGTAGATACAGATTTGATTGTGATGGCGATTTGGGGCCTGATATTTGCCATTTTTGTGATTAAACTATTTCAATCGATCCGCCTAGTACCCACTAAATCGGCTTTTATTGTTGAGCGTTTAGGTAAGTATCACAGTACGTTAGATGCAGGGTTCCATACCTTGATCCCCTTTGTGGATAAAGTGGCTTTTATTCATGATTTGAAAGAAGAAACCATTGACGTACCACCGCAGGAATGTTTCTCGAGCGACGAAGTAAACGTTGAAGTGGATGGGGTGATTTATATCTCTGTGACTGACCCAGTGAAGGCCAGCTATGGTATTACTGATTATCGTTATGCAGCAATTCAGTTGGCGCAAACGACGACGCGCTCTGTCATCGGGACACTTGATCTTGATCGTACGTTTGAAGAGCGTGATGTGATTTCAGCCAAGGTAGTGCAAGTCTTAGATCAAGCGGGTGCCATGTGGGGAATACGCGTGCATCGTTATGAAATTAAAAATATTACACCACCTGAAACCGTTAAAAATGCCATGGAAATGCAAGTAAATGCCGAGCGTGAGCGCCGTGCATTATTGGCTAAGAGTGAAGGTGACAAACAGAGTAAAATTAACCGTTCTGAAGGGGTTAAAGCTGAAACGGTAAACCGTTCTGAAGGTGAGATGCAGCGCCGGATTAACGAAGCCGAAGGTAAGGCTGAGGAAATTTTAACCATTTCCCGTGCGACGGCAGAATCGATTGAACGTCTCGCCTCTGTTATTGCCGCACCGGGTGGTCACAATGCCCTGCGGATGCAACTCGGTGAGCAATACTTTAAACAGCTCGATGGCTTAAGCCAGAAGAATAGTCGAGTCGTATTGCCGGGTAATATGGTGGATTTCGATTACTGGATGAATAGCATAGGCTTAACGGAAGAAAAACCGAGCTAAGGCTGTGGTTAAAATCTGAAACTAGCTAGTTCATTAAGGTCAAATACTCAGGTGTTTGGCCTTATTTTTTGGCTGAAATTTGATTCTGTGTGATGGAGAGTGGGTGGGTTAGACTGCTTCTGTTGAATGAACCGCCAGAAGCTGCAGTTGGGCATAGTTAAATTTTTCATTGAATGGAAGGCTAATAAGCTAGGCGTTCATGAATTTGGGAATGGGCGTGGGTTTCAATGAGCTTGGCAATTTGGTTTTGTTCTAATTGCTGAAGCGCAGAAATTTCGTCATAAATCTTGTCTTGAACATCCAGTGGCATGCGCACATGTTCCATAAACATCCTAATTCCCAGCATGTCGCCACTCTTGAACAATTGGCTGAATTCGGTGGCTTCTATCTCGATTAATGCATTCATAATACTTCACCCTGAGGTTGGATTTGACACAGATACAGCGGTTTTGCTGTTAATTAAGAGATACGCCTAAGTTTGATCTAGGTCAATTAAACTGCATATTAATCTTTCTTAATAAAGAATTTTGTTGTTTACAAATAATGGGTTATAAATTTAGTAGATCAGCAAATTTGAAATGAGTTGTTGTTTAAAACTGACTTTTTATGGGCGGGCAGAGTCAATGAGTGAGCCATGTTATACGGACAAAAAAATAGCGACGAGCGATAAAACGCTGGCCGCTATTTATTCTTAATAGTCTATCAGGAGTAGGCTAAAGCCTTATTTAGGAATCGCCAGAATCTGGCAACCATTAATTCCCGCTTTTTGCAGTGTATGACGTTTACGCTCTGCATCACGTTTACGCTCGAAGGGGCCTAAAGCAACCTTGTACCATACGCCGGTTGTACCTTCGACTTGTCTCACTTGCGCCTCTAAACCTTGGAAAGCGATGACGGCTTTCATCTCGTTCGCCTGTGATTCTTGGCGGAAAGAAGCACACTGCAACTGATATTGCATCGGTGTTCTGCTCGCAACAATATCGGGAATATCGACCTCAACATGCTTATTTTCAAGCTCGTTGAGATAGGTCCATTCTTCCTTTGGTTGTGGTGGCAGAGCATTAGGATCCTTCTTTGGCGGAACAATAAGCTCAGCAGTTTCAGTTGTCTCTACTGGGATAACGACCGCTTGGCGTTCAGGTTCTTTGACCTTAGGAGTAAGCACTGCTGTCTCTTGAGGCTTAACTTGTACTTCCGTTTTCTTGGCTGGAGCGGGTATCGGCTTCACTTCTTGCTTAGCATTATCTTTAATGCTTGACAGGAAATAGACGAAACAACCCACAGCGAGTATGACAAAGCCTATCAAGGTCAGCGGCAGCTTCTTACGCGGCGCCGATTTAGATTGTGAAGGCTTTGCTCGAGTTGGGCGAGTCGCGCGGATTGGGCGCGGTTTAGCGCCCGACTGCGGCCTTCTATTGGCATAATCGCGATTACTCATGGCTTACATCCGCTCTAAGGTTTCAATACCGAGTAGATTTAGGCCTTTTTGTAACGTACGAGCCGTCAGTTGCGCGAGTAATAAACGGCTGTTCTTTTGCGCGTCATTATCGGCGGCAAGCACTGGACAAGCTTCGTAGAAGCTAGAGAAAGCACCCGCTAATTCATATAAATAAGCACACAGTACGTGCGGCTGACCTTT
The DNA here is from genome assembly GCF_025653705.1 of Shewanella sp. SM87. NCBI lineage: Bacteria > Pseudomonadati > Pseudomonadota > Gammaproteobacteria > Alteromonadales > Shewanellaceae > Shewanella > Shewanella sp. SM87. The sequence goes on from NZ_JAKKSC010000028.1 coordinate 20,458, forward strand.
ATCGACAACACGATTGAGGATCTCACCGAACTGCGCCAACTTATTACCGAGATCTTTCTCTTTTTCATGCTCAAGCACGATTTTCGCTTGGCTGAGATCCAGATCGGTTACTCGCTTGAATATGCCCGCAACACGGGTGTAAGCGTACAGCAGGTAAGGTGCGGTATTGCCTTCGAAGCTGAGCATTTGTTCAAAGCTGAAAATGTAATCGCTGGTGCGGTTTTTTGACAAGTCAGCATATTTAACGGCGCTGATCCCAACGACACGGGCGATTTCAGTCAGCGTGGCCTCATCCATATCAGGATTTTTGCTACGAACGAGTTCTAGCGCGCGCACATTGGCTTCTTCTAACAGGTCAACTAACTTAACGACACCGCCGCTACGGGTTTTGAATGGACGGCCATCTTCGCCATTCATAGTACCAAAACCTAAGTGTTCTAATGACATATCTTCACGGACAAACTTAGCCAGTTTCGCTAGGCTAAAGACTTGTTGGAAATGCAGTGCCTGACGTAGGTCAACAAAATACAAGACGCGATCGGCCTTTAACACGTTCGAGCGATAGCGCATTGCCGCAAGATCTGAGGTGGCATACAAATAGCCGCCATCGGCCTTTTGGATGATAACAGGCAGTGGCTCACCTTCTTTGTTGCGGAAGGCTTCTTGGAATACGACTTTAGCGCCGTTACTTTCGGTTAATAAACCTTGGGCATCTAAATCTTTAACCACTTGCTCGAGATCGGCGTTATAAGCACTTTCGCCGTGTACATCGGCGCGGGTCAGGCTCACACCTAAACGGGCGTAGACTTCATGGCAGTGGCTTAACGAAATATCGTTAAATTCGCGCCACAGTTTGTTGCAATACTCGTCGCCAGATTGCAGTTCGACCACTAACTGACGAGCGCGGGTTGCGAATTCTGCTGATTCGTCGAAACGCAGTTTAGCGGCACGATAAAAGTTTTCTAAATCAGACAGTTCAAGTTGAGCTTCTTCACCATTTTTGGCGCGCAGCTCTTCCATATAGGCCAGCAACATACCAAATTGTGTGCCCCAGTCGCCCACATGGTTTTGACGAATAACCTTGTGGCCTAAAAATTCTAACGCACGCACAACACTGTCACCAATGATGGTTGAACGTAGATGGCCTACATGCATTTCTTTGGCGAGGTTGGGTGAAGAGTAATCGACAACAACGGTTTGTGGTGTCGGTAACTTAATGCCTAAATGCTCATCGTTGACGGCATTTTGCAGTTGATCTGCTAAGGCGCTGTCGTTGATGAAAAAGTTGATAAAGCCTGGTCCTGCAATTTCAACCTTAGCTACAAAAGCCGAAGCCGGTAAGGTATCTATGATCAGTTGGGCTAATTCGCGTGGATTCTTGCCTGCGACCTTGGTTAGCATCATGGCTAAGTTGGTTGCCAAGTCGCCATGACTCTTATCCTTGGTTCGATCTACCTGAATGCGTGCTTCAAAGTCAGCAGGCACAATACCTTGTTGTTTAAAGGATTCTAGAGTTTGTTCAAGTAATGATTGGATATGTGATTTCATGGGTTCTAATCGGCACTAACTTTAAGAGTGAATACAGGGAATAACCGCATATTTTAGCCGTTTGTGGTTAACAATTGCTATCTTCCCGATGATTTTTTATCAAATGGCGCTTAAATACTTATCAAATACTCGACTCAGAGGAGATCCTGTGGATCTCTGTCTAAGCTCCATCGGCAGCGTTTAGCTTCGATAAGTTGTTCTACAAGCGGATGAATACGTTCAAACTCTTGTTGCAAGCGATTGCGGTTTTTAGCTTGGAATAAGAGTTGGCGGCGGAACTTGCCGGCTTTTTTATCTAAGGGCGCTGGCATAGGACCAATCACCTCAAATTCTTTATCTTGCGGCAAAAGCGCGGCAAAGGCGTTGAGAAAGTTATCGGCATCACTGGCTAAATGTGCTTCGGCGCGCACCAACACCATGTGCCATGCTGGCGGCAGCAGTGCTTGTTGACGTTCTTTGAGCTGGCTGCGAGCAAACTCGCCATAACCGCGGTGCAGCAAATCCCGCAAAATGGGATTGTCGCTCTGGTGAGTTTGCAATAATACCGTGCCGGGTTTACTGGCGCGCCCTGCGCGACCTGCAACTTGGGTATAGAGTTGTCCAAAACGTTCGGGCGCGCGGAAGTCGGCGCTAAATAAAGCGCCATCGACATCGAGTAACCCAACAAGCGTCACATCAGGGAAGTGGTGGCCCTTAGCTAGCATTTGCGTGCCGACGAGGATTTTATATTCCCCCTTATGAATCGCATTTAAGTGGGTTTCTAATGAACCTTTAAGGCGGGTCGTATCACGGTCGATGCGCACTACTGGATGTTTAGGAAACTCTTGTTGCAGCGCTTCGGCGAGCTGTTCTGTGCCTATGCCTTGGCCCATCAACATAGTGCTGCCACATTTGTGACACTGCTTGGGGATAGCGTATTGATTGCCACAATGGTGACAGCAAATTTCGCCAAGGGATTGATGTACTGTGAAAAACGCGTCGCAGCGGTCGCATTCGTGTAAGTGCCCACACTCGTGGCAAAGCAGGGCTGGTGCGAAGCCGCGGCGATTGAGAAACAACAAGACTTGGTTGCCAGCGTCTAAATGCAGGCGGATTTCGTTCAGTAGCGGCACTGACATACCGGCTTTCAGCGGCATATTTTTAATGTCGATAATGCCTTGGCGCACTTTTTTAGCCGCACCTGCGCGTTCACCCAATTGTAAATGATGGTAACGGCCGCTTAAGGCATTTTGTAGACTTTCGAGTGAGGGCGTCGCTGTGCCCAAAATCACCGGAATCGCTTCTAAATGGCCACGCATGACTGCCAAGTCGCGGGCATGATAACCAACGCCTTCCTGTTGTTTGAAACTACTGTCGTGTTCTTCATCGAGTATGATGATGCCGGGATACGCCATAGGTGTGAACAATGCTGAGCGGGTGCCGATAATGATTGCAGCCTGACCACAGCGGGCCTGGCGCCATGCTTCGAGCCTCTGATTGTCAGTTAACCCTGAATGCAAAATGGCAACATTGACTTTGAAACGGCGCTTAAAGCGATTGATTGTCTGGGGGGTTAAGCCGATTTCAGGCACTAAAATTAACGCTTGTTTGCCTTGCTTGAGGATTTCTTCGAGTACAGCAAGATAGACTTCCGTTTTACCCGAACCGGTAATGCCTTCTAATAAAGTACAGTGATATCCTTGTTGCAGATTTAAAGTGGCAACGGCGACGGCTTGTTCTTTATTGAGTTTATGTGGCGTTTCGTCCATTTCGAGTGTGGTGCGCCAGTCGAGGTTAAGCTCTGCAATTTTTTCATGGCGTGCCACCCAACCTTTATCTTCTAGGGCTTTAAGCGCCGCTTTACTGATGTCTAAGCTGATAACCTCTTCTTGGGTTAAGCTGGCGGTTTTGAGTAACTCGAGTAGTTTTTTCTGTGCGGGTGCGCGTTTAACCGCTTCGGGCGCAATATTTTGGCCTATTTCAGTTAATTGCCAGAATTGGATTTTTTGTGGCGCGGCATCGAGCCCTTTACGCAGGGCCACAGGTAAGGCTTGGGTTAGCATCTGCCCTTGGCTGCAAAAATAGTATCTCGCAGCCCAAAGAGTTAATTTATAAAGTGATTCAGGCAGTAAAGGTTTATCGTCGATAAACTCGAGCACAGACTTAATTTGCTTTGGGGCTAAGCTGCAAGACTCAGTGATATCAGTGACTAACCCGATCAATTGTTGACGACCGAAGGGAACTTTAACGCGCACACCTATTTGCGGTGTACTAGGATAGGATTCGGGTACGCGGTAGCTAAAGGTTTGCCGCATAGGCACAGGTAACGCAACTTCGACAAACAATGACATATGCAGGCAAGTCTTAGACAAGAATGTGGTTTAGTGTACTCAGCGCGGCTGGCTAGGGCTAGCCCTAATGATGGTTTACCAAGGATAGTTGAGAGTAAATAAATGGCTAATATAGTGAAATCATTAGGTCTACTTGCTTTGGTGTGCAGTGCACCTAGCATGGCACAAGTCTCCCATGTGAGCATTAATAGCCGGATGTTTGAATTAGGCGCTTACCCTAAACTCAGGGTGAATGTGATCGCAGACAATCAAGATATGTCGCGCTTAGAGTTTGTTGTGCAGCAAGCAAGCGGCGAAGAAAGGTTAATGGTTGAGGAGATTAATCGCTTTTTAGTTTTACTCACTGGCGTTGAAGATGTGAAGGATAGTAGCGCTAAACTCTTAGTGAGAGAGTATCGTCTTGACCGATGGTATGACGTCAAAAGTATCAATTTATTCGGCACAGCTAAATCTGCCTCTGCCGCGTTAACGACAAAAGCGGTTTCGGACACTAAAAATACCACCATAGCGGGCGCCCCAAAAAGTGCGGATAAAGTGGGCATTAAGCCTGTAAAAGTGGTGGCAGAACCAAAGCCAGTTGCAGAGGTAACGCCCGCAGCGACTGTTGCTACTGCTGCAAATACCCAATCCAAAGTACCAACGGTAGAAGTGGTGACTGGCTTTAGATTTCCTGAAGCCGCGAATAAACAAAATACGTCGGCTACTGAGATAAACGCCTTCGCTAAAACCTCTGAGACGATTGCTGTTGAAAAAGGGGCTGTTGAAAACGCTGCAACTGAAACTGTGGTTCCAGAAATAGTGAAAACGGCAAATAATGAGCAAAAACAGAATATTGCTGAAACGGCCTCACAGACGCCCGAACATTGCCAGTTAACGTATCTTGCTGGCGAGACGTTGTGGCGTATCGCCAATCGATATGCCAAGGATTGGGGTGTGAGTGTATATGGCGCTATGTTGGCGATTTACGAGGCAAATCCTGTGGCTTTCTCGAAGAATAGAATCAATGCACTCAAGAGCAATGCGGTGCTATCTTGTCCTTCGAAAATGATTTTGGATCAGCATTCTGATGCTAAAGAGGCGCGGGCGGTATTTGAGGCTAAAGAAGCGGGAAAATAAGCCGCTTAACTAAAGTCAAAATAGACACAGATTAACCAGCAAACGCTCAGATAATCTACTTGTATCCCTTGTAGGTATGCTGTACCATTCTGCGCCCTAAACATATTGTTATTAACATGCATGTGGTGTCCGACTACGGGTTGGAAGAGCGACATGGCCTTACACTTTTGAGGTAACCCCAATGAAACCAGGTATCCACCCAACATACGCTATCATCACTGCAAACTGTACTTGTGGTAACGTTATCAAAGTAAACTCTACTGCTGGTAAAGATCTGCATTTAGACGTATGTGGTGCTTGTCACCCATTCTACACTGGTACACAAAAAGTTGTTGATACCGGCGGTCGTATCGACAAATTCAACAAGCGCTTCGCAGTGCTTGCAAAGAAATAATTGCGATTGCAATGTTTCTAGAAAAGGCGCCTATGGCGCCTTTTTGCTTTTTGTTATTCGTCGATTTTCTTTATTCCGCTTATTCTACATATCTAGCTGGTACGACTTCACTCAATAAATCGTCAACTTATTCTGTATTGAGAGTTCAAGTGTATAATTCGACTTATTTATAGCAATTAACTATAAGATAAATATGCTAGTCGCCATATATTGTAATTTAACCAACATTTTTGAGATTAAGTCGCTACAACTAGCGCAGTAACTACAAAATATATGTTTGTTTCCTACAAAACATATTAAGAAATGCAGCTTTATTATAGGAGATAAGTTTATAAAACTAAGCTTAGAGGGTCTATTTGGCGGCTAAAGTGAAATTTATGAATCTCTTATTTATAAATTCCCCTTATTGGCGTATCTTACCCCGACCAGCCAGACTATTGACATCACCCTTTGGTGAGACTAGATGTGTGTTGGTAGGTCTTACTCTCATAAATTATAAATGTCGCATTTCAGGATTTTAAAATGTCAGATATTCGTCAACAAGCACTCGATTATCATGAATTTCCCATACCAGGCAAAACCGCAGTTTGCCTTACCAAACCCGCCGAAACGAGTCACGATCTCGCCCTAGCTTATAGCCCAGGTGTGGCTGAGCCAGTACGCGAAATCGCTGCAGATCCTGACAATGCGTATCGTTATACCAATAAAGGTAATACGGTTGCCGTGATTACCAATGGTACGGCTATCTTAGGTTTAGGGAATTTGGGCCCTTTGGCTTCTAAACCTGTAATGGAAGGTAAAGCATTATTGTTCAAGCATTTTGCGAATATCGATTCGACAGATATTGAGATTACGCATAATACGCCTGAGGAATTTATCAATACTGTTGCTGCTATTGCTGACACTTTTGGTGGTATCAATCTTGAAGATATTAAAGCGCCCGAATGCTTTGTTATCGAACGTGAATTGATTGCTCGTTGTAAAGTGCCAGTATTTCATGACGATCAACACGGCACGGCAATCGTGACCGCGGCGGGTATGATCAATGCGCTGGAAATTCAAGGCAAGTTGATCAGCGACGCGACTTTTGTGTGTATGGGCGCGGGGGCTGCTGCCATCGCTTGTATGACTATGCTGGTAAAATGCGGTGCGAATCGCGCCAACATTTACATGCTAGACACTAAAGGTGTTATTCATTCTGGCCGTACAGATCTTAATGAATATAAAGCACTATTTGCGAATGATACCGAGAAACGCACGCTTCTTGATGTTATTAAAGGCGCAGACGTATTTTTAGGTCTATCAGGTCCTGACGTCATTGGTGCAGAAGAAGTCGCGCTGATGGCCGATAAGCCAGTGATTTTTGCGTGTTCTAACCCAGATCCTGAAATCAAACCTGCACTTGCTCATGCAACGCGTAGTGATTTGATCATGGGTACGGGTCGTAGCGACTATCCAAACCAAGTGAATAACGTATTGTGTTTCCCATTTATTTTCCGTGGTGCATTGGATGTGCGTGCGTCTTGCATTAATGATGAGATGAAAATTGCGGCAGTTCATGCAATAGCATCACTGGCAAAAGAGTCAGTACCTGCGAGTGTATTGAAGGCTTACCCTAATGTGACGTCGCTGAGTTTTGGCCCAGAATACGTGCTGCCAAAACCTATGGACCCACGTTTATTGCCAAATGTTGCCCGTGCTGTTGCACAAGCGGCTATCGACTCTGGTGTGGCTGCGATCACCACTTTACCTAAATACGCCGACTAGGCTAAAAGTGGTAAAAACATCGAAAAGAGGCTAATTAGCCTCTTTTTTGTTTTTAAGTGGACATTAAAGTCACAGCGTCTTAGTTGCCTTTTAGGTTATGCTACTGAATAATCAACGGACAACTTTTGTTGAACTTCTGTTAAAATCGCACAAATAATTATAATAATCCTGCAGGATAGCGGATAGATGAAATTCACCCGAATGTTAACTACAAAATTAACCAGCTTTTGGTTAATGTCATTAGCCGCTATCGCCTTCGTATTTTTGCTGAGCGCTATGATGAGTTTCGTGCAGCTGACCTATAAATTTCAGCAGCAAAAAGTCGCTGAACTCGAAACTATGTTAGTGGATCAGTTCCAACACCAACCTGATTGGGAGCTAGAGGCCTGGCTACCGCCCATGCTGCTTGCTTACAATGCCGTTAATTTTCGGTTGACCTTGAAAGATGAAGTATTATTTGCCTATGAAGGCAATCTGACTACGCAAAATGCCATGGTGTATGACCATGTGCTAGAGCCGACATCTGGCTTGCGTATGCAGTTAACCTTGACTCAGCCCTTTGAACATTACACTTTCAGTTGGTATGAAATTCTGATTTTGTTGGTCGGTATCTTAGCCGTGGCTGCCTTAGTGCGTTTTGGTTATTTATGGTTTTCACAGCAGCTCGATGGCATTGAAGAATTAGCCTTACGCAGTCGATTGATTCTGCAAGGTAAGCATGAGCAAGCACTCGCTACCCCCGGAAATGGTAAACCAAGGCTGATTAACCGTGCTTTGACTAAGTTGTTAGAAGAGTTACAAGACGCCCAAAAGGAGCGGGGGCGTTTCGACAAATTCATCCGTTCTAATACCTTTCTCGATGCGGAAACTCGCATTGGTAACCGACTCTTTTTGAATAATCGTCTCGACGCCCTTAGTCATAATCAGGCTATGCTTGCCCACGGGGTAATCTATTTATTAGAAATGGATGATCTGGATTTATTGCAGCAATCCCAAGGTGAAGCTGTGACGAAAGAGCTATTAAACTCGACAGTTAATGCGATAAGTCAATTGCTGCAAACTCAAGCTAATAGTATTTTTGCCCGTCGCTCCCATAATCAATTTGCCATAGTCGTGCCGCAAATTTCCTTAATTGAAGCGGATCAATTTGCCAGCAAGTTACTCAAGATATGTCTAAGCCAGCCTTTGCCTGATGTTGAGAATCGCGATAACTTTTTCCACCTCGGATGCGCTTATTTTACCGCAGGCGATAATGCGGCTCAGTTAATTGAAGAAGCCGATATGGCTTTGAGGGCGGCACAATTACAGGGTAATAGTAATTGGTTTATGTACGACAAAGGCGCGATTGATGAAGAATTTGCCAAAGGCTCAGTGCGTTGGCGAAGCTTTTTAGAAAACGCGTTAGTGCAGCGGCGCTTTTTTCCCTTTAGCCAACCCATAATCGACTCCGATGGTAATGAGCACCATAAAGAGATATTTACGCGGGCTCGGGATAATCAGGGGGCGTTAATCCGTGCCACACTGTTTATTCCAATGGCGAATAAATGTGGCTTAATGCCACAGGTTGAACGGCAAATTATTGAGCGGGTATTGTTTTTATTGTCGAATGAATTAGCAGACGGCGTATCGAATGCTCAAACAGTTAAGAAATCAGCGCCGCAGATATACAGTATTAATCTGAGTTTGGATTCGCTAATGAGCCGAGCCTTCACTCAATGGCTAAAAACGACGCTATTAGAATATCGCCATCTAACCACGCGACTGATTTTCGAAGTGTCTGAAGATATCGTTATTCAACATCAAGAAAAGTTGCAGCCTAAATTAGATATGATCCGTAAAATGGGCGCGAGATTATGTGTCGATCATGTGGGTCAGCAGGTTGTCGGTACTTATTACATTCGCGAATGCCATTTTGATTTAATTAAGTTACACAGATCCATCGTGCGTCATATTCATTTACGGCCAGAAAACCAATTATTTATCCGCAGTTTGATTGGCGGTTTATATCGAACGGAAGTACAAGTCTGCGCCGAAGGGGTAGAAGTCTTTGAAGAGTGGCAGACACTGCAAATCCTCGGTGTTGGCGCAGCGCAGGGAATGTATTTCAGTGAACCCATAGAGGCTAAGTAAGGGAAGTTCAGTGTTTGGGTGATTAATGTCGTCTTAGAGACAAATAGATCCTATTATTCACGTATTTATCTATAAAATACGAGCATTTGCGGCTAAACTAGCCAGTGCCAAAAATATGACGTTTGCGGTTTTTATTCTGTATCGAGCAGGTCATAGGTCAAGGAGCACTGGAGAGTGGAGTGACAGGAAGTTTGTGCGAAAGAGACTACTCAAGCTTTAAATTCAGTTGGTTATAGGCATCTTTATGGAAAAAAGTCTTATAGGTCGATTAGCCTTTTGGCAGAAGAGAACAGAACCGACTAGCCTTGGTGTCTATGTCTGCGCCGATAAATTATGGGTTTACGCACCTGCCCAAAAAGAAAATGCTGAGCAGTGGTTACCCTTTGAGCTGAAAGATGAGCACTGGTCATTGGCGTTTGCTGCTGTGGCTAAATCCTTTCCTAATGCACAGTTACAGCTGATTTTGGCTTCAGGCCTTTATCAATTACTGCTGACCGATAAACCGAATGTCGATACTGTCGAGTTATCCCAAGCTTTGCTGTGGTCAATTAAAGACATGGTCACGCTACCTGTACCGCAAATCCATTTGGATTACTTTGAGTCACCCATTCCGAGTAATAAAATCAACGTTGTGGTGGTGGATAAAGCTAAGTTAGTGAGCATGGTGCAGGCCATTCATGAACAAGATTTACAACTTTTCGGTATTAGTATCGAAGAGTTAGCCGTGACTAACCTATTTAATGATGACAACCAAGCGCGTCTGGTGGTAAGCCATAATCCCGGTCAAGAATTGCTACTGACTGTGGTTAAGCAAGGTCAGCTGTATATGCAGCGTCGCGTGCGCGGATTTACTCAATTGGATAAGACTCAAGCGGATGAGTTAAGTTATGGCATGGCAGACAATTTAAGCTTAGAAATTCAGCGCTCTATGGATTATTTTGAAAGTCAATTGAGACAGGCTCCGGTATCTTCTATCGAACTCCTCGTCGATGGTGCCGTGGATACTTTAGCTAAGTTAGTCTCGGCAAACTTCAATCAAGCTGTGAATGTCATTGATAAAAGCTGTGTTGGCGCGCGAATGGCGGGATTAGCCTTTGCTGAATTTTATCGAGGTACAGAGTGATTAAATACCGAGTCAATCTTTACACTCCTTCATTATTGCCCCCGAAGCAAAGATTAACCTTTGCGCGTTTAAGTGCTTACGCCTTGGTTTTTGCGATCTTATTTGCTGTTTTAGGTGGTTATAGCTATTGGCAAGTCAGTGAGTTACAACAGGCCCAGCAGTTGGCTGCCCAACAAAAGCAGCAATTCGATACCCAAAAACAGGCATTAGAAGCAAAAATTGCTGCGCGTAAACCCGATGCCGATCTTGTTGCGCGAGTCGATTTAGCGGCACAACAGTTAGAGCTGAAGCAATTACTCATGGGAGAATTGAGTCTTAGGACTTCTTTAACTAGCCGTGGTTTTGCGCCAGTTCTTAAAGATTTAGCCGTCGTGTCGGATGCGAGTGTTTGGCTTAGTTATATCGTCATTAATGAGCAAGATTTTATGTTCGAAGGTTTTGCCGACCATCCTCAAAGCATTCCGCAGTGGATTGGCAAACTTAAAACTACGCAGACTTTAAAGGGGCAAGCTTTCTCGTCGATGAGCATGGATCGCGGTGAAGATAAACCTTTGGCCTTTACCTTGAAAAGCGATAACAAGGAGGAAGCCGCGCAATGAAGCAAAAGTTAGCCCAATTAGGACAACAGTTTGATGCGCTAAGTCGCCGTGAGCGAGTGTTGATCTCAGTCGCCATTCTGGCCGTGGTCGGCATGCTGAGTTATTTACCTTTAGAGTCCCTGTGGAAAACCCATGTGGCTGTTTCACAACAGCTAAAAGCCTTAGAGCAGGAAAACGCGATTTCGGCTCAGCAGGTTGACTTGTATCAGCAACGTTTAGCGTTAGATCCCAATCAAGATTACCAACAGCGTTTAGTGTTGTTGCAGCAACAAAATCAAGCCCTAGATGCCCAGCTCGATGAGCAGATGGTGGATATGGTACCGGCAGACTATATGCCGCAGTTGCTGGGTAATTTACTAGGACAAGTGCAAGGGATTAAATTAATTAAGTTTATGTCGATAGCGCCCATCCCTTTGTTACCCGTGGGTAAAGAGAAAAAACTCAATCTATATAGCCATGGTATTCGCTTGAGTCTAGAGGGCGATTATTTTTCTGTGTTGCGCTTTGTTGAAGCCGTTGAGGCCATGCCAGATAAACTTTATTGGAAGCGTCTCGACTATAAAGTCGCAGAATATCCAAAAGCGACCGTTGAGATTGAACTTTATACCTTGAGTATTAATAAGGACTTTATCAGTGTTTCTAAATAAGTCTTATATTATCAGTGTGTTGTTATTGGTTAGTAGCCCTATGGTATCTGCTGAATCGCTGCGCGACCCGACTTTGCCCGGTAAAGGCTTTGCTGTGCAGGGTCATGCGAGTCAAACGCAGGATCAGGCGCTTGTACTTAACAGCATAGTAAGCTCAGGAAACACGGCTTATGCTGTGATAAATAACAAGATATTGTCTGTTGGCGACAGCGTTCAGGGGCTGAGTATCGTTAAAATTACCCCCACTTATGTATCGCTGTCCGATGGACGGAAATTGACATTGTTTCAAGCAATAACAGAGAGATAGGGAATACACCTCAGATGAAAGCGATTAAATACTTTACACCTCTGCTCTCACTTTGCCTTGTGGCGTGTCAGACCACAAATAGGCCACAGCCGGAGGCGAGTAAGGCGGAATTAGCGGCCTCAATGGCGACGGCAACGGCATCAACGACGCCACCGCCTGCGACTATGCCGGACGCGGTTCAGCGGGAATTGAATTCAGGCGCATTGCTATCAGGTTTGACCCCCACATTGGAAACTGAGCGTCGTTTCGATGTATCAGCCCACGATGTTGATGCTAAAGTATTTTTTCCAAGCTTAGTCCAAGGTACACCACTGAGTGTCGCCGTACATCCTGACGTGCAAGGTACGATCTCATTATCCCTTAAAGGTGTGACGTTAACTGAAGCAATTCAAGTGGTTGAAGATATCTACGGCTACGAAGTCAGTCGTGAAGGGCGCATCCTAAGAGTGTTTCCTGCTGGGATGCGTACCGAGACGTTTCCGTTGAATTATCTCTATATGGAACGCGATGGCTTATCTGTGACGTCAGTGAGTTCAGGACGGATTTCGGATAGCAATAATTCCAATAGTAATTCGAACAATAACAATTCAAACAATAGCGGCTCGAATAATAACAATAACTCGAACAGCAGTAATGGCAATAACTCGAGCAGTAATGGCGGTAGCGATAGTAGCAACGGTACTTTTATCCGTTCGCGTACTAAGACAGATTTTTGGGGAGAGTTGAAAGAGACATTATCCTCGATAATCGGCGAAACGGGTGGCGGTCGTCAGGTTGTTGTTACACCGCAGGCGGGTTTAGTCACTATTCGTGCTTTTCCTAGTGAATTACGCCAAGTGCGTACTTTCTTAAATTCCGCAGAAAGTCATTTGCAACGCCAAGTGATTTTAGAAGCGAAGATCCTCGAAGTCACCTTATCCGATGGTTATCAGCAAGGTATCCAATGGGATAATGTTCTGGGACATGTTGGCAATACTAATGTGAATTTTGGAACATCAGCGGGCCCTAGTTTAAACGATAAAATCACCTCGGCGATTGGTGGTGTGACCTCGCTGAGTATTAAAGGTTCTGACTTTACGACCATGATCAACCTATTAGATACCCAAGGTGATGTGGATGTATTGTCTAGCCCAAGGGTGACTGCATCGAATAACCAAAAAGCGGTGATCAAAGTCGGTACTGATGAGTACTTTGTCACCGACGTTTCATCGACCACAGTAGCGGGCACAACGCCTGTGACCACTCCACAAGTCGAGCTCACGCCGTTTTTCTCGGGCATTGCCTTAGACGTTACGCCGCAAATTGATAGTGACGGCAATGTGTTATTGCACGTGCATCCATCCGTTATCGATGTGAAAGAGCAGACTAAAGACATCAAAGTGAGTGACGCTTCGTTGGAGCTACCTTTAGCGCAGAGTGAAATTCGTGAGTCTGATACTGTCATCCGCGCCGCCTCCGGTGACGTAGTCATCATCGGTGGCTTGATGAAGAGTGAAAACATTGAAGTGGTATCGCAAGTGCCTTTGTTGGGTGATATTCCTTTCCTCGGTGAATTGTTTAAAAACCGTAGTAAGCAGAAGAAGAAAACCGAGCTTATTATTCTGTTAAAACCTACGGTAGTTGGTGTTGATACCTGGAAAACTGAGCTGCAACGTTCTAAGACCTTATTAGATCGTTGGTATCCGGAGACAAAGTAAGCTTCTATGTATCAGAAGCATTTTGGCCTAAGCCAACCTCCATTTTCACTGACACCCAATACCGGATTTTTTTTCGGCCTGTCGCCACACGTGGAAGCCTTGCAAGTGTTGCAAACTGCGCTACAAACGGGCGAAGGCTTTATCAAGGTGACAGGGGAAGTGGGGACTGGCAAAACGTTGATTTGCCGCAAGCTTATCAACGAATTGCCGAGTCAGTTTCATTGCGCATATTTGCCTAATCCTTATCTCACTCCTACTGAATTACGCTGGGCGGTAGCGAGTGAGCTGGGCCTTAAATACACCAGCAATATCGACCAGCAGCAACTCACTGGACTTATTCAACAGCAGCTTTTAGCCTTGAGCGCCCACGGTCATACCATCGTACTCGTGCTCGATGAAGCGCAGGCATTGCCTGACGACAGTCTTGAGGCGCTGCGGTTATTCACTAATCTGGAAACCGAGACACGCAAATTATTACAGGTAGTGTTATTTGGGCAACCCGAGCTCGATGACAGGCTTAAACGCCAAGAATTTAGGCAATTAAGACAGCGTATTACTTTTAGCTACAACCTTCGCCCACTGACATGGGATGAAACCGACGCTTATCTTCGCCACCGATTAGCCATAGCAGGGCGTGCGGGCGAACCACTCTTTACATCACGGGAAACACGTCAGATAGCCTATGCGTCCCGAGGGATCCCCAGATTGATCAATATTCTTGCCCATAAAGCCTTGTTATTGAGTTTCGGCGAAGGCGCTACTCGTGTGCAAACCTCCCACGTTAAAGCCGCAATTCAAGACACCGAAGATGCAAGTGTTCGCCGATTATTATCGTGGAAATGGTTGCCTTTTTTCACTTTGATGACAGTGGCTTTCGGTTTGGGATTACAACACGTTTTGAGGAGTGTTGTATGAGCGTGATCAACAAGATGCTGCAGGATCTCGACAAGCGTCAGCAGGGGCATGAGCTCAGCAACGTGGCTCAGCCACAGGTGCAATATTTAGCTCGCAAGCGGGCTCCGTTTAACGGGCTGCTGCTCTGTGGTTTATCACTGCTATTCGGTGGCGCTCTGGTTTATGGCTGGCAACTTTTCATGGTAAAGCCTGCTGAAGCGACTATTTCGGCTCAAACAAATGGGCAAAATGAATCTACTCAGACTCAAATTGAGCCTGTTCAGATAGACAATATTACCTCGAGGCAGCCTTCAGCAAGCGTCGACGTCGTCGAAGAACCGCTTAACGTTGCGGCTACGCAGGAGTTTACGACTAAGAGTGAAGAGCTTGAACCCAGTGTCGACGACGTTGTACTTAATCAGCCGCAAGAATTTGAATCAGAAAACGAGGTTGAACAAGAGTCACAACGGCAACAAGATGACAGCTCAGCACTCGCAGATGACCTCGTCGATACGTCAAGCGAGCCAAGCCATTCACAGTCAAATCGTGTGACATCGAGTGTGCGAAGCGCCGAGGTCACTGCTGCCGCACCATCGGCATTAATGATGTCAGAACGTGCCAGTGTTGCCGCCGATAATGAACTTAACGCGAGCAATGAGCTTAAAGTACAAGAAGTTAAAGCTGATGCAGGCACTAATCGACTCACGCCCCAACAGCAAGGGCAAATGGCGATTACTGAGGTGAAGTTGACCCCAAAGCAGCTGGCGCAGAAGCGGTTCACATTGGCGAGTGAGGCTGAAAGGGATGGCAAACTCAAAGATGCTATTAGTTATTATGAGCAAACATTAGGCTTTGATCCCAGTATGCATGAAGCGCGCAAGCAGTTAGCTGCGCTGCATTATGGGCAAGGTCAATTAGCCAAAGCCAGTGAAGTGTTACTGCAAGGCATGCTGTTATTCCCACAGCAGTTAGACTTTGCCTTATTGCTTGCTCGGGTTCAGCAAGCCTCTGGTCAGGCTGATCTCGCATTAGTGACGTTAGCCAACATACCTGACACGCATCCACTGGCGAGACAAAAGTGGATGGCACAATCGGATTTAGCGCAAAAGTTAGGACAGTTTTCGTTGTCAGAACAAGCCTATAGACAATTATTGCAACAAGAACCTCAACAGGCTAAATGGTGGATGGGGCTGGCCTATGCGCTCGATTCGCAGCAGCAATTTCCCCAAGCACGCCAAGCCTATCGGACTGCTTTAGGCCATAGAGGCTTATCGGCGCAGGCGAGTGCCTTTATTGAACAACGTTTGACTCAGCTAGGAGATAGCCAATGAAACCCAGATTAAAAATGCGTTTGGGCGATCTGTTAGTTCAAGAAGCCATTATTACTGAAGCGCAGTTGCAACAGGCGTTGGCCGAGCAGCGCAATACGGGCAAAAAACTGGGTCGTACTCTGATTGATTTGCAATCGATTACCGAACATCAGTTACTGCAGTTCTTGTCGCAACAATTGAATGTGCCTTTGCTGGATATCAGTAAAATGCCAATCCCTGCGGAAGTGGTGCATCTTATTCCTGAGGTGCAAGCACGACGTTTCCGCGCTTTAGCGGTTGAAGACCGGGGCGATAGCGTATTAGTTGCAATGAGCGACCCCGCGGATTTGCAGGCGCTCGATCACCTCGAAATGCTTATCGCACCTAAGCGTTTGAAGTTAGCGGTAGCGCCCGAGCAGCAACTGCTGCAAGCGTTTGATAACTTATATCGCCGTACAGACCAAATTGCACAGATCGCCGGTAAGCTCGAAGAAGAATACGCCGCCGATGAGATGTTCGATTTAGCCAGCCTCACGTCGGGTGACAGTGACAATGAAACCACAGTGGTTAAGTTGCTGCAGTCGATTTTTGAAGATGCGGTGCAAATGCGCGCCTCGGATATTCATATCGAACCCGGTGATAAAGCCTTACGTATTCGCCAGCGTATCGATGGTCAGCTACATGAAACGATTCTGAATGAAGTTAATATTGCCGCGGCTTTAGTATTACGACTTAAGTTGATGGCGGGTCTCGATATTTCCGAGAAACGTTTGCCGCAGGATGGTCGTTTCCATATGGAAATCAAAGGTCATCATATCGATGTGCGTATGTCGACTATGCCGATTTACCACGGCGAATCTGTGGTGATGCGTTTGCTCGATCAATCGGCGGGTTTATTGACCTTAAACGAAACCGGTATGCCGCCTGCTATTTTGGCGCGTATTCGTAAACAGATTAAACGTCCCCACGGCATGCTACTGGTCACAGGCCCAACGGGTAGTGGCAAAACGACCACCTTGTACGGTATTTTGAGCGAGCTCAATACCGCCGACCGTAAGATCATCACGGTCGAAGATCCAGTTGAATATCAATTGCCGCGGATCAACCAAGTACAAGTTAACCATAAGATTGGCTTAAACTTTTCAAATGTATTACGCACCACCTTACGTCAAGACCCCGATATCATCATGGTGGGGGAAATGCGTGACCAAGAAACCGTGGAGATTGGTCTTAGGGGCGCATTGACGGGTCACTTTGTGCTATCGACCTTGCACACCAACGATGCGGTCACCAGTGCGCTGCGTTTACTCGATATGGGCGCTGCGAGTTATTTAGTTGCTAGTGCCTTAAGGGTGATTATTGCCCAGCGTTTAGTGCGCCGTGTCTGCCATAACTGTGGGGTAGAGTATCAACCGACACCGCAGGAAAAAGCCTGGCTGAGTAGTGTGAGTCGTAAAGATTTTAGCCATGCGAATTTTAGAATTGGCACGGGTTGCCAGAGTTGTAATGGCAGTGGTTATCGTGGCCGTATTGGTATTTTTGAAATTCTCGAGCTAGATGAAAAGATGATCGATGCTATGCGTACTGGTAATCCGCAGGATTTTGCCAGAGCCGCGTTGCAGAGCCCTAACTTTACCCCGCTCGCCGAGTCAGCGTTGCAATATTTGAGCGAAGGCATGACGACCATTGAAGAGGTGGCTAAGTTGGTGGAAGACGTGAGTGAATCTCAGATACCTTTGTCGAAGGATATTATCAGCCAACAAGGCGTTGAGGCGTAATTATGCCAATTTATCAATACCGTGGACGCAGTGGTCAAGGTCAATCCGTTACGGGACAATTGGATGCCGCGTCGGAAAGTGCCGCTGCTGACATGCTATTGGCACGGGGTATCATTCCCCTCGACGTTAAAGTCGCTAAGGTGGTGAAGTCGTTTTCCATCGGCCAGCTATTTGGCAGTAAAGTCGCCCTAGAGGAATTGCAGATTTTTACCCGGCAAATGTATTCCCTGACCCGTTCTGGCATCCCTATTCTACGGGCGATAGCGGGCTTGTCTGAAACCGCCCATTCCCAGCGAATGAAAGCCGCTCTCAATGATATTTCCGAGCAGCTGACCTCGGGCCGACCTCTGTCATCGGCCATGAACCAGCATCCCGATGTATTTGATTCATTATTTGTTTCTATGGTGCACGTGGGGGAGAACACGGGTAAGTTGGAGGATGCTTTTATTCAACTTTCGGGTTACATAGAGCGTGAGCAAGAGACGCGGCGACGAATTAAATCGGCCATGCGTTATCCCATGTTTGTGTTGATCGCCATTGCCTTGGCTATGGTGATCCTCAATATCATGGTGATCCCTAAGTTTGCCGAGATGTTTTCTCGCTTTGGTGCCGACTTACCTTGGGCGACCAAAGTGCTGATTGGCACTTCTAACCTGTTTGTGAATTACTGGGGGCTGATGCTGCTGCTGCTGATTGGCACTATTATCGGCATACGTTACTGGCATCATACCGAAAAAGGTGAGAAGCAGTGGGATAAGTGGAAGTTACACATTCCCGCCGTAGGGTCGATTATCGAGCGTTCGACCCTAGCGCGTTATTGCCGTAGTTTTTCCATGATGTTGAGCGCAGGCTTGCCTATGACACAAGCCCTGAGTCTGGTCGCCGATGCGGTGGACAATGCCTACATGCACGACAAGATAGTCGGTATGCGCCGTGGCATAGAGTCTGGCGACTCTATGCTGAGGGTATCGAATCAGAGCAAGTTATTTACGCCACTAGTGCTGCAAATGGTGGCTGTGGGCGAAGAAACGGGGCAAATCGATCAATTACTCAATGATGCGGCAGATTTCTATGAGGGCGAAGTAGACTATGATTTAAAGAACCTCACCGCGAAATTGGAGCCAATTTTGATCGGTTTTGTGGCCGTGATTGTCTTAGTGTTAGCCTTGGGGATATACCTGCCAATGTGGGATATGCTCAATGTGGTCAAAGGCGGTAAGTAAGCGATATGGATAATATTTATTTCCTATCTTATACGTGGGACTGAGGTTAAATGCAGACTCAGCAAAAGGCTGAAAGCGATCTATTACGTATCTATGGACGTATGATCGCCATTGGAATTGTATTGGCTATCATGGCGGTGATCGGAGCTAAGTATTTTTTTACGCTACCGCAAATAGCGGCTCGTGGATTGGAAGTGGAACACGCCCGTTTTTTAAATGTGCTGGTGATGGTGCGTTCCCAGTGGTTGTCTTTGGGTAAGCCGGCGCAATTGCAGTTGAACTGGGAGGTATTTGATAATCTCTCCCCAGAAACTGAGTCGAGTGTTGTCGATATCAATGATTTAGGATGGCCACAACCTAAGCACTTAAATGATCAAGGCTGCCAAGATTTGTGGCAACAGTTAATGGGCGCCGAAACTGATAATTTAGGTCTAGAGGCGGATTATTTGGCTAAGGATAATAGCTGCCACTATCGGTCTAAAAATGGCGATAGTTTAGGCTATCAACTGAACTCTGGCAGGGTCATTTTTTTGACTGCTCCGTAAAATATTGTTAACTCAATGGCTTTTTAAAATTGATTTAACTGTTAGAATAAAATTTCTGAGGTCTGGGGACATATATATGAAAACTAAGCAAACAGGGTTCTCATTAATCGAACTTGTGATTGTGATTGTGATTTTGGGTTTACTCGCCGCAACGGCGATCCCTCGATTCTTAAATATTACCGAAGATGCCGAAGATGCCAGTGTTGATGCTGTGGCAGGGGGCTTATCGACGGCGGTGAGTTTTGTGCGCTCACAGTGGGAAGTCGATGGTCGTCAAAATAGCAGTGCTATCCTCGATGGTAACACAGTAAATGTCGATACACGTTTTGGCTATCCAACGGGAACTTCAGTAACCAGTGCGACAGCTATGACAAATGCCAGTTGCCAAGAAGTGTTTAACACTGTGTTGCAGAGTGCGCCGCGCAATGTGTTGTTTAACCAAGATGCACGCAATCAAAGATATACAGCGCGGGTGATTAATGCCGCCGGTGGCAGCGCGAATGCCATTACCGGCGCAGTCGTCGCGGGTTTAGATTTATGTGTTTATCACCAAGTGGTGTCCTTGGTATTAAACCCAACCACAGGAGTGCCCGCTCCCGCTCCCGATTTATCAACCGCAGGTGCCAAGGGGATAGTGTATAACCCTGGAACAGGCAAAGTATTAAGTTTTACTCAGACTCCATTTACCCCTTAACCGCGAGATCATTTGCGAGTAGGTCATATTTTATAGTGAGGTAATTTATGTCATAAATTGCCTCACTTAATTAACCATCAAGTCATAGAAAGGTAGTATTAAATGAAAAGACAACAAGGTTTTACCTTAATTGAATTAGTAGTAGTGATCATCATCTTAGGTATTCTTGCTGTCACAGCGGCACCTAAGTTTATTAATTTGCAATCCGATGCAAGAGTGTCAGCTTTACAAGGATTGAAAGGGGCAATTCAAGGCGCTAACAGCTTAGTATATTCAAAAGCTGCACTTTCAGGTGTTGAGAAGTTGGCATTTGACGCAAGCACTCCACCATCAATCAATATTGGTACCTCCACCGTAATTACAAGTTTTGGCTATTTGCAAGCAACTAAAGATGAACTTGAAAAAGGTGTTGATGTTAAATTTGACGTAGGTGCTGATGGTAAGGCAACTTCAACAACTGGCACCGCAGAATGGGTTATTAAGGCAACGGCAGCGTCAGGAACACAAGCTAAGTCAGTTGAAATCTGGCAGAAGGGAGCACCTGCGGCGTGTAAGTTGACTTATTTTGAAGCTAAAGACTTAACAACATTACCATCTTTTACTTCGTTACCAGCTGCTAGTGCTTGCTAAATTTTAAGTTTTCATAAAAAGGCCTGCCTAGCAGGCCTTTTTTTTAGGTAAAATGCGGTTCTGACATGATTTTAAATAAATGAGTCCGCCAAAATTTGCCGACATTTATTTGCCTTAATCATACCGTTGGCAGAAACTGAACCTAGTACTTCAAATCAGTAATTAACCCGAGCGATGCTTAACTTTTCTATGTCAAAACAGGCCGGATTTACCTTAGTAGAATTAGTGATCACCATCATCTTGATTTCAATTCTTGCTGTGGTTGTACTGCCACGCCTGTTTACCCCGTCGTCCTACAGTGCCTATAGCCTACGCAATGAATTTATCGCTGAACTGCGCCAAGTGCAGCAGAAAACGCTCAATAATACCGACAGATGTTTCCGTGTGACTGTCTCCGAGACTGGCTATCAAGTGAGTCAATTCTCTACCCGAAATGAGGCGGTTTGTTCTGGTACCGCGTTATCGCCAAACCCGCTTTATAGCCAGGCTTTTCAAGGAGGTGCTCAATTAGTGCTAGTGAGTACTAACAGCAGTAACTTCAGCCTCGATTTCGATATCAATGGTAGGCCTTCGTTGGCCTGTAATGGACCATGCATAAATGTGATTGCTAATGACACTGTGGTGATTAATGTCTCCAGCGAGGGTTATATTTATGCGAATTAATCCTCGGTTGCTATTGGGCAAAGCATCAGTAAAAACATCCAAAAAAGCCAAACCACAGAAGGGTTTTACCCTTATCGAATTAGTGATTGGCATGCTGGTGATTGCCATTGCGATAGTGATGCTAACCAGTATGTTATTTCCACAGGCGGATCGTGCGGCTAAGACTTTGCATAGAGTGAAGAGTGCCGAGCTTGCTCATTCGGTGATGAATGAGATCTGGGGAAAGCGTTACGATCAAAACACCAATGCCAATGGCGGTGTGCCTGCCTGTGGTAGTCCGTTAGGATTACCTTGCTCAAATGTGACCAGTTTAGGGCCATCAGAGTGGAAATGGCCTAATGAAGGCGAAGGCCGTAACGATTTTAACGATGTGGACGATTATCACGGTTTAAGTCAAAACGCCACTATGCTCAATTCGACCCAAACCTATGCAAATGCTTATCCTAACTATCGCTTAAGCGTCACTGTCGCCTATGGGCCAGTGCCTAATACTAAGCTAGTGACCATTAATGTGACTTCGCCGGACAACGAAGTGATCACTTACAATCTGGTGAGGAGCAATTACTAATGGGCTCTTTAACTGCACAGCGTATGCAAGCATCCACACGGGGGTTTACCTTAGTCGAGATGGTCACAGTGATCTTGATTCTGGGGATTCTTGTGGTCGGGGTGAGTAGTTTTATTATTTTTGGTGCGCGGATTTTTGTTGAGTCGAGTTCAGTCGATCAAGTGCTGAGTCAGAGCCGTTTTGCCGTTGAGCGAATGACCCGTGAGCTGCGTAGTGCTTTGCCTAATAGTGTACGTCTTAATACCGATTCGTTAACCTATCAATGTGTTGAGTTTGTGCCGATCGAGGCGAGTACCACTTATTTATCTATGCCGATAGCACCGAATGCAACTGCCTTAATGGGAACTGTAATTCTCAATGCGACCGATAAAATTAAGGAAAACCAATATATTTGGATTTATCCTTTGACCGATAGCGATGTCTATAACAGCGCCAGACAAAAACGGGCACAGATTAAGACTTTTACCCCCCTAGGTGAGCCACCTAATCAGGCTAATCAAGTCACTCTTACCTTTATGGGGTCAACTCGCTTTGCCGAGGCGTCGCCGCGGCAGCGGATTTATTTTGCTTCGGCCCCCGTGAGTTATTGTTTTGAAAAAGCGCCATCAGGCAATGAGTTAACTCTAAAACGTTATACTGTCTATGGGTTTAATGTCAGCCAGCCAACACCGGCGCATATGAGCTCTGGCGTTTTAATGGCGCAGAGTGTCGCTAATGTACTCAGTAATAGCGCAGATTTACCGTTGATCTTAACGCCATCTAGTCTAGTGAATAATGCCATGGTGCATTTACAACCGCGGTTTAATGTAAATGGTGAGACGTTCCAATATCGACATCAAGTGCAGGTGATCAATGTCCCTTAATTTATATCGTCAATCGACAGGTCATCACTCGGTAATGCGAATCTTACCCAGAACATCACTAGCAAGGTTGCAACGAACTGCTTTACCTGCGCGTCAACGCGGCAGTGCATTGATTATTGGCGTGTTCGTGATTACCGTGATGTTTCTGTTGGCATCGGCACTGATCAATATTGTGGAAGACGGTGATACCGGGCTCACCCAAGAGGTGTGGGGGACGCGTGCCTTAGCTGCGGCAAACAGCGGCGCCGATGCGGCGCTGGCGCAATTATTTCCGCTAAATGGTGCCGTGGGCGTTTGTTCGGCAAATAGCGCTTGGGCGCCACCCGATGTGGTAGGTTTTCATGCCTGTAGCGTGACTTTGCAATGTACGCGGTATTTTGTGGGGTCTTTCTCCCAGTACCACATTAAGAGCCAAGCGGTATGCGAGAGTGGTGATACCCGTGTAAGTCGACAAGTTGAGGTAGAAGCCCGTGGCAACTAAGCTATCAAAAATGATATTTAACAAAATAATAGCCAAATTCCCATTAATCCTTTTGCCCCTAATCATGGCATTCACATCCCATTTAGTGAAAGCCGATTGGACTAAAACATTTATAGAAGGTGTAAACAATTACGATAGAAACGGTTCAATTACCTTCAACAGTTCTTATTTATACAATGCCCCTAATAATGCTGGTCGTTGGTATAGTGACTTGCCAACTTATAACTATTTTCAAGGAGGAAACAGCTTTGACGATTTGTGTGTAACATCTAATAACTCCTATCGTTGGTGCCGTGCTGGAGATTATATTGCAACTTTACCTTCTAATCGTATTGATTTCTCTCAATGTTCATCTTCAAGTGCTGTAGATGTCGGCCCTCCAACATGGAATAATACAAAAATTGATATCGTTGAAGGTGAATATAATCGTATTTTACTGGAGGGCGGTTCTGATAAGACAATTCGTTTTGTGAGTGATGGTGGCATATATAAAATGAAGTCCCTTACAGCTACTTCGGGCCGTATTGAGCTTGCAGCTGGACAATATTGGATTGAGAATTTATCTATTAATGACGGTGTAACTCTGGTATTCCCATCAACTGGTACCGTGTCATTTTTTATTAAAAATAACTATAGGCATTACAACTTAAACACCGTTGGGCAACCAGAAAAATTTCTCATTTATAGCTACTCAAATTTCACTCTCAATGGAGGGGCATATCTTAAATCCTATGTTGTTGCTGAAGGGAATGCGGTGCTAGAGGGGAGTTCCTCTTTGGAAGGAGCTATTACTGCTAGAAATATTAGTTTAGGTGGCAATAGTAGTATTAAATTTGACGATAATGCAGCAAAGATTGATGTTGTTCCAAATTGTAATCCTGCACCTGTTTTACAATGCTTTAACGATAATTTCTCCCAAAGCACTTTGAGTAATGACTGGGTTGTTTCTAAAAGTAGTGGAGGATTTACCCCTTCTATCCAAGGCGGTCGATTACGCTTAACCGAAGCTAAATCTGACCAATCTACGGCATCTACCTATCAAAGACTCTTTCCTGGAAAAGCTAACTTAGTGGAGATCCAGTTTGATCACTATGCCTATGGTGGCAATGGTGCTGACGGCATTGCGGTAGTGTTATCGGATGCTTCTATAACGCCGCAGCCTGGCGCATTTGGCGGTCCATTGGGTTACGGTTATAAACCTGGTATTAATGGGTTCGCGGGTGGTTGGCTTGGGTTTGGTATTGATGAGTTCGGTAACTTCTCCGGTGAAGGCGGTAGTTCTAATGTCGGCCAGCGACGCCAGTCCGTTGCGGTTCGCGGTTCGGGTGTCGGCACGTCAGGGTATAATTATTTACGCGGCGCTTGTAGTAATGGCACTACTAATACGAACGGTAGTTGCTTATCGCCTGCGGTAGACGGCAATAATGTGTCGCCTGCGCACAGGTATAAAATCACAATTGATTCGCAAGCCGCGAATCAATCTATTGTGAAAATTGAGCGTAATACAGGTTCTGGTTTTGTGACTTTAGTTCCCGCATTTAACGCCGCTGCACAAATTGGTCAGGCTGCCATTCCAAGTGATTTTTTATTGTCTTTAACGGGCTCAACGGGGGGCTCAAATAACAACCACGAAATCGATAACGTGCAAATTTGTGCGTTAAAATCGAATCCTATTGGTGCTCAGATCGATCATTTTGAGTTTGATCATACGGGTCAAGGTCTGACCTGTAATGCTGAGACGGTAACGATTAGAGCCTGTGCAAATGCGAGTTGTAGTCAACCCTTTACTGCACCTCTTAGCGCAACCTTATTACCTGATTCTGCGGCAGATGGCGTATGGGTTGGCGGTAATCAAGTGAGTTTTAGCGGTGGCACAGCACAACTGCAACTGAGGCGAAATACTCCCGGTGTAGTGACTTTAGGGGTGAAGGGCTCTAATCCCACCACCAAACCCTTAAGCAAAACCCTTTGCCGTATTGGTAATGGTGGCTTGAGTGAGAACAATTGTTCACTCACCTTTGCCGACAGTGGTTTTGTATTCGATGTACCCGATAAGCGTGCGAATCGCCCCGAGCAAGTGTTAGTCAAAGCGGTGAAAAAATCCGATGTGACGAAGCAGTGTGTCCCAAGCTTCCAAAGCCAGACCAAAACGCTGAATTTCTGGAGCAGTTACCAAACGCCAAGCGCGCCTATCTCGCCTAAAGCCGTCACCATCAACAATACGGCAATTGGCACCTCGAGTGCCTTGCCTACGGCGGTGAACCTGCTGTTTGATACCAACGGACAAGCAAGCATTTCAGTCAATTACCCTGATGCAGGTAAATTACAATTAGATGCAAAATATACAGGTACTGGTGATGAACAGGGCTTAGTCATGGCAGGTTCAGACCAATTTGTCAGCGTACCAGCGGGATTGTGTGTTAAGCCTGTAGATGCCAATGCTAGCTGCTCAAGCGCGAATATGACGTGTAATGTTTATCGTAAAGCGGGTCAAACCTTTGGTATGACAGTACAAGCGATGGCATGGGAAAAAGATGGCGATCCGGACTTTTGTTCGGGCAACTTACCCACGCCTAACTTTAGTGATGCGCAGATGAAGCTTGCCAGTAAAGTCGTTGCGCCAAGCATTGCCAACGGCGGACTTGATGGGGCGTTAGGCGTGGCATCCTACAGCCACTCGGCGCAGGCCAATAATCTCAATACCATCAGCAATCAGACCATCAGCGAAGTTGGAGTATTCCAAATTGCAGCGCAGGCTAGCCCAAATTATTTAGGGACGGCAAGCAGCTTAAATATTCCAATTGGATATTCAGCTAATATTGGCCGTTTTGTGCCCGATAGATTTTTAGTCAGTAACGTATCGGTCATACCTGCCTGTGGCGGCTTTAGCTATATGGATCAGTTGTTCCCTATGTCGATGGAGCTCAGTGCTTTAAATATCGCGGGGGATATAACGAAAAACTATTTCCCGCCATTTTCCCTTGCCACGGCAAAACTGGTGGGAGAAAACAACAATAATGGTGTTGATTTACAGAGTCGCTTAAGTGCCTTACCTATAAAGGCTGATAGTTGGAATCAAGGTGTGGCGACGGTTGATGCTTCTTACCAAGCTAACTTTAGTCGGGTGACCCCAAATGTGGCGACGAATCTGTATCAGGATGGTCCCTTCGAGCTGCTCGATATTGGCGTGCAATTGATGGATAACGATCCTCGGCCGAATGGGCTTTACAGCTATGTGGCCTCACCAGATATGGATGCGGCATCTACAGGCACTTGCACTAACTGTAATGCTAAGAAAATCAGCACTCAAACCCTTCGTCATGGCCGTGTGGTGATGGATAACACCTATGGTCCTGAGACAGAAATACTGCGTATGCCGACTCGAGCCGAATATTGGAATGGCAGCAGCTGGGCCTTAAATACTGCCGATAGCTGCACAACGGCAGTGTATGCTTTGGGTTCGCAGGTTGATCATTCCACTCTTGGTTACAATTTTGATCCCGACTTAGTGGCGGGACAAAGTGTTGTGCGTTCTGGCGGGACTGCAACATTCCGAGCTGGCCAATTTGAGTTACTCTGGCAAGCCGTTACAACAAGTGGGTTGCCATACCGCGGCCAAGTGACGGCGCCCTTGGATGTGCCGACATGGCTAGAATGGTACTGGAATTGGAATGGCGTATCGCCAACAGCGGTCACTGAACCGCGGGCAAGTGCGTATTTTGGTCGTTATCGAGGGCATGACAAAATAATCTATTGGCGTGAGGTAAACTAATCTGAGTTATTTCTCTCATTAAATTGAACTCAGGCTTTCCATTGAAATGGGCTGCCATTTCACTTATTGGAAGTCGACGAAAACGCTTGTAACAGATTCTAAATGCAATGCCTTAGTTTGATATTTGTTGCTGAATTGTATGTTTACTCGTTTTTTGTTGCTGATATTTTCGTCAATAAACAGTATTTTCCGCTTAAATACTGTTTTTTACGTGGCGATTTGAAAAAAAATCACTTCATTAGCGATTGTTAACCTCCTCGGTCTTGTGGAATCAGGGTGGCATTGATAAAGTTAGCTGATTTTTCTTTTCTTCTGACTCCACAGAATACAGGCTAGTTACATGTTTAAGAAGCTACGCGGCATTTTTTCTAATGATCTATCGATCGATTTGGGTACAGCTAACACATTAATTTATGTTCGTGGCGAAGGCATAGTCCTCAATGAGCCTTCTGTTGTTGCTATACGTGGTGAGCGTAGTGGCTCCGGTCAGAAATCTGTTGCCGCGGTCGGCACAGAAGCTAAACAAATGCTAGGCAGAACGCCTGGCAATATCCAAGCTATCCGCCCAATGAAGGACGGTGTTATTGCAGATTTTTATGTGACGGAGAAAATGTTGCAGCACTTTATTAAACAAGTGCACAACAATAGCTTTTTTCGTCCAAGTCCACGCGTGCTTGTGTGTGTGCCCGTTGGTGCCACTCAAGTAGAACGCCGTGCTATTCGTGAATCAGCCATGGGCGCTGGTGCTCGCGAAGTGTATTTAATTGAAGAGCCAATGGCAGCTGCGATTGGTGCGGGTTTACCCGTATCTGAAGCGACCGGCTCTATGGTGGTGGATATCGGTGGTGGTACCACTGAAGTCGCGATTATTTCACTTAATGGTGTAGTGTATTCGTCTTCTGTACGTATCGGCGGTGATAAGTTTGATGATGCGATCATCAACTATGTCCGCCGTAATTACGGGAGCTTGATTGGTGAAGCTACGGCTGAGCGTATCAAGCACACTATCGGCACTGCTTATCCTGGCGATGAAGTGCTCGAGATCGAAGTCCGCGGCCGTAATTTGGCAGAAGGTGTACCTCGTAGCTTTACACTGAACAGCAATGAAATTTTAGAAGCCTTACAAGAGCCATTATCTGGCATCGTAAGTGCTGTGATGGTGGCGTTAGAACAATCTCCACCAGAATTAGCTTCAGATATTTCTGAGCGCGGTATGGTGTTAACTGGCGGCGGCGCTTTATTGCGTGATTTAGACCGTTTATTAATGCAAGAAACCGGAATTCCTGTAATGGTGGCGGACGATCCATTGACCTGCGTAGCACGTGGCGGTGGTAAAGCCCTCGAAATGATTGATATGCACGGCGGCGATCTGTTCTCCGAAGAAACCTAATTTAACTTCGGTATGGGGCGGTTAATCACCGCCTTAGCTTTCCTATGAAGCCAATTTTTGTTCGTGGTATTTCAAACCAATTCCGTCTGACACTGGCAATTATTTTGTCGGTGGCTTTGCTCGTTGCTAATCATCGCCTCGATCCTGTACGGCAATCGTTATCCTCTTTTTTTAGTCCATTGCAGTATTTAGCGAGCGTGCCCGGTGTTGCGCTTGACTGGTCGTCTGAAAGTTTTGCCACCCGCAATATGTTAGCGTTGCAGAATAAAGAGCTGCTCAGGCAGCAACTGCTGATGAGTGAACGCTTACAGCGTTTCGAACACTTACGCCAAGAAAATGAACGTTTACGCGCACTGTTGGGCTCACCAGCCTACCTTGATTCGCGCAAAATGGTGGCTGAAGTATTGGAGGTTGCTAGCGATCCTTTCCATCACTATGCGGTGCTAAACCATGGTTCACGCAGTGGTGTATTTGTTGGGC
This sequence comes from Shewanella sp. SM87, assembly GCF_025653705.1. Lineage (NCBI taxonomy): Bacteria > Pseudomonadati > Pseudomonadota > Gammaproteobacteria > Alteromonadales > Shewanellaceae > Shewanella > Shewanella sp. SM87. Next base: position 49,407 of record NZ_JAKKSC010000028.1, read on the forward strand.
AGCCTGTGGTCGACGCCCAAGGGGTTGTTGGCCAAGTGGTACAAGTCAGTGAAATGACCAGTAGGGTGCTATTGCTCTCCGATGTATCACACGGATTACCTGTGCGTATCACCCGTAATGATGTGCGCCTTGTTGCCAATGGTACGGGTGAGCTAGATGAAATAGAACTGCGCCATGTGGCCAAGAGTACTGACATTCGTGTCGGCGATTTGCTGGTCACCTCAGGTTTAGGGAATCGTTTCCCAGAAGGTTATCCGGTCGCGCGGGTAATGGAAGTGTTGACTGAAGATGGTCAAAGTTACGCTCGAGTCACCGCCCAGCCTTTAGCGGCGTTAGATCGTATTCGTTATTTATTGTTGATTTGGCCATCCCCCGATTCTGGTGTGACTTTACCGAGTCAGCCTACCGTGCCTGCTGCGGATCATTCATCGAGCGATAATGTATCAAAAGCAGATAGCGCTGTTCCTGCTGGCGGAAGTGTCACGCCAGCAGAGGCTTCTAAACCTGTGACCGCGCCTGCGACCAAACCGTCAACGGAAACCACTCCTCCTGTGGCTGAGGTGCATTAATGAGTTTTCAGGCCGCCAATGGGCGCTTTATTGTTTGGGTGACATTATTTATCGGCGTGATCAGCCAGATCATGCCTTTGCCAAGTGCTGTTGATGCTTGGCGTCCAGACTGGCTATTAATGATTGTTCTCTATTGGTCTATCGCATTACCCCACAGATACAACATCTTAACCGCATGGGTTTTAGGCCTAGTATTAGATATTTTATTGGGAGCCACCTTAGGTGTGCGCTCTTTAGCCATGTCTTTGGTTATTTATATTGCTATCTTGCATTGCCAGCGTTTGCGAAACTTCCCTCAATGGCAGCAGTCGTTAGTGATCATGCTACTGATTTGTATTTATCACTTAGTGATTTACTGGGTTGAATTTGTGATGCAAGAGGCTGTTTTCAAAACGGATCTATTTTTACCTGCGATTTCAGGATTAGTGATCTGGCCTTGGATATTTTGGATTTTACGTCGGGTTCGACGTCATTATAAGGTTCGTTAACTGTGGATTTAGTTTTAGCTTCAACTTCGCCACGTCGCAAAGAATTATTGGCACAGATTGGATTCGGTCGTCCTGAGTTTAGTTTCACGCAAGTGGCACCTGATATTGATGAAACTGTGCAACAGGGCGAAGCGCCAAGGGATTATGTACGACGTTTAGCCGCTGAAAAAGCCCAAGCTGGACTGGCATTATGCGCAGATATGTCACAGCCTGCTGTATTAGGTTCTGATACTATCGTAGTGCTTGAAAATCAAATATTAGGCAAACCGCTGGATGTGGCCGATGCTAAGCAAACGCTCAGTGAACTGTCTGGCCGAACGCATACTGTGATGACGGCTGTGGCACTGACCTACAAAGCAGGCGAGTCTGACTCAACCTTAAAAATCTCAGTGCGCTTAGTTGAAACACAAGTGCGTTTTTGCGCTTTATCGACAGCTGACATTGAGGCTTATGTGGCTTCAAAAGAGCCCATGGATAAGGCGGGCAGTTATGGCATTCAAGGGCTCGGCGGTTGCTTTGTGGCTGCAATTGAAGGCAGTTATTCTGGCGTTGTAGGTTTACCTCTGGTTGAAACGCGTGAGTTGTTAGCCGAAGTTGGCTTTATTTAACTGCTGCTGGTTGCTTATATTGCGATTTTGGCTTGAGGTTAGAATGAACCTTATTGGCGTTTAGGGCTCTGAATCGAGTACTCCAATGACGTTGACCTTGTTCCTTTATTCGGTTTTCATGCTTAGAGAGTTTGTAACTTCGATTAATTAATCTAGTTTCCCGAATGGGGTGAGTCGTGAATACCAGTCGCTTAAATCCAAATAAAATACAGCGCAAGATGGGTTCAGAATTACTGATCAACGTAACTCCATCTGAGGCGCGCGTTGCTTTAGTTGAGCATGGTGTGCTGCAAGAAGTCCATATTGAACGCCGGATGAAACGGGGTTTAGTGGGTAATATTTACAAAGGTAAAATCAGCCGTGTGTTACCCGGTATGCAAGCCGCCTTTGTCGATATTGGCTTAGATAAAGCGGCTTTTTTACATGCGTCCGACATAGTACCGCACACTGAGTGTGTCGCCGATGTTGAGAAAGGTCATTTCGTTGTTCGTGATATCGCCGAGTTAGTCCGTCAAGGGCAAGACATTATGGTGCAAGTGGTTAAAGATCCGCTGGGCACTAAGGGCGCACGCCTAACGACCGATATCACGCTGCCTTCCCGTTATTTGGTCTTTATGCCAGGTTCTAGCCATGTTGGTGTTTCCCAGCGTATTGAACTAGAAGAAGAACGCAGTCGCCTCAAACAAATTACTTTGCCCTATGTTGATGATGACGGTGGTTTTATTATCCGCACCGCCGCCGAAGGCGTAGGGGAAGATGAGTTATCCCAAGATGCGGCATTTTTACGCCGAGTTTGGTCAAAGGTGAGTGAGCGACGTAAACGCGGTGGTGTGTCGCTCCTGTATCAAGATTTAGCCTTACCTGTGCGCATTGTGCGTGATTTTGTCGGTACTGAGCTGGACCGTATTCAAGTGGATTCTCGCCGCACTTTTGCCGAGTTGCAGTCTTTTGCGCAGGAGTTTATGCCAGAGATTGCCGATAAGATTGAGCACTATTCAGGACCTGCGCCTATTTTTGATCTCTACGATGTGGAGAACGAAATTCAACGTGCACTCGGCCGTAAAGTCGAGCTCAAGTCTGGTGGCTATTTGATCATAGATCAAACCGAAGCCATGACGACTGTGGATATCAATACCGGCGCCTTTGTGGGGCACAGGAATCTTGAAGAAACCATTTTTAATACCAACCTCGAAGCGACCCAAGCGATAGCGAGGCAGTTACGTCTGCGTAATCTCGGCGGTATCATTATTATCGATTTTATCGACATGATGACGGCGGATCATAAGGCTCGTGTTCTTAGTAGCTTAACCAGCGCTTTGTCTAAGGATAGGGTGAAAACCAATGTGAGTGGTTTTTCGGGGTTAGGTCTAGTCGAAATGACCCGTAAGCGTACCCGCGAAAGTTTAGAGCATGTCGTCTGCGGCGAATGTCCGGCCTGCCATGGCACGGGGAGCATGAAGACAGTCGAGACGGTTTCCTATGAGGTCTTTCGCGAAATAATCCGTTTAAACCGTGCCTACGATGCTGATGAGTTCCTGTTGTACTGTTCGCCTGCCGTGTATCAAAGTCTGCATACCGATGATAATCATCTTATTGCTGAACTTGAGGTTTACATAGGTAAGCGCATCCGTTTGCAAAATGAGCCTATGTACTCACAGCACAAATACGATGTGGTGATGATGTAGTGGCTACGCTTTTTACTGCAAAAAAATTTAGCCGTTTTTGTTGGCAATTTCTGGCGCTTATTTTGGTCTTGTTTGCGCTTGCCGTCAGTTTGATCCGTGGCTTATTACCGCAGGTTGATGAAGTTCGCCAGCAACTGGTTAATTACGTAAAAAGCGAATATAAAGTCGATGTGCAAGTGGGGGAGTTATCCGCCCATTGGCAGGCATTTGGCCCTGCAATTAACATCGATGACTTAGTGATCCCGCCACAGGAACAACTGCCTGTGACCTTGATGATCAAGAACGTACAAGTTAAGTTAGATTTTTGGCAATCGCTGCTCACACTCACCCCGCGAATCGAAGATGTCAATTTTGAGGGTGTCCATGTCGCTTTAGACATGGATAAGCTTACCGAGAACGATCCCGCCACAATCAATAAAGCCCCGCAACTCGATTGGCTCTATGCCCTGTTGCTCAAACAACTCGATAGATTCTCCTTAACCAATGCCACAGTGCAATTGCTGAGCATGCACCAAGAGTTTCGCCCGATCCATATTCGTCATTTGAACTGGCGCAATCATGGTGAACGTCACCGCGGTGCGGGAGAGTTGTATCTTGATAGTCATGCCTCTGAGCATGAATCTCTCGGATTACAGTTAGATATCAAGGGCGATGGTGCAAATCCCGACAGTTTGACTGGGCAGATTTATTTGGCGGCTAACTCTTTGGATTTAGGTGAATGGGCTTCACGTCAGCCTAACCCCTATGATTCTACTCAAAAGTTACCCTTAGAAGGGGTTGTCAATCTTAAGGCTTGGCTTACGTTTGCCGACCGCAGCATCAGTTCTGCTATGGTTCATTTTGAGCCGAGCTGGCTGCAATGGACATTAAAGCAAGAGCCGCAGAGATTTGAAATTCAAGCGGGCGATATTGTTTGGCAGCCAAAGGCGACAGGTTGGGAAGTGCAAAGTTCAGGACTGGATTTTGTCACCAATGGTGAGCATTGGCCGGCGTTAACGCTGGCCGCGAAGCGTCAAAACGATGAATTATTTGCCTATGTGAATCAAGTTAATACTCAGAGTCTATTGCCGCTGCTGCCGCTATTTCCTGGAGTCGATAGAGCCGTATTACGTCAATGGCATGCGTTAGCTCCCGAGGCTAGTATTGGACCAATCCGCCTGTATCAAAAAGCCGACCAGCCTTTGCTCGCCAGTACCGAAGTGAAGCAGTTGCATTGGCAGAAGGTCGAGGGTATTCCCAATACTCATCCAATAGATGCAAGCCTGCGCTGGCAAGATAAGACGCTGTATTTCTCTCTACCTGAACAAGTGTACACCCTCGATTTTGGTGATGAATTTTCGGCGCCATTAGTGTTCAATGGGGCGCCAATTAATGGTCAATTCGATACTGAACATCTGAGTTTAAATGTGCCTCAGTTGCAGTTTGAAAACGAAGATATCGGCGTTGATGCAGCATTGAATTTGGACTTTAGCGGTGCTGCACACATGGCGCTGGCGGCCAATGTTCGTATCAACAATGTGGCCAATGCCGACAAGTATTTCCCTAATAAGGCGATGGGTGAATCACTGGCAGAGTATTTGGATACTGGGCTTAAAGCGGGTCAGACCCAAGATGCGCAAGTTGTTTGGCGTGGTTCGTTAAGTGGTTTTCCCTTCGACGATAATAGCGGCGTGTTTCAGGCAGCATTTACCTTAACAGATGCCCAATTTCAGTTTCAACCCGACTGGCCAGCGGTCACAGATCTGTCCCTTAACGCTTTGTTTGAAAATACCCGTATGGATCTTTGGTTAAACCAAGGCAAACTGATGAATGTGGATGCCACAGGTGCCCATGTATTTATTCCCGCTATTGGTGAACAGACGCTGCTAAGGATTGAAGCCGAACTTGCTACTCAAGGCAGTGCGGCGACTAAGGTGTTACAAGCCTCACCTTTGGCGAACTCAGTAGGTAAAACCTTAGATGTCGTGCAAGTGCAAGGTGCTGTCACTGGCACTTTAGACATCAGCATTCCACTGTATGAAGGTGAAGCTGAAGATATTCGTGGTCAAATCCGTTTTGATAATACGCCTGTATATATTGCTCAGCCAGGGCTTCAACTTCATGGCGTGACTGGTGTAGTCGACTTTGCGAATGAAGTTGTGACAGGAAAAGGCATCAAAGCGCGCTTGTTCGAACAACCGCTCAGTTTAACTTTCGACACTCAGCCTAAAGGTAAAGATTTTGGCCTTAATCTTTCGCTGAAAAGTCGTTGGGATCTCAGCCGTCTCCCCGATGAATTACACAATCCCTTGAGCGATTTTTATCAGGGGAAAATCAGTTGGGACGGTGCTATGACTATGCTATTTACTGAGCAAGGTTATCAAATCCAAGCCAAAGTGACTTCGGATATGCAGGGGACGCAACTGTTGCTCCCAGGATACTTTGCTAAACCCGAAAATGAACCACGACCTTTAGTCGCTGAGTTTGTTGGTGATCAAGATAATGCGACGCTCGATGTCAAACTTGCCAGTCATGCCGAGTTTATCGGTGGTTTTGATGCCGATAAAGGTGCAAATTTTAGTTATTTTGACTTGTTATTGGGGCGTTTATTTGATGAGGATGAAGCCAGAAATACGGAACAAGGTCATATTCAAATCGATCTCGGTAAGGCCAAATTAGCCGAATGGTTACCTGTGATTAATGCCTTTGTTGGTCAAGAGAAAATACCGAAAACGGGCATTTTAGTTGATGATATTCCACATAAAAGTTTATTTCCCGCGGTGGCGAGTATCGATTCTCATATCGGTCGGCTCGATCTTTTAGGGCAAGAACTGACGGAGCTTAGGCTTAATGCTAAGCCTAACGAGACGGGATGGCGTTTTAATACCGTTGCCAACGAATTTGACGGTTGGATCGATTTCTATCCAAATTGGAAAACTCAAGGTCTCAAAGTTGTGGCGAATAAATTTTATTTTTCACCTAAGGTAAAGTCGAACACGGATGCCGATTTTGCCAGTGATCAAGTGCTCACTAACTTACCGCCCGTGGCAGTGAATGTGGAAGATTTTCGTTTTTTCGATAAATCCTTTGGAAAGCTTGTTTTGCAGGCGAGCCCACAAGCGGCAGGATATAAGATTCAAACATTGTCTTTGACTACGCCCAATGTCAATTTGCAGGGCAGTGGCATTTGGCAGCAACAGGCTGGACAGAATAAAACTGACCTCAGTGTTGAGTTAAATGCCACTCAGTTTAGTTATCTATCTGCTCAATTGGGTATAGAGCCTGGCGTTAATGAAGCCCCCTTGAAGGTGAATGCGGACTTATCTTGGCAAGGTGCTCCCTATGCCTTCTCCCTCGAAACCTTAAATGGCAAGGTGAAATTCAACTTAGGCAAAGGCCACTTATCTCAGGTGAGTGACAAGGGCGCACGGATTTTCTCCCTGTTCAGTTTAGATTCTTTGGTGCGTAAACTGTCGCTGGATTTCACCGATGTCTTCGGTCAGGGCATGTATTTCAACTCTTTCAATGGCAATCTGCAGATTGATAATGGCGTGGTGAAAACCACAGACACTGAAATGGATGCCATCGCGGGTAACATGAAGGTGCGTGGCTATACGGATCTCACCACTGAAAGTTTGAATTACGATATCCGCTTTGTGCCGCAATTGGCCTCAAGTGTGCCGACTGTCGTATTGCTCAGTACCAGCGCTTGGACACTGGGTCTGGGGGCCTTTGCCCTGACAAAAGTGCTTGAGCCTGTGATTGAAGTGATTTCAGAAATTCGTTTTCGGGTGACTGGGACTATGGCAGAGCCTGTGGTCGAAGAGTTAGAGCGTAAGAGTAAAGAGATTGAAATTCCAGAATCTATTTTACCTGTGGTTGGCGTTGAGCGCCCAGCGGTGCCGACCGAAGCCGCGAGTCATAACGCCGATATCACTCAGCCGGTAGAGACTAAATCGACCGAGGCTCAATTAACAGAAGCTAAGCCAACTGAAACTAAGTTAACTGAAGTTCAGTCAACTGAAGTCAAACCAAGCAACGCTAAATCTGAGCAACAGCTTCAAGCAACACAACCAGAAGCGCTCGAGCCACAAGACGTTAAGCCTGAAGAGGCCAGATCTGAAGAATCAAAGTCAGAAGAGCTAAAGCCAGCAACAGATCAAATTAAAGTGCTCGATTTAAAGCGGGAGCAACCTCAAGCGACGCCTTCGCCTGAAGCGCCGAACACGCCTGCCACACCAGAGAATCAGCCAGCAGTAGAACCGATTAAGCAAATTCAGGGAGAGCAGAATGCACATCAGCCTGTTGCAATGTCAGAGCAGTCGCGACGTCAGCGCCAATCTGCAGTTTATCGAATCGCAGCTTAACGAACTCAAACGGGATGTCGATGCGCCCCATTTAGTCGTGTTACCCGAATGCAGTTTACTGTTTGGTGGCCATGAAAGTCAGCAACTTGCTTATGCGGGTGATGTCCATCAGAGTCCGCTCAAATCGGCGTTAAGTGCACTGGCCGCCAAGTATCGGGTGTTTATGGTCGCGGGGACTATTCCGGCGTTGGCTGAGGATGGTCGTGTCTATAGTCGCAGTTATCTGTTTGATGATAAAGGTGATACTTTAGGGCATTACGATAAACTGCACCTTTTTGATGTGGATGTTGCCGATGGTACAAAACAATATCGCGAGAGCGAAACCTTCTGCCCCGGTGATCACATTAGCGTTATCGATACACCTTTTGGCAAAATTGGCTTAACCATCTGTTATGATTTACGCTTTCCCGACTTGTTTAGGGCGATGCGTCTTGCGGGTGCCGAGATTATTACAGTCCCTTCTGCCTTCACCAAGGTGACGGGGGAATCCCATTGGCAAGTATTGCTACAGGCCAGAGCGATTGAAACCCAATGCGTTATTCTTGCTGCAGCTCAGTGGGGACAGCATAACGAAGGTAGCCGCGAAACTTGGGGGCAGAGCATGATAATCGGTCCTTGGGGGAATATTTTGGCTGAACTCAAAACCGGTACGGGTTGGTTGCAGGCTGAGGTCGACTTAACCGAACTGCACAGTATTCGCAGTAAAATGCCCGTCATGCAGCATAATCGTTTCCGTGAACCAAGCTTGAAATAATGTGCCAGTAGCCAGTAGCCAGCAGACGAGTTGAAATGCTGAATTTGCGCTTGAGTCGATACGCAGCATTAACACATAGAATTAGTACACCGAATTTACACTCAGAATATCAAGATCCCTTGGGGTCAAAGAGAGCATAGATGCCATTTTTAGCACAAGTAGAGCAAAGTTTATTGAAGAATGGGTTAGCGTTAGATGGCCTGCAAACCTATCTAAACACCATACATCAGCACAAAATCGATTATTCCGATCTCTATTTTCAAGGTAGTCGCCACGAATCTTGGGTGCTGGAAGACGGCATCATCAAAGACGGTAGTTTCCATATTGAACGCGGTGTAGGCGTGCGGGCCATCAGCGGTGAGAAAACGGGTTTTGCCTATGCCGACGATATCACTCCTGCCGCCTTAAGCGCTGCAGTACAGGCTGCCCGTGGCATTGCTAGTGCGGGTGAGCAGACTCAGGTACAAGCCTTTAAGCGTCAAAAAGCATTGGCGTTATACGACAGCTTAGATCCGATTGCGGCGATGGAAGAAGTCAAAAAAATCAACCTGCTGAAAGAAGCCGATGCTTTTATTCGCAGTCTAGATAGCCGGATTATTCAAGTGGTGGTTAGCCTTGCTGGTGTGCACGAAGAAATCCTCGTTGCTGCGAGTGATGGCACTCTGGCGGCCGATATCCGTCCTCTGGTGCGTTTTAACTGTAGCGTGATTTTGGAAGAAAACGGTAAACGTGAACGTGGCGGCGCTGGTGGTGGTGGTCGTCATGACTACGGTGTTTTAATGGCAAGCGATGACACAGGTTTACCTATGTGTTTCGCCTTTGCCCGCGAAGCCGTGCGTCAAGCGCAGGTCAATCTAAACGCCATCGATGCACCAGCGGGTGAAATGCCTGTGGTGTTAGGTAATGGCTGGCCCGGTGTATTGCTCCACGAAGCGGTTGGACATGGTTTGGAAGGCGACTTTAACCGTAAAGGCAGTAGTGCCTTTAGCGGCAAGGTTGGTCAGCAAGTTGCGTCTAAGTTAGTGACTGTGGTCGACGATGGCACCTTGCCTAATCGTCGTGGTTCACTGAGTATCGACGATGAAGGTGTACAAACCCAAAGAACGGTATTGATTGAAGACGGTATTTTAAAGGGTTACATCCAAGACAAACTCAATGCTCGCTTAATGGGTGTTGCGCCAACGGGGAACGGTCGCCGCGAATCCTACGCGCATTTGCCTATGCCACGTATGACCAATACTTATATGACGGCCGGTGAGTCAGATCCCAGTGAGATTATCAAATCGGTGAAGAAGGGCATTTACGCCCCTAATTTTGGTGGTGGCCAAGTCGATATCACTTCGGGTAAGTTTGTGTTCTCAGCATCCGAAGCCTATTTGATTGAAAATGGTGAAGTGACTCAAGCCATTAAGGGGGCTACTTTAATCGGTAATGGCCCTGAGGCTATGAGCCAGATTTCTATGGTCGGTAACGATATGGCTTTAGATCAAGGTGTGGGCGTTTGCGGTAAAGATGGTCAAAGTGTGCCTGTGGGTGTGGGTCAACCGACCCTAAAACTCGATAAGCTCACCGTGGGCGGAACAGCATAAAACCTAGAACCTTACGTCTATGGGTTCTAGTCGCTGCCCATCATGAATGTTATCATTCGCAAAGGAAATTAGAGTAACTACTCTAGAGGTGTTAATGAAACTATCACGTGTAGTATGGCTGTGCCTATTATCATTGCCTTCGGCTGGCTATGCTCAGCCGATTAGCTTTACTGATGCTTGGCAGCAAGTGCTGAAGGTGAGCGACAAGTTGCAAGCGCAATCGCAGGAAGTTAACCGCGCTAAGGGTGAACAAGAGGCGGGCGAGAGCTTAAATTTGCCCTCATTAGACATTCGCGGTAACTATATTCATTTGGATAAACCGATTGAGTTTGATCTGAAAGAACTAAACTCTATTACTTCTCTTCCACCAGTAATTGGTGGTTACATTGCGGGTATTCCGCCGCTGCCCTTAAGTGAACAAGATATTTTTAGCGCCAGCTTACAGGCAATGTGGCCGATTTATACGGGCGGACAGATCACTGCGGCTCAAGGTATACACGCGGCTATGGTGGCCGAGAAGCAACAAGAATTACAATTGGCTACTCGTGATTTATTTACCCTGCTGGTGGATAGATATTACGCTGTCGATGTGACGTTGGCATTGGTGAATACTCAGACCGATCTGGTTGGCTCGTTAGCTAAGCATGTTGATCATGCTTTAGCACTAGAGCGCGAAGGGCAAATTGCTAAGGTTGAGCGCCTCAATGCGCAGGTCGCCCTAGACAATGCTAAAGTCAATTTAGGCAGTGCTCGTCGGCAACACGAAATGGCAGTGATCGCGCTGGCTCGTATGCTACAGCAAAGTCAGGTGAGCACAAATTCTCCCTTATTTGTACTGCCACAGGCTCCTTCATTCGCTCAACTCAGCCAAATTACCCTGAGCCAACATCCGGCGCTCAAATTGCTCGAAGCGAAAGAAACGCAAGCGAACGGTTTAATAGCGTTGGAAAAAGGTAAATACCATCCAACGGTTTTCCTCTTCGGTAACTACACCTTGTATGAAGAAGACACACTCTTGACGAGCATCACACCTGACTGGATGGTTGGGGTTGGGGTCAATGTGCCACTGATCAGCCGAGATGGTCGTAGCGGTAAGGTCGAAGCGGCGAAAAGTGCACTCTTACAAGCTCGTTATACCAAGGCACAAACTAAACAAGACTTGAGCCTGCTGGTGGATCAAAGCTATCGCCAATTATTACAGGCCGAGGAAGAAGTGACGGCGCTCGATACTTCGCTCGAACTTGCTATTGAAAACCTGCGCCTGCGTGACATCGCCTTTAATCAAGGGCTTTCAACCTCTATCGACAGAGTCGATGCGGAGCTGAAACTGAGCGCAGTGAAAACTCAGCAATTGGCTGCCCGTTATCGTTATGTGCAAGCCTATGCCAGATTAATGGCCATTAGTGGTCAACTAGATGAATTTATCGGTCGTACCACAGCCCCTACCCAAGTGCAGGAGACAAACAATGCGCGCTAACAGAATACTTGCCCTTGTGGCGTTGGTCGCATTAGGCCTTATCTTAGCCTATGGACTCAAGCTCGCTTATAGCCCGCAGCCGAGTTTGTTGCAGGGCCAGATTGAAGCCCGTGAGTACAATGTTTCGTCCAAGGTGCCAGGCAGAGTCGAGCAAGTGCTCGTGCGCCGCGGTGATAGTGTGGCCCAAGGGGATTTATTATTCGCGATCCGCAGTCCTGAGCTAGATGCAAAGTTAATGCAGGCCGAAGGTGGCCGTGATGCCGCTAAGGCGATGCAGCTAGAAGCCAACAACGGTGCTCGCAGTCAAGAAGTGATGGCAGCCAAGGAGCAATGGCTCAAGGCGCAGGCGGCGGCAACGCTCGCTAAAACCACCTATACCCGAGTCGAAAACTTATTTAACGAAGGTGTGGCGGCAAGACAAAAACGCGATGAAGCCTTTACCCAATGGCAAGCGGCAAAATACACAGAACAAGCTGCCTTAGCCATGTATCAAATGGCAGAAGAAGGCGCGCGGACGGAAACCAAAGTGGCTGCTGCAGGTAATGCCCGTAAGGCTGAAGGTGCAGTGAAAGAAGTTAGCGCCATTATGGAAGATAGCCAAATGCGCGCACCTAAATCGGGTGAGATCAGCGACGTGCTGTTACAGGCGGGTGAATTGGCACCCAGTGGTTTTCCGATTGTCAGTTTGATTGATATGCAGGATGCTTGGGCCGTGTTCCAAGTGCGAGAAGACCAACTTAAACGTTTCAAAAAAGGTCAAAAAATTCAATTAACGATTCCGGCACTCGGGCAGGATGTGGATTTTACTGTGTCCCATATCAGTGTGATGGGTGAGTTTGCCACTTGGCGTTCGACTGAAAGTGGCCATGATTTTGATATGCGAACCTTTGAAGTGGAATTGCGTCCAAACCAGCCGATTACCGATCTGCGTGTCGGCATGTCTGTGCTGCTGCGCAGTGAGTAAAAGTCGTGACTGAACGTACGCCTCACGCCAACGCGGCGGACAAGATTAAGGGCGAATCACAGCCATCGAGCATAAGCTTTATGGCGTTGCTCACAGCGTTAGTTCGCCGTGAGCTGCGTGCCCTATGGCATGACCCTTGGCAGTTAGCGCTGATAAGTTATATTCCACTACTGGGGATTTTATGCTTATGGTGGTTGTTCAGTGCAGGTCTGCCAAGGCAACTGCCCGTGGCGATTGTCGACCAAGATCATAGTCAATTGAGCCGCATGTTGGCTCGTCAGCTTAAGGCAAATCCAGTTACCGATCCGCAAAGTTTTACCGACTTATCCTCGGCGATAAGCGCGATGCAACAGGCGAAAGTCTACGCTATTGTGGTTTTTCCCTATGATATGAAAAAGGATTTACTCACAGGCCATAAGCCTACAATTGATGTGCGCTACAACAGTCAATTTTTGCTGGTGGGTAAGTTACTCTCAAGCCAAATTCAGTTGAGTTTAGGCGCCGGATTACAGCAAGTGGCGGGTTTAAAGCAGCTCGCAAATGGTACACCGAAATCCCAAGTCGCAGTGAATTTAAGCCCAGTCAAAAGCCAAACAACAGCCCTGTTTAACCGAAATAACAACTACATAGGTTTCTTAGTACCGCCAGTGCTGATTGCGCTGTGGCAGTTGTTATCTATGTTAGTGATGGCAAACAGTTTAAATCGAGAGCTGCATTTAGCGCCTACCACTCATGCCGATGGCATGTCGAATCTCTTAACTGAACATTTTTGGCCTAAGGTGTGGGCGAAAATGGTGCTGTTTACGCCGATATTGATGCTGCAGGGCGGCTTTATTTTAGCTTGGCTGTATTTGTATCTTGCTCTGCCGATGGCGGGGAGTTTAGCCCTATTATTGCTCGCGCAATTAGTCATGTTATTGGCAGTCTGGAGCTTAGTGTTATTAATATTTGTAGTGATGCGTGACAGTGCGCGGGTCATCAGCTTTTGTACCGCTTTATTTGCGCCAGCGTTTGCCTTTATGGGCATTACTTTCCCGACTCACGAAATGCCGCAATTAGCCCAGTGGTGGCGACTTATCATGCCATCGAGCCATTATATTGAGTCCCATGTTAGTATCGTGAGTTATGGCGCTACTTGGCCAAGTGTGGCGAGCCAAATCACCAGTTATTGGGGCTTTATCTGTCTGATCCCTTTGATATATTTCCTGTCGCGTAAATTACTGTCTACCACAGTTAACACCAATGCTTCAGTGACGGTTTATGACTCGGACGCAGCTATATCTGCGAAGGGGCAATAGGATGAATTTATCCAATAGCGAACACGCAAACACACCACGTCAGCTCAGTCTGTGGCGACTGATCCTCACTGAGTTTAAGGCCATTATTAGCGATAAAGCGATCGCAGTGACCTTATTTGGCGGTGTACTGTTTTATTCGGTTTTGTATCCTTTACCCTATCTGAATCAAGTGCCGACCGAGCAACAACTGATCGTGGTGGACTTAGATCATTCTTCCCTAAGCCGTCAATTGATCCGTCATGCCGATGCCAGCGCAAAAATTCAAGTCATAGGCCAAGTCGGTTCGATTACCGAGGCGAAGCGTTTTATTGAGACGCGTAAGGCCCACGGCTTACTCGTGATCCCAGAAGGATTCCGCCGCGATTTATTGCTCGGTAAAGGTGTGACGCTAAGCTATGGCGGTGATGCTAGTTACTTTTTGATTTATTCCGCGGTTGTTGAAGGCTTAGTTAGTGCTGGAATGGATGCGGGTAAACAAGTGCAATTGATTGGCATGCTTGCTCAAGGACAAAATCCTAAGCAGGCCCAAGAGAGTTTAAACTCGCTTCATCTTAACAGTGTGCCAGCCTTTAACCAGAGCCTAGGTTATACGCCCTATGTGGTACCTGGACTGTTCTTGCTGATTTTGCACCAAACCTTACTCATAGGTACTGGCATTTTAGGGGCTGGGCAATGGCGGCATAAAGGGTATTGGCAGCAAGTGTCACCGGTGCAATTAGTCTGTGGTCGTATTCTTGCTTTCATGTTGATTTATATCTTCTTTACCAGCTTTTATGTGGGCTATTGTTATCACTGGTATAACGTGAGTATTCAAGCGAGCCTTGGTTTAGTTGCGCTGTGGTTATTGCCGTTTTTACTGGCTACCGCCGCCGCAGGTGTTGCTATGAGCACCTTATTCACTCGCCGCGATTTACCCACCCAAGTGTTACTGCTGATCTCTATGCCTATTCTATTCGTATCAGGTTTTGTGTGGCCGATAGCACTGATCCCAGAACCTTTAGTACTCGGCTCACAGTTTATTCCCGCCGTGCCCGCGATTATGGGCATGCTAGAACTCAATCAAATGGGCGCAAGTTGGGCGAGTGTGATGCCAAAATGGCTGCAACTCTGGGGCTTATTTGCGGTTTTTTTCGGCCTAGCGATGTTGGGGATTAAGCGTCGAGCGAGATTGTTGGATGAAGCTAATCAGCTTTGATGGGACTCGCGGGACAGAGTATCTCGCGAGTGTTTACAGGTTTTGTACTCTACAGGGGCAGTTTAGGTACTTCTGCAATTAATCTTTAGAAGTAGAGACTTTCAACAATTTTACCGTCGACGAGCATATCGCACTTATCGCCTGAGCTCGACTTAGTCGCTTGAATGACGCCGGCAATCGCGCCAAATGCGCCACCTTGGCTGCTGAGTACTGAACCGAAATAGCATTGGCTAGAAATCTTGAAATCCTTGTATTTACCGCTCAAATTTTGAGTCGGAGTATAAGGCGGGAAAGTGCCTTTCATAACAGAATCGCCATTCACAGAGAGTGAAATGTTTTTGCGTTCTGTATCAAAACTGCCACCAAAAACTAAGTTAACACCCTCGATTTCAACGGTTTTTTCTTGAGCGATAATAGGTGGTTTTGCGGCGCAGGCGGCGAGAAAACAGCTGCCAATGGTCAGAGAGACTAAAGTAATTTTACGCATTTCATCTTCCTTTTGATGCGATAAAACAAATGAAGCGGTTGCTTCGCAAATTAAACTGCCCCTGTTTAATTTTTGCCGGAAGATTATATCTATATCTGCTTTATTTCCAATAACAAATTTAAAACAAGTGAAAAAATTATTCAGTTTTGAGCTTGTCCTTCGGCATGTCATCAGCCTTACTGTCATATTCTAGTAGCGTGTCTTAGTGTTCAAACTGCTTTAAGCCATCTTTATCCTTGTCTATTCTATTCCGTTAATTTAACTCTCATCGTGCAGATAGCCATCAAACGGCCCTTATTGGGTTGTCTTCTTGTTGGTTTTGGGGGAGAATGCGCGCCGAAAAAATAACCGAGATACTCAGTATCTCGGTTATTTTTTATTTATGACGTATGTGTTTTAAAACAATTGAGGCCGGTAAACATCCGGAAATGATATGAGGTTCAGTTGAACCTATTTTACTGAGGAAAGACCAATGGGGCTGTTGTGTACCGGATTGTCGGTAGTTGTTGTAAATCAAGTTGTTGCGTTAGCCATTAAACCGAGAGTGCAGACGGTTAGCCGCAAGCAAAAACTAATTGCAGATGCGTGCTTAGGTGTTCAACCCTGTACAATGGGGGTGTGCTGATGAGCCAACAAAATCCGGGTTTGAAGCAGACCCTCAACTTATGGCAAGTGGTGGTGATGGGGCTTGCCTATCTCACGCCGATGGCCGTTTTTGACACCTTTGGTATTGTTTCCGAGATCACCTCTGGCCATGTGGCTACGTCTTATCTATTCGCATTGGCGGGGATTTTATTTACCGCGTTTAGTTACGGTCATTTGGTACGTAAATATCCCTATGCGGGTTCAGCCTACACTTATGCTCAAAAAACCTTTAGCCCGAATGTTGGTTTTATGGTGGGTTGGTCATCGCTGCTGGACTATATGTTTATGCCAATGATCAATATGTTGCTCGCAAAAATCTATTTAACCGCCATGTTTCCCTGCGTCGAACCTTGGATCTTTATTTTCACTCTTGTGACCATAATGACCTTGCTTAATCTCAAGGGGATTGATCTAGTCGCGAACTTTAATGGGGTGATAGTGTTTGCACAGATCGCCATTATTGTGGTGTTCATTGGTCTAATGGCCTATAGCATTTCCCTCGGTGAAGGCGAAGGTGTCGTCGCGAGTGTGCGACCATTTTATGCCGATAATATGGCGATGGCACCATTATTCACTGGGGCGACGATTCTGTGTTTCTCCTTCCTCGGCTTTGACGGGTTAAGTTCACTGACTGAAGAAACTAAAGATGCTCAACGTGTTATCCCTCGCGCGATTGTGTTGACGGCTTTGCTCGGTGGCGTGATTTTTGTTGGCGTGTCTTATTTTTTGCAGCTCTATTTCCCCGATATCTCGCGCTTTCAACAGCTTGATGCGGTATTGCCTGAAATTGCACTCTATGTGGGTGGTAATCTATTCCAGTCCATCGTATTAGTCGCGACCACTGTTGCTGTATTGGCATCCGGTATGGCTGCCCATGCTGGGGTTGCACGGATTTTATATGTGATGGGGCGGGATAATATGTTGCCACGTAAAGGGTTTGCTTATATCCATCCTAGATGGCGAACCCCTGCATTTAATGTCTTGTTGGTGGGGGCGCTTGCGCTATCTGCCGTCTCATTTGATTTAGAAATGGCGCTAGCCTTAGTGAATTTTGGTGCTTTAGTGGCGTTCACCTTCGTGAACTTATCCGTGATTGTGCAGTTTTACCTAAGGGATCGACGTAATAAATCTTTTAGAGACCACCTGCAATACTTAGTATTGCCCCTGTGTGGCGCCGGCACTATTGGCGTGCTTTGGGTGAACTTAGAGCCACAATCACTAGAGTTAGGGCTCATTTGGGCGGCAGTGGGAGCATTGTATTTGGCTTTACGGAGTTTCCGTTTACGCCGCGCAGTAGAGCTATAAAATTAAGAGTTATAAAATTAGTGAGAGTCATGGCTCATAGATGCACAGCTATAACTAAAGATGTGTAGTAGATCTAAGGACTGTGGGTTGTCATCCTCTAATAAAATATTCCAATAAAAAGACCCGCATTAGCGTAATGCCGTTCACTTAAGAGTGAACGGCATTTTTCTTTGGTCTAACCGGGAACTTGTTTTTGCTCATTTTAAGAACTCGTGGATATGCCCTTTCCCGTTTACCATCCAGCTTAAATTGCCGTGCATTTCGTTCTATATCCAATACGTCTCTCGGGACATTCCCCGGTGTTTGTGATGACAGTTGTGTCAACTTGAAGATGATATAACTCGCCGCATCTCGAAAACTCAGTTGATTGGGGTGGACCGAT
>NZ_JAKKSC010000029.1:0-63882 GCF_025653705.1 Shewanella sp. SM87
GCCCAAATCATCGCGTCCATCGGCAATTTACGCCGTCTTAACGTCGCAACGCCCTGAGAGTCTAGGCAAGATTGAATTAACTCAGGTTCTAACACATCTGCTAAGCAGGTGAATTCGGTTAGGCGGGTAATATGAGTACGGGCGAGTGCTTCTGAGAGTTGCATAAAAAAATCCGATGACATGAGGTCATCGGATTTTGATCTTTTCAGCGAGATCGTCAAGCGATCTGTCTTAACTGATCGGCATTACAGCTTACGCTGGCTTTTTACATCAAGTTACCTTAACGGCAATCGATTACACGGCAGTCTGGAAGATCACTTCCGATGCTTTTTGGGTGTAAGACTCGATTTGGTCGAAGTTCAAATAACGGTAAGTGTCAGCCGCAGTTGCGTCTAACTCTTTAGCGTATTCTTGATATTCTTCAGGTGACGGCAGACGACCTAACAGTGCAGCAACCGCAGCCAGTTCAGCAGAGGCTAAGTAAACGTTAGCACCTGTACCTAAACGGTTAGGGAAGTTACGGGTAGAAGTCGATACCACAGTTGAACCTTCAGCTACACGTGCTTGGTTACCCATACACAGTGAACAACCTGGGATCTCGATGCGCGCGCCTACACGACCAAAAATCGCGTAGTAGCCTTCTTCAGTCAGTTGATCTCTATCCATTTTAGTCGGTGGTGCAATCCACAGACGTGTTGGCAGAGTTTTAGCAAACTTGTCTAGCATCTTACCAGTTGCGCGGAAGTGACCGATGTTGGTCATACAAGAACCTACGAACACTTCATCAATCTTAGTTTGCGCAACAGATGACAGTAAAACGGCATCATCAGGATCGTTTGGCGCACACAGGATTGGCTCTTTGATGTCATTTAGGTCGATTTCGATTACTGCAGCGTACTCAGCATCTTTATCGGCGCTCATCAGCTCAGGATTGGCTAACCACTCTTGCATACCTTTGATACGACGTTCAATCGTACGACGATCGCCATAACCTTCAGCAATCATCCACTTGAGCATGATGATGTTTGAGTTCAGGTATTCAATGATAGGTTCTTTGTCTAACTTGATGGTACAACCAGCAGCAGAGCGCTCAGCTGAAGCATCAGACAGTTCGAAAGCTTGTTCAACTTTCAAGGTTTCAAGACCTTCGATTTCCAGTACTCGACCAGAGAAGATGTTTACTTTACCTTTCTTCTCAACAGTCAGCATGCCCAGTTCAATGGCTTTTAATGGGATAGCATGAACCAGATCACGCAGTGTGATACCCGGTTGCATTTTGCCCTTGAAGCGCACTAATACGGATTCAGGCATGTCGAGTGGCATAACGCCAGTCGCAGCAGCAAACGCTACTAAGCCTGAACCCGCTGGGAATGAAATACCGATTGGGAAACGCGTATGTGAGTCACCACCCGTACCAACGGTATCTGGTAGCAGCATACGGTTTAACCACGAGTGGATAACACCGTCACCTGGACGCAGTGATACACCGCCGCGGTTCATGATGAAATCAGGCAGAGTATGATGTGTGTTCACATCCACTGGCTTTGGATAAGCCGCAGTGTGACAGAATGACTGCATAGTCAAATCAGCACTGAAACCTAAACAAGCTAAATCTTTCAGCTCATCACGGGTCATAGGACCTGTCGTGTCTTGTGAACCGACAGACGTCATCTTAGGCTCGCAGTATTGACCAGGACGCACACCCGCTACGCCACAAGCTTTGCCGACCATCTTCTGCGCAAGTGTATAACCTTTGCCAGTATCAGCGACATCTTGAGAACGTACAAAGACGTCAGATAACCCTAAGCCTAATACGTCACGGGCTTTGTCAGTTAAACCACGACCGATGATCAATGGAATACGACCACCAGCACGAACTTCGTCTAACAAGACTTCCGTTTTTAAGCTGAATTCTGAAATTACTTCGTCGCTATCGTGACGCTTAACCACACCGGCGTATGGGTAGATGTCAATCACATCGCCCATTTCCATCTTGTTCACATCAAGCTCGATTGGCAGTGCGCCCGCATCTTCCATAGTGTTGAAGAAAATCGGTGCAATTTTACCGCCAAGGCAGAAACCGCCAGCGCGCTTGTTAGGTACGAATGGAATATCATCGCCCATAAACCACAGTACTGAGTTAGTCGCAGATTTACGTGATGAACCCGTACCCACAACGTCACCCACATATACTAATGGATGACCTTGTGCTTTTAATGCTTCGATTTTTTTCACTGGGCCAACGGCACCAGCAACATCAGGCTCGATACCATCACGGGCGTTTTTCAGCATAGCTAACGCGTGCAATGGGATATCAGGACGTGACCATGCATCTGGTGCAGGTGACAAGTCATCGGTGTTGGTTTCACCAGAGACTTTAAATACTGTCAGAGTGACTTTGTCGGCCAGTTTTGGACGGCTTAAATACCAATCTGCATTCGCCCACGCTTCAACCACTTGCTTTGCAAACTCATTGCCCGCTTCCATCTTCTCAACCACATCGTGGAAAGAATCAAACATCAGCAGAGTGTGAGATAACGCTTTAACGGCTAAAGGTGCTAACGCTGGATTATCCAGCTGCGCGATCAGAGGTTCGATGTTGTAGCCGCCTTGCATTGTGCCTAATAACTCAGTAGCACGCTCAGCAGACAGAATCGGTGATTTCTCAGTGCCTTTGGCAACCGCATCTAAAAAAGCAGCCTTAACGTAAGCGGCTTCATCAACACCTGGGGGAATTCGATTTTCAAGCAGGTCGAGAACGAAAGCCTCTTCACCTGCGGGTGGGTTTTGAACTAACTTAACCAGTTCAGCCACTTGATGTGCATCTAATGGCTTAGGGACTACGCCCTCTGCAGCACGTTCTGCGACGTGTTTACGATATGCTTCTAGCACGGCAACATTCCTCTTTGTTTGGCGCTCTAACAACGAAACTGCACGTCTTCTTAATTGAAGCTGACAGTCCGACATGATCGACCCGTATTTCCGGCCTGCAGTATACTACAGCTTTGCAAAAGTATGAATCAGGTCACACTCGGCAAAAAGCGAAATAAGGACTAAATCCGGCGGCGAATGCCAACTTACGGGAAGATTAAAACAAGTGAAATTAGACAATAGTTTGAAAACAGACAAAAAACCATACACTACAAATAGTTAACAATGTTTCATTAATTTTAAATCGAACAAGCAATTTTCCGTGTCAGAGAGCAAATAGGTATAAATTTTTCTCATCTTGCTGCATTTTGGCTTTTAAGATGCAGTGCGAGACCTTACACTCAGGCTTAATTTACTGCATATCTCAGTTATTTCCTTAGTCCATCGGAGTACCAATGACATCCCTTAGCATTCAAGCCGTTATTTTTGATATGGATGGCGTTTTAATCGATTCAGAACCCCTATGGCAACGAGTCGAGTATGAAGTGTTATCCGCACTCGGCGTGCCAGTGACGGTAGAGACGATTCAACAAACCACGGGCTTACGCATCGATCAATGCGTCGATTATTGGTACCACAAGGCACCTTGGCCACACTATGATAATGCCAAGGTCAGCCAAACGATTGTTGATAAAGTTGCAAATGAAATTCTGGTTAGCGGCGAAGCTATGCTGGGCGTTTACGAAACGATTGACCACTGCCAAGCGCTTGGCCTTAAAATCGGCTTAGCGACTTCATCCCCAAACACCATTATCCAAGCAGTATTAACGAAGTTAGATCTCAGTGAAAAGTTTATGGCGATAGAATCGGCTGAACACCTAATCTATGGTAAACCCCACCCAGAAGTTTATTTGAATTGCGCTAAGGCGTTAGATGTTGATCCCCGTTGTTGTCTTGCCATCGAAGATTCCTTTAACGGCTTAATTGCCGCCAGAGCAGCCAACATGCAAACGGTCGCGATCCCTGCGCCAGAACAAAGAGGCGATGCTAAGTGGATTATCGCCCATCATCAGGCCGAGAGTTTGTTGGCATTAACAACAATTTTGGCAAAATAACGTCACAACACACCGAGTTTCTGCAGGGCGAATAAGCTTAGTCTTTACCCTACGGATAAATAGCAGAATGGTGTATGCACCAGAAGGAATTCAATGTGAAGTACCTATCCTTAATACTGCCCATGGGCTTAATACTCATGTCCACCTGTTTACCCGCTAGCGCAGGTGAAACCATGCACTGTAAACAACAAGTGATCAATACGGGCGATACTTTAACGACTGTGCAGGATAAATGCGGCTCGCCCAGTGATATTCGAGAATACAGTCTGCCAGCGACTTATCTCAACGCTAACGGAGACAGGGTGATCGATCCCAGCAAGTTGCCGACTGAGTATCAAGAATGGACCTATGACTTTGGACCAACACGCTTAATGCGTCGCCTGTATGCCACTGATAATAAAGTCACAAAAATTGAATCCTTAGGTTATGGACATTAATCGGCAGCATCCTAGATTATCGTCATCAATAAAAAAGCCAGACATTGTCTGGCTTTTCTTATTTAAATCAACTGCATGTATTACCAGATTTTTACACGTTCATCTGGCGTTAAATACATTTGATCGCCTTCTTTCATATCGAAGGCCTTATAGAAGGCTTCCACGTTACGCGGCGTACCCATGGCACGATAATGGCTTGGTGAATGCGGATCTGTCAGCAAACGACGGCTCAGCTCTTCATCACGGTAATTACGGCGCCATACTTGCGACCAACCCACAAAGAAGCGTTGCTCGCCCGTTAAACCATCGAGCACAGGTGCAGGTTTGCCGTTAAGGCTCATCAAATACGAACGTGCCGCTACGGTTAAACCACCTAAGTCGCCGATGTTTTCCCCTAAGGTCAAATCACCGTTAACAAACTTGCCGGGCATTGCCTCATAACCTGAGTATTGGGCAGACAACTGCTTACCGCGTTTTTGGAACTCTTCTCTGTCTTTATCTGACCACCAATCACGCAGGTTGCCATCACCATCGTATTTAGCGCCTTGGTCATCAAAACCATGGCTAATTTCATGGCCGATCACGGCACCTATACCACCGTAGTTAACAGCATCATCGGCATCCATATTAAAGAATGGCGGTTGCAGAATCGCTGCAGGGAACACAATTTCGTTTTTCACTGGACTGTAATAAGCATTCACCGTTTGTGGTGTCATGCCCCATTCGGTACGATCAATTGGCTTGCCTAGCTTGTTGATCATGTCTTGATATTCAAACTGAGCATAACGCATGTAGTTACCGACTAACTCGTCAGCCTTGATATCTAAACCTGAGTAATCTTTCCATTTATCTGGATAGCCAATTTTATAGGTAAATTTAGCCAGTTTTTCTTGAGCGGCGACTTTGGTTTCTGGCGTCATCCACTCAAGTTCATTAATGCTGACTTCAAAACCTTTGATCAAGTTTTTGATCATGGTTTCCATGCGTGCTTTAGCTTCTGGCTTGAAGTATTGCTTAACGTACTCTTCACCCACTAACTCACCAATCACTTGGTCGGCGCCATCAACTGCTTTTTTCCAGCGTGGCTGCTGCTCTTCGATACCCATTAAGGTTTTGCTCTTAAAGGCAAAGTTCAAATCAACAAAGTTTTTACTCAGTAACTCGGCGTAGCTATCCACTAAGTGGAACGCAAGATAATCCTGCCAAGCCGATACAGGGAATGTCTCGAAACTGGCGCCGAGTTTTTCAAAATAAGAGGGCTGACGCACGATCACTTCAGTCACTTTATCGCCTAAGCCCGCACTCGCAGCAAAGGCATTAAAATCGAATTGACCGGTTAACTTTTGCAGTTCAGCACGATCTAACTTGTTGTATGCCTTGTTGGCATCACGGGATTCGACTCGGCTCCACTGACTTTTAGCGATCATCATTTCGATGTCGGCGACGTTTTTAGCCGCGCGTTTAGCATCCTTGTAACCCGCTTCGGTCAGTATGTCTGTCACATACTTGGCCATGGCTTGACGATTAGCGGCAAATTTAGGGTCATCTTTAAGGTAATA
Source organism: Shewanella sp. SM87 (assembly GCF_025653705.1). Lineage (NCBI taxonomy): Bacteria > Pseudomonadati > Pseudomonadota > Gammaproteobacteria > Alteromonadales > Shewanellaceae > Shewanella > Shewanella sp. SM87. The sequence goes on from NZ_JAKKSC010000029.1 coordinate 5,983, forward strand.
ATCACGATCCGGTAGCGTGAGGCCTGACTGGCTTAAATACACCGCATACTGGGTTGAGTTTTTAGCGTCATTATTGACGTAAAAACCAAAAGGAATACCAGAACCCGTCGTCAGTAATTTGCCCATAACAGCGGGTAAGTCAGCGTGCGTTTTTGCGCCAGCGATATCGGCCAGCAATGGCTTAAGCGGAGTAACACCTAAGGTTTCAAGCAAATCGGTATTCATAAAGCTAGCATTGAAATCACCGATTTTCTGCTCATTCGAGCCTGCGGCAGGATTCTTTTTAGCGGCCGCTTCGTCGATAATTTTCTTTAATGCATCTTGGCTTTGGTCGTACAACACAGAAAACGCGCCATAGTTAGATTTGTCAGCTGGAATAGGCGTATTTGCCAACCATTTTCCATTAACGCTGTAATAGAAATCATCTTGATGGCGAACTGAGGCATCAAAGTTTTGCAATTCAATGCCAGACACCGCGACGGCTTCAGTTTTAGGCTCAGTACTACAAGCCGCTAAACCTAAACTCAAGGCGATACTCAGTGCCAGTGTGCTTATCTTCTTCATTGTTTTCCCCAGCTTCCGTTGAGAGTTATTATTTTTCCAGCAAAACCTTAGCATCTTGGTACGCCTCACAGTAGTAAGATTTTGTAAAAGGATATGACACTTTAGCGACACTCTTAGCTATTTCGGCAAGGTAACTTCCATAGGGATGACGCTTATAGTTTTTCCATCGACCAAAAAGTAAGGGCACAACCTCAGTCATGCCCTTAAGTTCTTTACACAAATCTCAAACTAGAAGTTTTTACCCACAAATAAATAGAAAGACTTATCGCCAAGATCTGTGATCCCAAAACCAAGTGCTGCGGGTCCCATGGAAGTATCGGTACCGATATAAAGACTCGATGCATAAATCAGATCGGTCAGGGTGACGTCAGTGCGCTCGTCCCAGACATTTCCCGCCTCTAAGCTCCAACCTAGGTATAGAGGGTAATCTGTCATACCTAGCGCATCACGCCCGAGATCATATTGATAAATAAAGGCCCCAAACACTTTATGTGCGCCCATAATTGAGTCTTTATGGTAACCAGACAGGTTTAAGAATCCTCCCAGCTCAGATAAATGCAGCGTATTGACACCATCATTATTGTTAGTAGCAATTGATGCCTTACCAACAAAAGCGTGGTTACCGACACTCAAGGCACCTTTCCAGTCGGCCTCTATTTGCACGCTAAATTGGTTTTGATTATCGTCGATACTGTCATTGAAATCTTCATTGCGCACGTAAACGTTTAAGGTTACGCGATTACCTGATGTTGGAAAGCTAATACTATCTAAGCTATCGTAACCGAACCTAAAGTAAGCACCATAGGAACTAAAATCTAAGTCCTGCGTTAGCCAAACATCATTGACTATCGCCCCCTTCTCTGCGACTAAGCCTAACTCAATCATCCCTTGTAAGGTGTAGTTATAACCTATGCCTAATTCAATCGTATGGGTTTTCTTGTCGAAGGTTAAGATACGACTGTTATTATCGTATAAGTCCCAATCACGGGTATCGTATTGATAACGGGCACGGCTAAAGAACTGTTGGTCCCTGTCTAAAGGCTGATAGAACTCAGTTGCAAACAACTTTTCAATGCCGAGCTTCACCTCATTGCGCCACTCACCACCATTAAAGGTCAAATCGGTCATGGTATAAGCCATGTCAAAACTGATGGCAGATTCTGAATTAAAGTCATCCTCCCAATTAAAGCCCAGTTGGAAATAATTCGGCCCCCAAGACTTAGCCTTAGTGGTGACTGTGAGTATGCGGCCATCCTCACCTTCTACAAATTCAGCATCGACACGCTCAAATTTATTGAGGGAGTAAATACGCTTTAACGCCTCATTAAGCTCGTCTTTAGATACAGCTTGCCCAGGTTTAATATCCAAGGTTTCCGTCAAGAGATTCAAACTCACCTTAGATTGGTTTTCAAATACGATTTCATTAATGGGATGACGTACATCCGCCATTAATAATTTACCTTTGGCTTTTTTAGCCTCGACGTAGGCGGCATATTCCTCAGGGCTTACGCTCATACTGCTCAACTTATAAAGCTGACCATTAGCGGCTTCTTTTCCAAGGGTTAATGCCAGCGGCATAATAGTGAAATCAGTGGTGCTGAGGGCGTCAATCGCAGGTCGGATCAATACATCTTTATCTGTCAGCAATTGTTTTTGTCTTTCAGTGCTGGCATTGGTCAAAAAATTAGAGAGCTGATCGAGTACTGCGATAGTACTGTCTAATTTATCTTTTTTGACCAGAGGCGAGCCAATATCGACGGCGATAATAATATCGGCTCCCATGGCCTTAACCACATCGACGGGCATGTTATTAGCAATACCACCATCGACCAATAACTTGCCTTCAATTTGTGCGGGCTGAAGTGCACCAGGTACAGTTGCAGACGCTTGCATAGCTTTAACCATACTGCCATGACTAATCACCACAGGTAAGCTAGTTTCTAAGTCGGTTGCAACCGCTCGGTAGGGAATGGCTAAATCATCAAAATGACCAAATTGCTGTACCAGATCTGTCGACTGACGTAAAAGTTGTGACATAGTCTGACCACGTAGCAGACCACTTGGCGCCCTCACTTGGCCTTCGTTATAGCCAATGTTTAACGGAATATTGTAACGGTCGCGTAACTGTTTATCCCTGTAACTCAAAATATTGCGCGGTATGGTGTCCGAGTAGCCACTGTCCCAGTTGACCCCCATCATGATAGCTTCCACTTCACTCGCACTGTAACCCAGTGAATACATGCCAGCGACATAGGCGCCTATACTGGTGCCCGCGATATAATCGACTGGGATGTTATGTTCTTCTAATATTTTGAGCACGCCCACATGAGCGGCGCCTTTAGCACCACCACCACTGAGTACGACACCAATTTTAAGGCGCTCTGCAGCCAAAGACGGGGTAACACACAAACACAAAATAATAGAAGCGAGTAGTTGACGCATCATGTGAGGCTACTTTTTATGGGATAAAAATCCGAGTTATATTAACAAACTTATCGATTTAACCGTCAGTCATATTTTATCTGGACCGACTAGTGATAAGTTTGTGTACTCTTTATACAAACAGATGAAGTTTAATTGAATAAACCGCTAAACAAAATATCCTTCACCACTGAAGACGATAACGTTTACATCTCAAGCTCACTGGCTTATATCGTGCAGACGATTGCCCATCAGCGATACAAATATTAAGTATTCGCGAGCCAATAATAGACTATGTTTCTAGCTTAATGATCAATAGAGACGATTTTGTTATCTGTCTCTAAATAGCGCTCAAAATCATCAACGCACATAGGTTTAGCAAAATAATACCCTTGAATAATATAACAGCCACGGCTAAAGACTTGCTCTAACTGCTCAACCGTCTCAATCCCTTCAGCAACCACATTTAATTTAAGGTTACGGGCTAATTCAATAATACTGCTCACAATCGCCTGATCTGCGGTATTAGTGGCGATATCAATCAAAAAGGAGCGATCAATTTTTAGGGTATTGACTTCAAAATTACGCAAATAAGCCAGTGAGGAATACCCAGTACCAAAGTCATCGATGGCAACCTCGATCCCCAAAGATTTCAATCGAGTTAGATGGTCTTTAGCGACATGCAACTCCTTCATCAATACGCCTTCGGTGATTTCTAATCCTAAAGATGCTGTTGGCATTTGGGTTTCTTGTAAAATTCTTTGGATATCTTCAATAAAATCTGGCTGCCTAAAATGCACCGCCGAAATATTAACCGACAACTTAAAGCCCGAGCCATAGCGCTTAGTCCAATTGGCCCCCTGCACACAGGCTTGTCTTAATACCCAGCGGTCAATATCAACAATTAAACCGCAAGCCTCAGCAACTTTAATGAAAATATCGGGGCGAATAAATCCGTCTTGCGGATGTTTCCAGCGAATTAATGCCTCCATTCCTATGAGCTTATCGTTACGTAAAATATCAATTTGCGGCTGATAATAAAGCTCGAACTCTTGCCGTTCTATGGCTTTGCGTAAATCGGCCTCAAGCCGTAAATGATAGAGGGCTTGAGCATTACGCTCCGAGGAATAATATTGGAAATTGCCTCGCCCTTCTTCTTTGGCATGGTACATAGCAAGATCGGCATTCTTGATAAAAGCCTCAGGCTGCACCGCATCGTCGGGCCAAATACTGATGCCTATACTGGTCGAAATATAAAATTCCCGACCATACAACTTAAAAGGCGCGACAATTTGCTCCAATAGGCGCTCGGCGACATGGTTAATATCGTCAATGCTGTTTGCATTGCGGAGTAAAATCACAAATTCATCGCCACCAAAACGACAGAGTAAATGCTCGCTGGAAATACAAGATTGCAGTCGGCTTGATGCTTCGACCAGCAGTGCATCGCCCATGCTATGACCATAGGAATCATTAACATGCTTAAATCTATCGAGATCTAAAAACAGTAGCGCCAGTTTCTCACCTGTTTGCTGCGCAGCTTGAATCGACTGTAATAGACGGCTAGAAAATAAGGAGCGATTTGGCAACCCAGTAAGCACATCGTAATTAGCCAAACGGCGTAAATCGGCTTCAGTACGTTTACGCTCCGTAATATCAGAAAATACCACCACATAGTGGGTTACTTTCCCGTTAATGCTTTGCATCACCGACACGTTTAGCCACACAGGACAAAGTTGCTGATTGGCGCGGATTAACTCCCGCTCTCCGGTCCAAGACTGACTATCACGGAGAAGTTGCTTAATCTCCGATGCTAATCCGTCATTCATCTGTACGAATTGTGCAAATGGTTGCCCGACTAAGTCGTCAGAATCTATACCAATAATTTGTTGCGCAGCGTAATTCGCAACGCGAATACCGCCTTCGACATCTAAAATCAACACACCTTCAGAGGTATTGCCAAACGCTTTCGCCAATAAATTAATTTCATCTTCTAGCTGGCGTTGCACAGTAATATCGCTATAAATACCCGCGACCCGTTCAATTTCATTTGAGTGCTTATTGCGAGCAACTGGCCGCCCTCTAACCCTCAGCCATCCCCAATTACCGTCCTTACGCTGATAGCGATATTCGGCCTCGAATCGGTCAATCTCACCCGCCATCATGTTGTCCCACTGAGCGAGAGCTTTCTCCCTATCCTGCGGATGCACTGGCAAACCCTCTAAGCTCACCACAATCTCATTAGCATGTGTACCAAGCACCGAACCGCGATTATCAAGGTGAAATGCCTGAGTATTTTTATGCCACTCCCAGAGATCTGAGTCACTGCCGCGCAAAGACTGCCTTAACCTGTCCTCACTCTCCGTTAATGCCAGATTCATCTGCTTAAAGGTATTGATCTGTCGTTGTCGATACCAAGCAAGACTTAAAGCAATAATAGAAAATAACAGCAGCAAAATACCTTTAAAACCTTGGGATAACCACCAATGCTGCTCAACATAAAAAGGATAAGAGAACGGCTTATCTGACCATATCCCGTTAACTTGACTCAAAATATCTAGCACATAGCCACCCGCAGCTAATCCTGCGAGGTTGATCTGAGATTCCCCCTGCAACAAGACATAATGGCTATCTTCATCCTGATAACGTAATCGGTATTTAAATTGGATTGGCGAATCATCGAGATAATCTAAGTTAGTGATTTGAAAACTCACCATATTCGCATCGGGTTTGATGGTCATCAGGTTACGCGGCAACAAGGATACTTCTGTCGTGTTGTTATAGTACACAGAGACAGATTCAAGCATCACATGGTCATCGGTTATACGATTGACCAGCCTATTGACATCGAGTCGCATCACACCTTCAGGTGTTCCTAAGTAAAAGCCTGTTTTTGGCGAATAAAAATAAGCGCCCTCGTTCATTTCATCGGAAATCAAACCATCGAGTTGATTAAACATGGCGATATTGCCCGTTTGAATATCCTGACGAATCAAAGAATCAGCACAACCCACAAGATTTGACTTAGGGGTCTTTTGAATAAAAAACACTGAACTACAATTTAATTGCCATTCGGAAGTCAGTGAAACTAACGATTCCGTCTGCTGCTGATATTCAAACAAACCTTTTTCATAGGAACCAAACCAGATAATTCCCGGGGACATTTCTTCAATATGGCTAATCGTTGGTTGTGCCGCAAAAGCATTAAATAAGTGCCGTTGATCATGAAACTCGTTTTGACTGTCTATGTAACCAAAGACTTTTTTACCGCCAACCCAAAGACGACCGTCAGAGCTGCGATAAATAGTGCGGATCACAGGCCGCTTGGGGCCATCAAATTCGTTCGATGACTTATCAATATCAAATGGCTGGGGCTCATAGAGTCCCATTTCCCAAAAATAGAGTCCCGTGGTAGTCGCAATCCAGACGCGTCCTTTCAGTTTGGGATCCCGATAAGTTTTATATATGAGCTTATTTTTAAAGTCATCCTGACCGTGAGTCCATTTAGAAAAACTGCTTCCTTGCAAGGTCTCTTTATCAATAACAAAAAGACCACTGGTTGTTGAGATCAGTAAATAATGGTCCTCAAACTCACTAATATCATAAATACTTTCGTGGGGATTAAACCCCTCAATCGGAATGTTAACCGCTTTTTTACTGCCCTTAGCAACAAAATCTACACTGGAAGAACCGAGCCAAACCCCTTCATCACTGGCATGTACAGACCAGGTCATGGCATCGCTCAGCTGATAGGGTTCATCTGCCGCATAAGTATCAAGAATGAAATCAGGCGGTGACGCTAACAATGCCAATCCATCACCAGAGCCTCCAACCCACATCAAGCCTGCATCATCAAACAACATGGCTTTCAGCGTTTCCATGTTGGCCTCAGCCTTCAACTCTTGCTGATAATTCTCAATCAACCGCGTCTCAGGCGACCATTTTAACAAGCCAATACGACTGGCAAACCACAAATACCCTTTAGCATCTTCAATGATCGCTGTGCTCCAATCGGGTAATTCTGGCACAGGTGTAATTTGATGAGCGATTTGATCTAATTGATAAACACCACGCCCTGTCGCAATCCAGATCCTATGTTGAGTATCCTCCAACATATCGAGAATACTGCCCATAGATTCGGTCCAAGGGTATTGAAATAGCCGTTCGCCATTGTTGTCGAGGAGCTCTAGTTGCAACTGCCCCGCAACCAACATGTGTCCATTGGGCATAAGCAATAACTTGCGCCAAGGAAGGTCGCGATTAACAGCTAATTGAGTGATAAGGCGAAGTTCTGACTTTGAAGGGGAAAACTCATAGATCTGACCATTATCAATTAATAATCGCCATGTTTTGCTATTCTTGCGGGCTGCCGATATCAGCGCACCACCTGGAAACTGCGGGAATAGATAGGGAGAACCAAACGCGGTAAATTGATTTTGTACTATATCGTAAAGGTAAATCGCGGCATTGGTACTGACCAATAACTTGTCTCGGTCGATGTTCACCACTGTCGTTAAAAAGTCATCCGCAAGCCGTGATTCCGTGCCAATTTTATCAATGCGCCGCACCTTAGAATTACTGACCCGATACAAGCCCTGCTCAGTAGCTGCCCATACAAAACCGTAGTCATCTAAGGCTAAACCTCGGATGCTGGTGACAGCTAAACCGTCTCTATCGGTAAAAACACGCTGCACGAAGCCGCCCGCCCAAGCCGAATGGACGCTAATCAGTGAAAGGATGAAACATGTCAGAATTGTTCTAATTATTTTTGTTTGCATGTGACAACTTACCGCATACCATAGTTGTACTGTAGCAGCTCAATCCCTTCAATTCATCCGCTTGTTTACATAAAAGTTACAAAAAAATACAGGCAATAAAAAAGCGCTCAAGTGAGCGCTTTTTTAATCGACAGCTAAATTACTTTTTCTTTGCCTTTGGGTTTGGCAAATCAGTAATAGAACCTTCGTACATTTCAGCCGCTAAGCCTACTGATTCGTGCAGTGTTGGGTGAGCGTGAATGGTTAATGCTAAATCTTCAGCATCACAACCCATTTCAATCGCTAGACCGATTTCGCCCAACAACTCGCCGCCGTTAACACCCACAATAGCACCACCGATCACGCGGTGAGTGTCTTTGTCGAAAATCAGCTTAGTCATGCCCTCAGAGCAATCAGACGCAATCGCACGACCACTTGCAGCCCATGGGAAAGTTGCGGTTTCGTAAGCAATACCTTGCTCTTTCGCTTCTTTCTCAGTCAGACCAACCCAAGCTACTTCAGGGTCAGTGTAAGCAATTGATGGGATGACTTTTGGATCGAAGTAGTGCTTCATGCCAGCGATAACTTCAGCCGCTACATGGCCTTCGTGCACGCCTTTGTGAGCCAACATAGGTTGACCAACGATGTCACCAATTGCATAGATGTGCGGTACGTTAGTACGTAGTTGCTTATCAACCTTGATAAAGCCACGCTCATCAACGTTAACACCTGCTTTTTCAGCATCTAACGACTTGCCATTAGGTGTACGGCCAATAGCCACTAATACGGCATCGTAACGAACGGCTTCAGTTGGCGCGCTCTTACCTTCCATAGAAACATAGATACCGTCTTCACGGGCTTCGACCGCAGTGACTTTAGTTTCAAGGATCAGGTTGAATTTCTTCTTGATTTGCTTAGTAAATACGCGAACCACATCTTTATCAGCCGCAGGGATCACTTGGTCGAACATCTCAACCACGTCGATTTGGCTGCCTAAAGAAGCGTACACAGTACCCATTTCTAGACCGATAATACCGCCGCCCATCACTAACAACTTGCCTGGAACTTCTTTCAGTTCTAATGCGTCAGTCGAATCCCAAATACGTGGATCTTCATGCGGAATAAATGGCAGTTTGATTGGGCGAGAACCCGCAGCAATGATCGCTTGCTCGAAAGTCACTTTAGTCACAGTGCCATCTTCAGCAGTCACTTCTAGCGTGTTAGGGCCAGTGAATTTACCAAAACCGTTAACCACGTTAACTTTACGCATTTTGGACATGCCGCCCAATCCGCCAGTTAATTGGCCAATGACTTTTTCTTTAAAGCCACGTAACTTATCTAAATCGATAGTTGGCTCGCCGAAGACCACACCGTGAGCGGCAACCGCTTTGGCTTCTTCGATAACTTTAGCAACGTGCAGTAAGGCTTTAGATGGGATACAACCCACGTTAAGACACACGCCACCTAAAGTGCTAAAACGTTCAACTATGATGGTTTCCAGACCTAAGTCAGCAGCACGGAAAGCCGCAGAATAACCTGCAGGACCTGCACCTAATACCACTACCTGAGTTTTGATTTCGTTACTCATGTTTTCCTCTAATTCTCATTCAATCCGTTGGAGGAGCTATCCTGCCAACCGAAAATGCGCCAGCGCGTAAGGTGGGCGCATTTTAACCTGTGTTTGATACTGATCACAATAAACAAAAGGCTGCTCAAGATGAGCAGCCTTATATGCTTACAGAACCAAAGTACGAATATCGGACAGAATTCCTGACAGCGTCACACTAAAACGTGCAGCCATGGCACCATCGATCACGCGGTGATCGTATGACAGTGACAGCGGCAACATCAATTTAGGCTCGAACTCTTTACCATTCCACTTAGGCTTAATTTCAGATTTAGACACACCTAAAATCGCCACGTCTGGGTAGTTCACGATAGGCGTAAACGCCGTACCGCCAATACCACCTAAACTTGAAATGGTGAAACAGCTACCTTGCATATCAGCAGATTTCAGCTTGCCATCACGGGCACGGATAGAGATATCAGCCAGTTCACGAGATAACTCGATAATGCCTTTCTTATCCACGTCACGCACGACTGGCACAACCAAACCGTTTGGCGTATCAACCGCCACACCGATGTGGAAATACTTCTTCTGGATCAGTGATTCGCCATCAGAGCTTAAGCTCGAATTGAACACAGGGAACTGTTGCAGCGTTTTAGCCACAGCTTTCAGCATAAACACTAAAGGCGTGATCTTGTAATCGGCTTTTTTCTTCGCCGCTACATCGTTTTGCTGCTTGCGGAACTCTTCCATTTCAGTGATATCAGCTTCATCGAACTGAGTCACGTGAGGGATAGTTACCCAGTTGCGGTGTAAGTTAGGGCCAGAAATCTTCTGGATACGGCTTAATGGAATCTCTTCCACTTCACCAAACTTACTGAAATCAACTTTAGGTGCTGCAATCACTTGCAGACCGCCGCCGTTACCTGAACCAACAGAAGTTGCCGCAGTCGCTTTCGGACGCGACAGTTCGTATTTAACATACGCCTGTACGTCTTCTTTCATGATGCGACCTTTACGGCCAGAACCTGTCACTTGGGTCAAGTCGACACCAAACTCACGGGCTAAACGACGTACCGCAGGAGACGCATGTACCGCACCAGTAGACACAGGTGTACCTGCGCTTGGGTGATGGGGTACTGGTGGACGGCTTGCAGGTGCAGCAACGGGCGCCGCGCTCACTGGAGCAGGAGCCGCCGCTTGTGCAGCAGGTGCTGGAGCACTTGCTGTTGCAACAGAAGTGGTCTCAATCGTCGCAATGACGCTACCTTGAGAAACCTTGTCACCCACTTTAACAGTCAAAGACAGCAGTTTACCGGCGAATGGCGCAGGCACTTCCATGGTGGCTTTGTCAGTTTCAAGCGTAATCAAACCTTGGTCGGCAGTGATTTCATCACCGACAGACACGAGCACTTCGATCACATCGACATTGCTGGCATCGCCAATATCCGGCACTTGAATTTCTTTTACCGCAACCACACTTGCCGCTGGTGCAGCAGGTGCTGCGGCCACTGGCGCTACCGTAGCGGCAGGAGCAGCTTGGGCAGCAACAGTTGGCGCGGCTGCAGGTGCAGCGCCGCCCACTTCAAGCATGATGACTAAAGAGCCTTGCGACACTTTATCGCCAACCGCAACTTTAACGTCTTTAACCACACCCGCGAAAGGTGATGGCACGTCCATCGTCGCTTTGTCTGTTTCTAGGGTAATTAAACCGCTATCAACTTCAATCGTGTCACCGACAGCAACCAATACTTCGATAACCGATACATCAGTGTCGCCACCGATATCTGGCACAGTGACTTCAACCACTTTGGTTGCGCCCGTCGCAGGAGCAGCAGCCACAGGGGCAGGAGCCGCTTGAACTGGTGCAGATGCTGGTGCCGCCTGAGCGGGTGCTGCAACTGGAGCCGGAGCGGCAACTGCCGCGCCCGCCGCTTGCATCATAGCAATCAATGTACCTTCAGATACTTTATCGCCCACAGCCACTTTCAATTCGGCTAAAACACCGGCGAAAGGCGCTGGAATATCCATAGTCGCCTTGTCGCTTTCGACGGTAAGAATCGATTCTTCTGCCGCTAGGGTATCACCCACAGCTACACAAATTTCGATCACTTGCACTTCATCGCCGCCGATATCAGGAACAAAAACTTCTTTTAATTCAGCCATTTTTATTGCCTCTTACGCGTACTGTGGATTGATCTTGTCAGCGTCGATACCATATTCTTTAATGGCTTTTGCTAACACATCGACAGGCAGCTCTTTGCGATCAACCAGTGATTTCAGTGCCGCAATAACGATGAACTTAGCATCCACTTCGAAGTGGTGACGCAGATTCTCGCGGCTGTCTGAACGACCGAAACCGTCAGTACCTAACACTTTGTAATCGGTAGGAATATAAGCACGTAACTGTTCGCCGTAAATCTTCATATAGTCAGTCGCGACGATTGCAGGTGCATCACTTGAAATCACTTGGCTGATATAGGCTTGTTTTGGCGTTTCGGTTGGGTGCAGCATGTTCCAACGTTCAGCAGCTTGACCATCGCGAGTCAATTCGTTAAAGCTGGTCACACTGAATACGTCGGCAGTAATACCAAAGTCTTTCGCCAGTGCTTGCGCCGCTTTACGGGTTTGTTCAAGGATAGTGCCACAGCTCATTAACTGAACTTTGCCTTTACCTGAACCCGCAACCGTTTCTAACTTGTAGATACCTTTCACTATGCCCACTTCCGCACCTTCTGGCATGGCTGGTTGCTCATAGTTTTCGTTCATTGTGGTCAAGTAGTAGAAGATATCTTCTTGATTCTCGCCGTACATACGACGGATACCATCTTGTACCACAACGGCAATTTCGTAGCCGTAGGTTGGATCGTAAGTAATACAGTTAGGGATAGTGTTCGCCAATACGTGGCTATGACCATCTTGATGCTGTAAACCTTCGCCGTTAAGCGTTGTACGACCTGAAGTGCCACCGACTAAGAAACCACGAGCACGCATATCACCCGCAGCCCAAGCCATGTCGCCAATACGTTGGAAACCGAACATTGAGTAGTAGATGTAGAACGGGATCATAGGTGTATCGTTGACTGAGTAGCTCGTCGCTGCTGATACCCATGAAGACATAGCGCCGAGTTCGTTAATCCCTTCTTGCAATACTTGGCCGGTTTTATCTTCACGGTAGTAAGCAACTTGGTCAGAATCCTGCGGAATATATTTTTGACCTTCGTGAGCATAAATACCCACTTGACGGAACAAACCTTCCATACCGAAAGTACGAGCTTCGTCAGGAATAATTGGCACAATATTTTTGCCAATTTTCTTGTCTTTCAGCAATGCTGTCAGCACGCGAACGAATGCCATAGTCGATGAAATTTCACGGCCGTTTGAGCCCTGTAAAATCGAATCGAAAATCTTCAGTGACGGCACTTCCATCTCTTCGGTGAACTTTTGACGACGTTGTGGCACGCTACCATGCAGCGCTTCACGACGGCTCATCATGTACTTCACTTCTTCAGAATCTGGACCTGGGTGATAGAAAGGCAGATCTTCTAACTGGTCATCTGGGATCGGAATATTGAAACGATCGCGGAAGTAACGGATAGACTCGATACCCATTTTCTTCACGTTGTGAGCGATGTTTTTACCTTCACCCGCATCACCTAAGCCATAACCTTTTACGGTTTTAGCTAAAATCACCGTTGGGCGACCTTTGGTTTTTTGTGCGTGATCTAAGGCAGCGTACACTTTCACTGGATCATGACCGCCACGGTTTAAGCGCCAAATGTCATCATCTGACATGTTAGCCACCATTTCGGCCGTTTCAGGATACTTACCAAAGAAGTGTTCGCGAGTATAAGCGCCACCTTTGGCTTTACAGTTTTGGTATTCACCGTCAACGGTTTCTTCCATTAACTGCAGTAACTTACCGCTAGTGTCACGGGCCAATAATGGATCCCAGTAACGACCCCAAATCACTTTAACGACTTCCCAGCCTGCGCCGCGGAATTCGCCTTCAAGTTCTTGGATAATCTTACCGTTACCACGTACAGGGCCATCGAGACGCTGTAAGTTACAGTTAACGATGAAGACTAAGTTATCTAATTCTTCACGGGCCGCTAAACCAATCGCACCTAAAGCTTCTGGCTCATCACACTCACCGTCACCTAAGAAACAGTAAACGGTTTGTGCTGAACAATCTTTCAGACCACGGTCAGTCAGATATTTCAGGAAACGCGCCTGATAAATCGCTTGGATAGGACCTAAGCCCATAGAAACTGTTGGGAATTGCCAGTAATCCGGCATCAGTTTTGGATGTGGGTATGAAGACAGACCCTTGCCATCCACTTCTTGACGGAAGTTAGCCAGTTGGTCTTCGCTTAAGCGACCTTCTAAGAATGAACGCGCATAAATACCAGGGGCGATATGGCCTTGGAAATACACTAAATCGCCACCGTCTTTTTCATTGGGTGCGCGGAAGAAGTGGTTAAAACATACGTCATAAATAGTCGCGCTTGAGGCGAAGCTTGAAATATGGCCGCCTAATTCTAAATCTTTCTTAGAACCACGAAGCACCATAGCTAAAGCGTTCCAACGGATGATGGCGCGAATGCGACGTTCCATCTCTTGGTTGCCAGGCATGTGCGGCTCTTGACCCGCAGGGATAGTGTTCAGGTAAGCCGTTGTGGCGTTATAAGGCAAGTGAGTGCCATTACGACGCGCTTTATCGATCAGCTTTTCTAGTAAAAAATGCGCGCGCTCTGGGCCTTCCTGTTCCAACACGGCTTGCAGGGCATCAACCCATTCCTGAGTCTCTAACGGATCTACGTCTTGTAGCATATCTTCAGACATGACACTGTCCTTCTCTATATACATGATAATGAATGGTGTTTGCGGCATATTCCGATTTAGCTGGCAGCTAAATCACAGAACTTAAGCGCCACTCTTTAAACGGCGCAAGCTTCGCTGCAACCGGCTATCTTCTTCCCGCACAGATAACATCACCTCTTCGATGTAACTTAAGTGTTCATTCGAGGCTTCTCTGGCGGCGTCGGGATCACGACGAACGATGGCAGCGAGCAAGGCCCGTCTGTGATCGTTAGCCATAGTAGAAGCTTCTTCGCGGCGGCTTAAAAGCTCCAGGTTTTGCGCCACATTTTGATGCAGCACAGGGGTTAAACTAAGAACGAGGTGTAACATAGCCACGTTATGTGACGCTTCCGCCACAGCACGATAAAAACGCACAATCGCAGCAGCTTTTTGTTCGATATCGGTGGCGGCTTCCACCTCGAGGATCATACGCTTGATATTTTGCATATCGGCGTCGGTACCACGCAGGGCCGCAAAATAGGCCATCATGCCTTCGGTGGCATGGCGGAACTCCAGTAAGTCGTACTGACTCTCTGGATCTGAATTCATCAGTTCAACAATAGGATCGGCAAGGGTCTGCCAGAGTTGTTCTTTGACATAAGTACCACCGCCTTGGCGGCGCATTAACAGTCCTTTTGCCTCAAGCTTTTGAATAGCTTCACGCAAAGAAGGTCGAGACACTTCAAACTGGATCGCCAGTTCGCGTTCAGGCGGTAACTTCTGACCGGGCTGTAAACTCCCCTCTAAAATCATTTGCTCTAATTGCGCCATGATCACGTCAGAAATTTTTGGCTGATTAATTTTACTATAGGCCATCAGGCGCTCAGCTCCGTTGTAAATTGGTCTTACCAATTTTTTTGAGTGAGCGCACTTTATCAAATCAGCGTTTTGATGTCCAGATTGAAGATCACTCCTTAAAAGCGATCTCGATCAAAAGCACTCACGAAGAGAGAGCATAGCGGAAAAAAATGTTTATGGGGTCAGACCATTTGACAGCAGGACAGAATAAGGTTTACGGATGACGGAACGCTTCGCTTACCGTAAGGGCGGAGCCCATTCCGTTATCCGTAAGTCGCGCAGCGACGTTCTGTCATCCATCAGGAATTAACTCACCAATCCAAAAATAGTCAGTAATGAAAGTATTGCAACAATAAGTGTAAAGTTACGTTTACTGAGCACTAATAATGCTAAGGTTGATTGTACACATATAGGCGCACTTGCGACCTCTGGTAAAGGTTGTGCCGCTAATGCCGTTTCAGCCACCACAGTACGAGCACTCACATTTAAGGTCAATCCATTACGGCGCCACGCCGCTAAACCTTCACTAAATTGACCACTTAAGGCATAACCAAAGGCGAAAATCCGGCTCGGTAACCAATCCAGTATCGTAATCACTTCGTTGACTAAGGGTAGCTCTAGAGATTTACGGGCATTCTCTTCGGCATAAAAACGTACCGTGCAATACAGTACAGCACCGACTGGACCTAAAAAAATGAAAAACAGCGCCACGGCACCATAATAACGATAGTTAATCCAAGCAACACTTTGACCTACTTTGGCACCAAGGTCTTTCTCGGATACAGCATCTAAACACTCGCTACAATCGAGTTCGGCGGCATAATGGTAACAAGCTTGGACATCTGAGCGACAAGCGGCTTGCATATATTTT
Organism: Shewanella sp. SM87; assembly: GCF_025653705.1. Taxonomy (NCBI): domain Bacteria; kingdom Pseudomonadati; phylum Pseudomonadota; class Gammaproteobacteria; order Alteromonadales; family Shewanellaceae; genus Shewanella; species Shewanella sp. SM87. Next base: position 21,824 of record NZ_JAKKSC010000029.1, read on the forward strand.
TTGAAAATATCACGCTGTTTCTGATGGTTAAAACAAACCACGGCCACAACAATCCATAGGGCTAAACTTAATAAGCCCCAAAACATTCCCGCCACTAACCAAGATAAAACATATACCAACAAGGCTGGTAGCACTAACGCCAACGCCATCATCACGCTTGTCAGTGACGCTTTATCACCGAAAAATGTTGTCTGATAGGATTGCAGTAAACGATCAAATTGCCATGATGAAGGAAGAAATTTAAGTCGCTCCACTAAAATGGCGACCAAGAGTGAAAATAATGCCATCTGTCATACTCCTTGTAAAAATGGTTACGGATAACGGAACTCTGCGCTTACCGATTAAAGTTTACCGATAACGGAACGTTCGCTGGCTCACTCACAGAACGCTGCGCTTACCGTAAGGGCGAAGCCCGTTCCGTCATCCGTAAGTCGCGCAGCGTTTCTAAATACCTTGTCCAATCAAAACTTTGCCCGGGGTCCGTTTTCCGCATTGGCGCAATATCACAATGACCCACAATCCGTTCAATACTCAGCAATGGATATTCTACCAGTAGGGCTTGTGTTAACTCGATGAGTGACTGATATTGCTCAGGAGTGTAAGGCTCAGTATCTGTGCCTTCCAGTTCAATACCAATGGAAAAATCATTACAATTCTCTCTCTCACCATAACGAGACACCCCAGCATGCCAAGCCCTGTCATTACAGCTTACATATTGGACACGCTCGCCATTGCGGCGGATCAAAAAGTGCGCCGACACTTGCAAGCCCTGCAACGGTGCAAAGCTGGAATCGGCATTAGTATCTAAACACCCTTGAAATAATTGATCAATGTAAGGTAATCCAAAGCAGCCTGCGGGCAGACTAATATTGTGGATCACTAACAAACTCACTTCATTCAAGGGACGTTGATTAAAATGTGGCGACTCACAACGCCTCGCACTATCACACCAACCCGAATCAAACCGCATTATGAGCTTATCCTCTATGCCACATATACCGCCTTACTCTAACAGTATTCCTCCAAGCAAAGAAGAAACCCTGCGCACGGAACTTACTGACTGAGCTATCTTTTAACATTGAGATCATGGAGCAAACCATCCACTCTCAATTTAAATAAGGCTGCAGCTTACTCCTTTTGCTCAATCTTCCAACCTGTTCCGTGAGACCTAAGGCCGTGGTAATCTTAACCTAAAATGCAAGTAGGCCGTAATGCAAGGACTCCGCTTATGTTAGAAAACGATATCCGCCAATCAGTAAAATCTGCCCTCAGTGAAGACTTAGGTGGCACCGAAATCAACGATCAAACCAAAGCCATCGCTTATGGCGACATCACAGCAATGTTGATCCCCGCCGATAAGTACGCTGAAGCCACTTTAATCACCCGTGAAGAAGGCGTTTTTTGTGGTAAAGCATGGGCAGAGCAGGTTTTTAACCAACTCGGTGGTGAAGTCGCACTGCATTGGCATGTGGATGATGGCGATCTAGTATTACCCAACCAGCTATTATGTGAATTATCAGGTCCTGCGCGCGCTATTCTCACTGGCGAACGCACGGCAATGAACTTTATCCAAACACTTTCTGGCGTAGCTACCTTAACCAAACATTATGTCGATAAACTGGCGGGGACTCACACTCGTTTGTTAGATACTCGCAAGACAATTCCAGGCCTACGCACGGCACAAAAATATGCCGTCACCTGCGGTGGCGGAAAAAACCATCGTATTGGTTTATATGATGCTTTTTTGATTAAAGAAAACCACATTATGGCCTGTGGCGGTATTCGCCAAGCCGTAGATACCGCCCGCAGCTTGTACCCGAATAAACCCGTTGAAGTCGAAGTGGAGTCACTCGAAGAGCTCGCCTTAGCACTCGACTCTGGCACAGATATCATAATGTTAGATAACTTCGACATCACTAAGATGGTCGAAGCGGTTGAAATGAACAATCAATATAAAGCGAAAGGCGCCGGCGCTAAGCTTGAAGTCTCTGGTAATGTCATCTTAGATACCCTAGCCGAATTCGCCAAAACAGGGGTGGATTATATCTCAGTTGGCGCACTCACTAAGCATGTTCGCGCCTTAGATTTGTCACTCAGATTAAAAGCTTAAAACCGCTAGATGTTAATAACTGGCAGTGGAATGTTCTCGCAAAGTACCGTAAGCACATTCCACTCATAAAATATTAAGGCGAAATGCCTTTGTTTTGTAGGGTTCCTGCAAACCAAATGCGAAATCCTGCCTGCACTATCATACTCAGCATTCCCCCTCACGATGCACTCACCCCGTCACCATTTCATGTCACCAATTTGACAACATAGAGAGACACGCCAGCTAAACTGATATTGTCAAAAAGTTGTTATAACCTAATATGTCGATAAGTTAGCCTTTTATACAAAAACAACACTTTATTAGTACTTTATACTTAATTTTTATTTCCTTTTACCTAACTTTGTACTAACTTTTACCAAGGCGAGATGGCCGTTTGGTCAACCTCACCTAAGGTCAGCACTGGGATTCTTTTTAAAATTGTCTAGTTCACGTTTTTTGAGAGGCATATTTTTGAAAACGTTAGCCTAAGGTGCGGTTGCCGAAACAATTTATTCAAACAAGCGCTAACCCAGCATTAACTTAGTGCTAATTTAGCGCTAATTTAGTAAAGCAGGCTTGGATAAATCAGCATGAGTAATTACACATGGGTCATTCAAGATCATCGGTGTACTGTTAATGTTACATAGATCATTATTGACATAAATGAGTTATAAAGTTTGATGAGATAAAACAATTTATAGAGTAAAACAGCGGTTAGGTTAAACACTCTATTCAACCACAGTAAGTCACTAAATAGTTAGCTGGAGAGAAAAATGAAGGCCATGAATTTAAACAAAGCATTAAATAAAAAAGCTCAGGGTTTTACTCTGATCGAACTAATGATCGTAGTAGCCATTATCGGTATTTTGGCAGCAATTGCACTGCCTGCGTATAAGGATTATGTTACCTCTGCACAAGGTGGTGCATCAATGAAAGGTATCAGTGCATTTGCACAAAAAATTCAAACTTGTAACACAACAGGTATAGGTTGTACTGGTATCCAAGCTGAAGTAGCAAAGAATACTAAAATGACAGCTTTAGCAGCAGACCCTGCTCAAGGCTCGGCAGTCAGTTTAGTATGGACAGAACCTAAATGTACTCTTACTGCTGCATTCGATGGTAATGGTGGTGTAACATACACTATGACAAGTACTGATGATTTAACTCTTTGTAAGAAAGGTGCAAATTTACCTTAAGCTAAAATTCTAATAAGACTTTTTAGTAAGAAGCTTATAAGAAGGGTAGATACAATTATTGAATTTGCCCTTCTTTATTAATTAAAGAAGAATTATGCCAACTTCAGGTCTTCATTTAGGTTTATCTACCCTATTTATCCGCAAAGGTCTGCTAAATGAAGAGCAGATGGCTAACGCCATTACTAAATCCCGTCAGAATAAACATGCCCTTGTCAGCACTTTAGTTCAAAGCAAGCTTGTCTCTGCCCGAGCAATAGCCGAACTTTGCTATGAAGAATATGGCACGCCACTACTCGATCTCAATGAATTTGATCTTGCCTCGATTCCTGAGGATTTCCTCAATAAAAAACTCATTGAGAAACACCGCTGCTTACCCCTATTTAAACGGGGAAATCGCCTCTATATAGGCACATCCGACCCGACAAATATTGCTGCCCTCGAAGATTTCCAATTTAGTGCGGGCTTGCACGCCGAAGCGATTCTCGTTGAAGAAGATAAACTCGCCAAAGCACTGGAGAAAATTCTCGAAGTAGATATTAGCGGCCTAGATTTAGGCGGTATGGATGAAGCGGCTCTAGCCAATATTGAAATAACGGATACCGACAGACGCAATGAAGAGTCAACAGGTGAAAGTAGTGATGATGCGCCTATTGTTATCTATATCAATAAAATTCTAACCGATGCTATCCGTAAAGGTGCCTCGGATTTACATTTTGAACCCTATGAGAAGCGCTACCGCATTCGTTTTCGCATCGACGGTATTCTCCACGAAGTTTCCGAACCCCCTATTAGCCTTGCAAACCGTTTATCGGCGCGGTTAAAAGTAATGTCAAAACTTGATATCGCCGAACGCCGCGTGCCGCAAGACGGCCGAATCAAGATGAAACTTTCCCGCACTAAGTCCATCGACTTTCGGGTAAGCACTTTGCCGACCCTGTGGGGCGAAAAAATTGTAATGCGGATTTTGGATTCATCCTCCGCACAATTGGGCATTGAAAAGCTTGGCTACGAGCCTGACCAAGAAAAACTCTATCTTGAGATGTTGGCAAAACCCCAAGGGATGATTTTAGTGACCGGTCCTACTGGCTCAGGTAAAACCGTCTCCCTCTATACAGGGTTAAATATTCTTAATACCGAAGAGCGTAATATTTCTACCGCCGAAGATCCGGTAGAAATAAACCTTGAGGGCGTAAACCAAGTTCACATTAACTTAAAAGCCGGCCTCACTTTCGCCTCCGCTTTACGTTCATTCCTACGCCAAGATCCCGATGTGGTGATGGTGGGTGAAATTCGCGATCTTGAAACCGCCGAAATTGCCATTAAAGCGGCACAAACGGGCCACTTAGTACTATCAACCTTGCACACAAACTCGGCTGCCGAAACCTTGACTCGTTTAATCAATATGGGTGTACCAGGTTATAACATCGCCAGCTCAGTTAACCTGATTATTGCCCAGCGTTTGGCACGTCGACTTTGCCCCGAATGTAAGCAAGCTGAAATCATCCCTGAGCATGAACTATTACGTTTAGGTTTTGCCCAAGCACAAATTACACAAGGTTTTACCACCTTTAAACCTGTGGGCTGCGAGCATTGCTCCGGCGGCTACAAAGGCCGGGTTGGTATTTACGAAGTGATGAAGATGTCCGATGAAATAGCGCGTACTATCATGGAAGGCGGTAACTCCTTACAAATCGCCTCCCAAGCTAAAGCGCAAGGGATGCGTGATTTACGGCAATCAGGATTATTGAAAGTGATGCATGGCGTCACCAGCATTGCAGAAGTCAATCGTGTAACCAGTTTTTAAGAGTAGAGCACTGCAAAGAGCGCCCTGCTTTTACAACCAAACAGAGATTATTTATGGCTACGGCAACAACAGTAAGAAAGTCTCGCGGCAAAAAAAACGAGCGAAAAAGCCAGCCCAAAATCTATACCTTCGAATGGAAAGGCGTAAATCGCGACGGCAAAAAAACGGCAGGAGAGCTTAGAGGTGCAACCGCAGCCGAAATCCGTAGTCAGCTTAAATCCCAAGGAGTAAACCCTAAGAGCGTTCGTAAGCAGTCCTCTCCGCTATTTAAGTTAGGTGAAGCCAACATCACCCCAATGGATGTTGCCATGATGACCCGTCAAGTCGCGACTATGTTGGCGGCAGGCGTTCCTTTGGTAACGACATTTGAACTACTCGGCCGTGGCCATGAAAAAGCTAAAATGCGGGAATTACTGGGTACTATTTTAACCGACATTCAATCGGGTATTCCCTTATCCGATGCCATGCGCCCCCATAGACGTTACTTCGACGAACTTTATGTAGACTTAGTCGCCGCGGGTGAGCACTCAGGTTCACTCGATTTGGTTTTTGATCGCGTCGCCACCTACAGAGAAAAATCAGAAGCGCTCAAATCAAAAATTAAGAAGGCCATGTTTTATCCTGCTGCAGTTGTAATTGTCGCTATTTTAGTTACGGTTTTGTTACTTCTTTTTGTGGTGCCACAGTTTGAAGATATTTTTAAGGGCTTTGGTGCAGAACTGCCAGCCTTTACGCAACTGGTACTGCATATTTCCCGCGGCTTACAATCCTCTTGGTATATCTTTTTAGCCGCTATTGTCGGCGGTGTATTTTTGTTTGTACGCGCACATCGAAACTCGCAAATGGTGAGAGATAGAGTCGATGAAGCCGTGCTAAAAATCCCTGCCATTGGACCGATTTTACACAAAGGTGCCATGGCTCGTTTCGCCCGCACCTTAGCTACCACATTTGCTGCAGGTGTGCCGTTAATTGATGGCTTAGAATCCGCCGCTGGCGCATCGGGTAATGCCGTTTATCGCAAAGCAATATTGAATATTCGCCAAGAGGTAATGGCGGGGATGCAAATGAATGTCGCGATGCAAACCACAGGGCTCTTCCCCGATATGCTAGTTCAGATGGTGATGATAGGCGAAGAATCCGGCTCGCTGGATAACATGCTCAACAAAGTCTCAACCATCTATGAAATGCAGGTCGACGATGCGGTTGATGGTTTATCAAGCCTAATTGAACCTATTATGATGGTAGTCATAGGTACTGTGGTCGGCGGGTTAATTGTCGCTATGTATCTTCCTATCTTCCAAATGGGTAAAATCGTCAGTTAATTCATTCGATTCAAATAAAATAAGAAAACTAAATGTCAGAATTTATCTCTCTTTTGGGCCACTCTTTTGATCAGAGTCCTTGGCTCTTTATTACGCTAAGCTTTATTTTTGCCGCCACCATAGGCAGTTTTTTAAACGTAGTGATCCACAGATTTCCTGTGATGATGAAACGGGAATGGCAGCAAGAATGTAATCAGTATTTGCAGGAATACCACGCTGAGATAGTCACAAAAATCGGTATTGATAAACTCAATACACCTATAGATAGCTTCCCCGAAAAATATAATCTCGTGGTGCCGGGCTCTGCTTGCACTAAGTGCAAAACGGCGATTAAACCTTGGCATAATTTACCTGTATTTGGTTGGTTAATGCTCAAGGGAAAATGCGCCGCCTGTCACGCACCGATTTCCGCCCGCTACCCTATTATTGAATTCATCACAGGGCTACTTATCGCGACTTTAGCGTGGCACTTTGGTCCAAGCTGGCAATTTGTCTTTGCGAGCATACTGACATTTGTACTTGTCGCCCTTACTGGTATCGATCTTGATGAGATGCTGCTGCCAGATCAAATGACGTTACCGTTACTTTGGCTCGGCTTGATCATCAATCTAAATCATACCTTTGCGAGCCCAACCGATGCCATTATCGGTGCGGCGGCAGGCTATTTGAGTCTATGGTCCATTTTCTGGTTGTTTAAAATCCTCACAGGTAAAGAAGGCATGGGTTATGGCGACTTTAAATTACTCGCCGTTTTCGGTGCTTGGCTCGGCTGGCAAATGCTGCCGCTGGTCATTTTACTTTCGTCCTTAGTCGGAGCTGTCGTCGGTATCACTATGATTGTAAGTAAACGCCTCAAACAAGGTAATCCCATCCCATTTGGGCCTTATATTGCTGCCGCAGGCTGGATAGCCCTAATATGGGGTCAACCTATAGTGGATTGGTACTTAAGTACGTTATAGAACAGGCTTCACTTAAGGATAACGGAACGTTCGCAAGCTCACTCACTGAACGCTTCGCTTACCGTAAGGGCGAAGCCCGTTCCGTAGACTGTAAGGACGAAGTCCGTCCTAGCAGCGTAGCGTACTTCATAGCTTTTAAGAGAGTTTTATGTCCAAATTTATTGTTGGTTTAACGGGTGGGATTGGTAGCGGTAAAACGACTGTTGCCAATTTATTCGCCGCAGAAGGCATTACCTTAGTCGACGCCGATATCGTTGCCCGCGACGTTGTCGCTCAGGGTTCAAAAGGGCTTGAGGTCATCGTTAGCCATTTTGGCATTGAGATGTTAACGCCAGAAGGTGAACTCGATCGCGCCAAACTGCGGCAACGGATATTTAGCCACCCTGAAGAACGTGAATGGTTAAACCAACTATTACACCCCATGATCCGCCAAGAAATGCTAGCGCAGGTAGAAAAAGCAACCTCAGCCTATGTAATTATGGTCGTACCCTTGCTATTTGAGAACGGGTTAGATAGGTTAGTCAATCGGACTTTAGTGGTGGATATTTCGCCTGAGTTGCAAATCAGCCGCACCATAAAAAGGGACAATGTTGATGCATCTCAAGTAAATAACATCATTAACAGCCAATTGAGCCGCAGCGAAAAACTCGCCCGAGCCGACGACATTATTGATAATCAGGGAGAGATATCAACCTTAAAACGAGAGGTGCTAGCATTGCACCAACGCTATTTACAACTATCTGGTACTCATAACGCCCATGACTGAATTAGTTTACGAACAGCCCCTAAACGAGAAAATTCGCAGCTACTTGCGGCTCGAATACCTCGATAAACAGCTGCAAAGTAACCTAAGCAATGACCACCAACATAGATGTTTTTATCCGCTGTTTTCCCTCTGTGAATTGTCTGAACGCTGCGATTATCGCAATGAAGTATTAAAAGATATTGAGCGGCACTTGCTGCAACTGAACAAATGGCAAGAATTAGATCACGTCGACCACCAGCAAATCAATATCTATATCAACGCCCTCACCCAAGCCCGCGAACCGTTACAAAAGCCTGAACGCTTCGGCAGCCAATTAAAACAAGACAAATTTATTTCCGCACTACGACAACGCTTCGGCATGCCAGGTGCTTGCTGTAACTTCGACCTACCGCAACTGCATTATTGGCTATCTAAACCTTGGGAAGAAAAACAGCACGATTATCGCTCTTGGATAACGCATTTCGAACCTTTGCTCACCCCCATCACACTATTACTCCAACTCACCCGCAGTACAGCCCATTACGACAATGCCGTTGCCCATGCTGGCTTTTATCAAGGTGACAGTGCCCAAGCACTTGCTTTGGTAAGGGTTAAAGTCGATGCTTCCCACGGGTGTTATCCTACGATTAGCGGCCATAAAAACCGTTTCGCTATCCATTTTGTGCAGTTTGAACAACAACGCCACTCCGACCGTTCAATTGATTTCTTACTGGCTACCTGTGCATGAAGCCTTTACACTAATGGCCTGAAAGACATTAGTATTAGCGGCCGCTTTATCGCCGTTAACCAAGAGAACAATTATGCCATTGACCGTTAACTGCCCTATTTGCAAAGCCCCTGTCGAGTGGGTGCCACAATCTGCATTTAAACCTTTTTGCAGCGAGCGCTGTAAGTTGATCGACCTCGGTGATTGGGCGTCAGAAAAACACGTCATCCCAGTCAAAGCCGAGTTTGATCCAGAAGCATTTGATGAATTTGATCTCGATGAAGGCGATTTTTTTAAAGAGTAATTTTGGGTTTACACACGAATAACTCAGCTCAAGCCTTTAATGCACTTACTTTTACCCACTCATTAATCGATAAATATTATGACTAAACGCATCCATGTTGCCGTCGGCATTATTACTAACTCGGCCGGTGAAATTCTGTTGGCAAAACGCCCAGATCATTTACATCAAGGTGGGAAATGGGAATTTCCTGGTGGTAAGGTTGAGACAGGCGAAACTGTCACTCAGGCATTGATCCGTGAACTCAAAGAGGAAGTCGCGCTCAATGTCACTGATAGTCAGCCATTTATGGCGTTGAGTTTCGACTATCCCGATAAACAAGTGCTACTCGATATCCATTCAGTCACAGAATTTAACGGCACAGCCCAAGGCCTTGAAGGCCAGCTTATCGCTTGGGTCACTAAAGCCGATTTAATTAATTATGACTTCCCCGAGGCTAACAAGCCTATTTTAGAAAAAATTCTGGCTCAGTAATCAAGTAATTTACCTTATCCTCTCAATGTGTTCTGCCCCCGAATCACGATTCGGGGATGAAATTTTTCAATGCCTTAACTCCACAAACTAAGCAATTCTGTGATCGTTAAGCTTACATACCCAAACCACCTGAAGATGCAGGATTCAGCGGGAATTTTACGCACTTTAGGCAAGGCGGCTATTTGCAGACCTAGCGGGCTAAGTTAAAAATAATCAACACAGCATAAAGTGCGTTAAAACACGCCGAGACGGAGCGCCTAGGGCACTCCACTTCCGTGTTGCATCAATTCAAAAGGTGGCCGACATTCTGTCATTGATGCGCCTTGAATTGAAGCACCCTAGGCGCTCTGAAACTCGTATCTTCAGGTAGCTTGGGTATAGATATTAGCAATGCGTGATCTTGCTTGCAGCAAATCAATTAATCGCTTTAATCGTATCCAGAATAATGTTTGAATCGAATTTCATTCTTTCTCTTCGATTTCGAGGGCGCATCATGCACAATAACGTTAAGGCATTCCTAGCCACTACTGCCTTATTTTTTAGTTGTCAGGTACTAGCCAATGGTGGCTGTGGATTTGAAGAACAACAACAGGGTTTAATTGCGACCTGCAGTGAGGAGAAACAAGAAGTGATTTTAACTGGCATAGTAGAAGCACAACATTTAGTCACAGATCTCAATGAGTTTGCTGAAGGGTATAAAACCTATCAAGTCGATACCACTGCAATCACCCCGCTTAAAAGCATCGCTGAACCTACAGAAATTGTAGTGATCATTGGTACTTGGTGCCCAGATTGTCACCGGGAAACGCCGCGCTTTATCCGTATTATGGAAGAAGTCACTAATCCCAATATTAAAGTGACCTATATTGGTGTCGACCGAACGAAAAAAGATCCCGAAGGCTTAGCCGCAAAATACGACTTTACCCGCATTCCAACCTTTATTGTACTGCAGCAAGGTAAAGAAGTTGGCCGCATCGTAGAACGCCCAACGGTTTCCTTAGAAAAAGATCTCGCCGACTTATTGAAATAATCGGCACAGTACAAACATTAAAGGCCGCATCGCGGCCTTTAGTTTTTATCATGTTTTAATAAAACATTAGCTGACTTCGTCAATAATTCGCTGAGTTAACATCACTAAAACACCTTCACGTAATGCGCCGCCAGATAAGGCTAAATGCTCGATCCCCAGCAACTCAAACAAAGCCAATAAAATAGCGACACCCGCAGCAAAAGTCGGTGCTCGCTCACTGCAAAGCCCAACAATCCCCATTAAGCTAATATCTTCTTGAGCCAGGATCTCAGCCTTCAACTGAGTAAGCACATCGAGTGTGATAGTTTCAGATAACCCTCGGTGTAGTAACACTTCTACCACGGACTGTACAGCCCCGGAGGCACCAACGACACAATGCCAACCAAGATCACGTAGGGTTTGTCTATGCTCAGCTAATGCGGTTAGCACTTGCTGCTTAGCATCATCAAAATCTAACTGCTGCAGCGGCAAACTGCTGAAAAATTGGCGATTATAAGTCACACTACCAAAGGGCAAACTGGTTTTGAACAACACTTGATGCCCATCGCCGATGATAAACTCTGTACTCGCCCCACCGATATCAATAACTAAGCGACGGCCTTGACCACAAGTGGTCGCCACCATACCTTGATAGATAAGCTCTGCTTCACGCATACCAGAGATAATTTCGATCGGATGACCTAAGAGTGGCAATGCACGCTGATTAAACTCATCAGCATTGCTAATACTGCGAAGAGTTGCAGTTGCAATCACAGCAACATGGTTTGCTTCAATCTTATGTTGTACCAACATCTGGGCAAACATACTCAAACAGTCGAGGCCGCGCTGCATGACATCGGGGCTTAATTTGCCATCGTTGCCTATGCCTTCGGCGAGCCTCACCTTGCGTTTATATTTCGCAATAATATGCGGCTGACCACCACGCGTTTTGGCGATCAGCATATTAAAACTATTTGAGCCTAATGTTATAGCGGCATAAGCGGGTGTTGGCATTTACGAATGTCTACGTGTCCTATCATGACGAGGAGGGCGAGCACCACTGCGTTGAGCTCCTGGGCGGCTTGCCCCTGAACGATCACGCAAGTTTCGAGTGCCGCTAGGGTGTTTACGGTGGATCTTCGCTGGCGTAGGAATATCGGCCAGTAAAGCTTCACTATCGTAGTTACTTACTGGAATCGAATGATTGATGTAGCTTTCGATTGCAGGCAAGTTCAATGCGTACTCTTCACAGGCAAAGCTTATCGACATGCCTTTGTTGCCCGCACGACCCGTACGACCGATTCGGTGAACATAGTCTTCGCAATCATCAGGTAAATCATAGTTATACACGTGTGAAACGTCAGAAATATGTAGACCACGAGCCGCAACATCAGTAGCAACCAATATATCTAGCTGGCCACTGGTAAATTGCTCAAGGATACGAATACGCTTTTTCTGTGGCACATCACCCGTTAATAAACCCACACGATGTCCGTCACCTTCAAGCCAAGACCAAAGCGTTTCACAACTGTGCTTAGTGTTGGAGAAAACGATGGCTTTTTCTGGCCAATCTTCTTCAATCAAGGTCAACAGCAAACGCATCTTCTCTTCTTGGGAAGGATAGAAGATTTCTTCTTTGATGTTTTTGGAGGTTTTTTCTTCGGGGGCGATTTCGACTTTAACGGGCTCATTCATATGATCATAAGCCAGCTCTTGTACTTTCATGGACAAGGTTGCCGAAAATAGCATATTAAGACGTTGATTTGCCTCAGGCATACGTCTAAATAAGAAGCGGATATCTTTAATAAAACCAAGATCAAACATACGATCGGCTTCATCAAGTACTACTGCCTGAATTGAATTCAAGCCAATAATACCTTGGCGAACGTAGTCGATAATTCGACCCGTTGTACCAATCAAGATATCAACACCTTGATCTAATACTTTACGCTGCACATCGTAACTTTCACCGCCATAAACAATACCCACCTTTAAGTGTGTGTGCTTGGCGAGTAAAATCGCATCTTTGGCAATCTGAATCGCCAGTTCGCGAGTCGGGGCCATAATGATGGCGCGGGGCTGATTAATCAGTCGACCTTCAGGTATGGGAGTCGATAATAAATGATTAAACGTGGCGACCAAAAAGGCCATTGTCTTACCAGTGCCCGTTTGTGCTTGGCCTGCGATATCTTTTGATTGGAGTAATACAGGCAGTGATAACGCCTGGATCGGCGTACAAAATTCGAAGCCGTTCTCGGCAAGGGCCTGTTTAACCTCAGGATGTAGAGGTAGGTCGGCAAACCTTTGGGTAGATAGATGTGTTTCGCTCATAGCGCAAGCTTACCTGTTGAGGTTGCAATAAGATACTCGATCGTTTGAAATAGCCACATTGTAAAAAGGTAACTTGAAAAGCTATTTTTCAGCCCCAATATACATGGTAAGCCATTAACAAACCAGCAATGGCACCCAAACTGGAGAACATCATGAGCGATAAAATTATATACCTGAGTGACGACAGCTTCGAAAACGACGTATTAAAGTCTGATTTGCCAGTATTGGTAGACTTCTGGGCCGAGTGGTGTGGTCCTTGTAAAATGATCGCTCCAATTTTAGACGATGTGTCTGAAGAATATGCAGGTCGCTTGACTATCGCTAAATTAAACGTTGACCAAAACAATGTTTCTCCAGCGAAATATGGCGTTCGTGGCATCCCAACTTTACTGCTATTCAAGAACGGCGAATTAGCCGCGACTAAAGTTGGCGCACTCTCAAAAACGCAATTGAAAGAGTTTATCGACGCTCAAATCTAATTTGACGTCGTAATGAGTGACCTCCGGCACAAGCTATAAATTAATTGTGCCGGAATTTCCCTAAATTTCTGGACGCCCCGCTTTGTTAGTGCTACTTTAATAACCAGATTCTTTCTAATAACCTCTTCTCGCTCGTCAATCACTATCCTGAATTACATCCTTACTGATTGATCGCGGTAAGCTTTGTCGCGTAACACAAGACCCCCAAAATGAACTTAACTGAATTAAAAGACACGCCGATTTCTGACCTAGTCTCGCTAGCTGAAAATATGAAGCTCGAAAATATGGCCCGCGCTCGCAAGCAGGACATTATTTTCTCAATCCTTAAAGCCCACGCAAAAAGTGGAGAAGACATTTTCGGTGGTGGGGTATTAGAAATACTCCAAGACGGTTTCGGCTTCTTACGCAGCTCAGACGGTTCTTATTTAGCTGGTCCAGATGACATCTATGTCTCACCAAGCCAAATTCGCCGCTTCAACATGCGAACGGGTGATACCATTTTTGGTAAAATTCGCCCACCAAAAGAAGGCGAGCGTTATTTTGCTCTATTGAAAGTCAACGAAGTTAACTTCGATAAACCAGAAAACTCCCGTAATAAAATCCTCTTTGAAAACTTAACCCCACTCCACGCAGAAGAACGTATGCGTATGGAGCGCGGCAACGGCTCAACTGAAGATATTACCGCGCGTATTCTGGATTTATGCTCACCGATTGGTAAAGGTCAACGTGGTTTGATCGTTGCACCACCAAAAGCCGGTAAAACGCTATTACTTCAAGGTATTGCTCAAAGCATCAGCTACAACAACCCAGAAGTGGTGTTGATGGTATTACTGATCGACGAACGCCCAGAAGAAGTAACTGAGATGCAGCGCCTCGTTAAAGGCGAAGTTATCGCATCAACCTTCGATGAGCCAGCCAGCCGCCACGTTCAAGTTGCCGAAATGGTGATTGAAAAAGCAAAACGTTTGGTTGAGCACAAGAAAGACGTCGTTATCTTACTCGATTCGATTACCCGTTTAGCCCGTGCCTATAACACTGTTATCCCATCATCGGGCAAAGTGTTAACGGGTGGTGTGGATGCTAACGCCCTGCACCGTCCAAAACGCTTCTTCGGTGCGGCACGTAACATCGAACACGGCGGCAGCTTGACCATTATCGCCACAGCCTTGGTTGATACGGGTTCTAAGATGGACGAAGTGATCTACGAAGAATTTAAAGGTACAGGTAACCAAGAGCTACATTTGTCACGTAAAGCGGCAGAAAAGCGTGTGTTCCCAGCCATTGACTTCAACCGCAGCGGTACCCGTCGTGAAGAAAAACTCACGACTCAAGAAGAACTGCAAAAAATGTGGATCCTGCGTAAGATCCTCAATCCTATGGATGAAGTCAGCGCAATGGAATTCTTAATCGATAAATTGGCGATGACCAAGACTAACGAAGAGTTCTTTACCGCCATGAAACGCACTAAGTCTTAAATCTCACTCAGTGAGTCTCTAAACTAAAAGCCGCATTATGCGGCTTTTTTGTTATCTAAGATTTTTTCACTGCTAATATTTTACTCAAGTTTTTACTCAAAGCCTGTGTTCGCTGCCGGAGCATTTCCCGTAGTAAGAGCACGACAGGCGTGACATGTTCACGTCCTGGGCACACTAAGTACAAATCGACGGGCTCCCCCTGATACTCAGGCAACAAACGTACTAATCGCCCTGAGATTAAGTCATCGGCCAGATCTAGACTCGACTTAAATACCAACCCTTTGCCAGCCACAGCCCAACGGCGGGCAATCTCGGCATCATTAGCACTACGATTGCCCGTGACACGCACTTTGAATTCTTGAGCATCACGCCTAAATAGCCATTGATCGTGGGTGCGATCATCCAACTTATAAAACAAGCAATTATGCTCAACTAATTGTTCTAATGAATCAAGCGCACCAAACTTGGCGAGATATTCAGGTGAGGCGCACAAAACACGATCAACACTGCAGATAGGGAAAGCCACTTGGTTAGAATCCTGCGGTTTTCCATAGCGCACGGCGACATCAATTTTATCGTGGTAAAAACTGCTGATATTGTCGCCAAGGTGCAAGCGCACTTGTAGTTGAGGAAAATCGAGCAAAAACTCGTCGAGCCAAGGCACAAACAGATTACGGCCAAAGTCTGAAGAAACCGAAAGGCTTAAGGTACCAGATATTTTACCTTTATCACTGGCGATAGCTTGTTCGCCAAGCGCTAAATCGCTTAGCGCACGTCGGCAATGAATAAGATAACGTTCACCTTGCACAGTCAAACGTAAGCTGCGTGTCGTGCGGATAAATAAACTAGTATCGAGCTGTTTCTCAAGCCGTTTTATTGCTGCACTGGCAGAAGCAGCCGAGATATCCATCTCGGCTGCTGCGGCAGATATATTGCCGCAATCAGCGACTCGCACGAACAAAGCTAAATCATTAATTAGCATGATTATCAAAAATCCTTTGAAAAAATTACAAACTTTATCCTGTTTATCTCTTGGCTAATATTCCACACAATGGCTACACGATACAAGTACACTCAAACAAGTAGACTCCAGCAAGTACACCCAGAGGAATAAACATGAAAGCCATTGGTTACCAGACAGCGGGTGCAATCACAGCGCCCAATGCATTAGAAAACATCACGCTAGCCGAGCCAACGGCGACAGGTTTTGACCTTTTAGTGGAAATCAAAGCCATTTCTGTCAATCCGGTTGATACAAAAATCCGTGCATCTAGCTCTGCACCTGCAGGCGAATACAAAATTATCGGCTGGGATGCGGTCGGTGTCGTCAAAGCCGTTGGTGAGAAAGTCAGTCTTTTCAACGTTGGCGATGAAGTGTGGTATGCGGGCGATATCAGTCGCAGCGGAAGTTATGCAGAATATCAATTGGTTGATGAGCGAATTGTCGGCCATAAACCTAAAAGTTTAACCTATACCCAAGCCGCGGCATTACCTTTAACGGGGATTACGGCATGGGAGATTTTATTCGACCGTTTAGCTTTACCCCAAGATGGTTCGGCAACTGACGCCCGTATTTTAATTATCGGTGCGGCCGGCGGTGTGGGTTCAATCATCACTCAGCTTGCAGTAAAACTCACAGGTGCAGAAGTGATAGGCACTGCATCTCGTCCAGAATCCGCCGCTTGGGTGCACAAACTTGGTGCCGATGCTGTTATCGACCACACCAAGCCACTTTCACAGGAGCTTGCCAATATTGGCATTACTGATGTGACCCATGTGATTAGCTTAACCCAAACCGATCAACATTTTGATGAAATAGTACAAGTGCTTAAGCCACAAGGAAAACTAGCATTAATCGATGATCCTAAGGGGCCATTAGATGTGATGAAACTTAAGCGTAAAAGCTTATCCTTACACTGGGAACTGATGTTTACCCGCAGCCTATATCAGACCGAGGATATGATTGCGCAACATCACTTACTCAACCGCTTAAGCGCCCTTATCGATACAGGCGAGTTACAGAGTACGTTCGGTGAACA
The DNA here is from genome assembly GCF_025653705.1 of Shewanella sp. SM87. Lineage (NCBI taxonomy): Bacteria > Pseudomonadati > Pseudomonadota > Gammaproteobacteria > Alteromonadales > Shewanellaceae > Shewanella > Shewanella sp. SM87. Next base: position 38,774 of record NZ_JAKKSC010000029.1, read on the forward strand.
CTACGGCACCATTAATGCCCAAAACTTAATCAAAGCTCACGCTCAGATAGAGTCTGGCAAAGCGATCGGTAAAATTGTTTTAGAAGGTTTTAACCAATGAAAATAACAGTATTTGCCCAAATCATAGCGAATCAAGGCCAAAGCGATACGCTATTTAAGATACTCAAGCAACTCGTGACAGACACTCATACCGAGGCTGGCTGCATCGAATACAAACTGCATCACTCATTAGATGATGAAAATATCTTCTGGATGTACGAAATTTGGCAATCCAAAGCAGCACTGGATGAACATATGGCGAGTACGCACTTTCAAGCATTCGTCGCTCAAACCGCAGACATAATCAATCGAGCTGACATTCACAAAAGCTACGCCTGCTAATCAACAAAAAAGCGCCAAACACGTTGGCGCTTTTCATCATTTATCACTTATCAAATCAAAGTCATGGCCATCTTGCGGCGTAAATACGCGATTTGCTGCATGTGTGGCAAATCCTTAGGACAGTTGTCTTGGCAGCCGAGTAAAGTCATACAACCAAATACGCCATCCTGATTGCCAATCACATGGTAAAAATCCTCGGCAGTACGAGCGTCACGGCTGTCCATCTCAAAACGAGCTATTTTCATCATACCGACGGCGCCGACAAAGGTTTCACGCATTTGCTTAGTCGCGCAAGCTGAAACACACACGCCGCACTCAACGCAGCGCTCAAGCTCATACAGGCGCGCAGCTTCGTCTGGGTCCATTGGATCTTCGAGGCGATGCACGCTGATATCGTTAGATTTTGGATGCAACCACAGCTTTAAGCGTTCGGCGAGTTCACGCATAAATTTACCGGTATTGACCGAGAGATCGCCAATCAACTCAAAGCCAGGCAGCGGCATTAAGGTGATTTCGCCCTTGGGATATTTAGCGGTTAAAGTGCGACAGGCCAGCGTTGGGAAACCGTTAATCACCATAGCGCAGCTACCACAGATACCAGCACGACAGACAAAGTCGAACTGCAATGAAGTGTCTTGTTCTTCCCTGAGTTTATTAAGGGCGATAAATACCGTCATCCCCGGCGTTTCGGTAAGCTGATAACGCACCATTTTCGGCTTATCGTTTGGCTCCTGCGGATCATAACGAAAGATATTAAAGGTTAACTGGCGACCTTGGCTCATTATGATTTTTCTCCTAACGCATTGGCGGACGGGCTTTTTAAAGTATCACTTAAACGTTCGTTATTGGGTTGTAAGCTCTCGGGTAATTCAAAGGGCATAAGAGCTCGCTGCCTTTGATAACGGTCAGCATTATCACCTAGCTCAGCTAAAATCTCGGCAATTTGCTGTTCACGCTTTTCGGTATCGGGATGCACTATGGCGTTGTTGATGCCATAACCACGATAACCCGGCGGGAGTTCCATCTTCATCACATCGAGTGCTTCGTAGTTAAGCACAGGTTCGAGTGCATCGGGAACCGGCCAGCTGGCCAAGGTGCGATTCAGCCAGTCTCGATCATTTCGCTGCGGATAATCCTCGCGAGCATGGGCACCACGACTCTCTGTTCGCGCTGCGGCCCCGCAGGCTACGGTTAGCGCCACTTTTAGCATACGCTTGACCCTCAGGGCTTCAACTAACTCAGGATTGGCGTGACGCTTTTTACACTTAAGCCCGAGTTTACGCGAACGCTCGAGCAACACTTTTAGTTCGGCAACCGCTTTTTCAAGCTCGGGGCCATTACGGAAAATCCCCACATAATCCATCATGATGCGCTGCATTTCGCGCTTGAGCTCAAAGGCGCTCTCGTGACCATCACCCTCGACCAGCACATCGATTTCACTCTGCACCTGCTGCATAAACCGTTCAGCAAGCTGAGTGTCGATCTCAAGGCTATTGTTCTCACAAAAATCGGCGACATATTTACCAATAATCATGCCGCCAACCACGGTTTCGGCCAACGAATTACCGCCTAAACGGTTAAAGCCGTGCATGTCCCAACAGGCCGCCTCTCCTACGCTAAATAAGCCTTTAAGCTGCGGACTTTCACCTGTGGCATTAGTCCGAATACCGCCCATAGAATAATGCTGAGTTGGGCGAACAGGGATCCAATCCTTAGCGGGATCGATGCCAAGGAAATTCTCACAAATTTCCTGCACTTCCCTAAGATTCGTTTCAATATGCTTGCGACCTAAAAGGGTAATATCTAGCCACAGGTGGGGGCCATAAGGGCTATCGACGCCCTTACCTTTACGTATATGTTCAGTCATGCGACGCGATACGACATCCCGCGATGCCAACTCCTTTTTATCGGGCTCATAGTCAGGCATAAAGCGGTAACCGTCTTTATCGCGCAATAAGCCGCCATCACCACGACACCCTTCCGTTGTTAAAATGCCCACGGGAACAATGGCAGTGGGATGGAATTGTACCGCCTCCATATTGCCAAGCCTTGCCACGCCCGTTTCCAATGCCAACGCTTGGCCAATACCTTCGCAGATAATCGCATTGGTCGACACTTCATAAATTCGGCCATAACCACCAGTGGCTATCGTAGTGGACTTAGCCACATAGGCTCTAAGTTCACCCGTAATCAAACAACGAGCAATCACGCCATGGCAACGCTTACCATCGTGAATAAGTGCCAAGGCTTCGATACGTTCATGGACTGGAATATCCATGGAAATCGCTTTGTTATCCATAGCGTATAACAGCGAATGACCTGTTCCGTCGGCGGTATAACAAGTGCGCCATTTTTTAGTCCCGCCAAAGTCCCGCGCATTAATTAATCCATGGGCTTCTTGCGCCTCATGTAGCGTGACTTTTTGCGCATTGACTATCACTTCTCTTGGGCCAGCAGTCACCCGAGACCAAGGTACGCCCCAATTGGCCAACTCACGTACTGCCTTAGGTGCACAATGGGCAAACATTCGTGCGACATCTTGATCGCAGCCCCAGTCGGAACCTTTTACCGTATCTTGAAAATGCACATCCTCATCATCGCCCATTCCCTTAACGGCATTACCTAAACTCGCCTGCATCCCTCCTTGAGCGGCAGCAGAGTGGGAACGTTTTGCAGGAATGAGTGACAGAACTAAAGTGTCAAGCCCACGCTCTTTCGAAGCGATAGCGACCCTTAAGCCCGCGAGCCCAGCTCCTACCACCAATGAATCGGTATAAATCAGTTTCACGCCTGCTCCTTAATGGGGTCTATTGTTTTGTGCTGTTTTTTTATGTTCGACATTCTATTCACTGATTAACTTAATCATTGATTAAAAGCGGAATTAACTCGCGTAGGGTAAAAATGCCAGAAGTGAGGCGACGCCAACAGTGACAAATAGCACACTCACTATGGTCTTGATCTTACGTAATCGACTGCGGTTGTTGAGATCCCGCGCCGCGCCCCATTTCAAAGCCACACGGTAAATGCCAATTGCTGCATGTAACTCCACAGTGAGCAGTAAAGGCAGATACACCATCCAGACACCTTGATTCCAAATACGATCGGCGCTTCCCTGAGGGCCAATGGTTTCGGGAGCCGAGCCAATAAGCCACAAATGCACAGGCAACAGCAGTAGAATCACTACACCGGTAATGGCTTGCCAGCGCCACAAGCGAGTATCGCTGTGGTTGATCACTTGCATTTGTTGGCGTAGAGCCCTTTGCTGACGCAGACTCATGGGTAATTTTTGCAATGCCACTAACACGTGCACTAACGCCAAAATGGCAATACCAATGGCAATACAAGTCACAACCCAAGGATAACCGTGTCCATCAGCGGACAGAAAACTCAGCTCCATGGTGCGTGCCACCCAACTCATGGCATCCGCACCCAATAAAATCGATGACACTAACACTAAGTGGGTCCACAAAAAGACTGCGAGTATTACCCCTGACAAACTCTGGCTTAAATCCAGCCAAGCACTCCATTTTTTAATATTTAATTTGATCGCCATCCTATCGCCTCACGCCGTTGACCTTATCGAGCCAATCTCATTAAGTCTTATCGCAAACTAATATCGCTCACACATCCACACGAAAACGTGAGCCAGATCAATTGAGTGCTGAATAATTAACCTAATGCTTAATAATAGCAGTGAAACAAAATCCTGCTGCTGGCTTAAAGCCTACTCAGGTACGAAGGGCTGCACAGGAATATCGAGCTCGCTACCGATAAATAGATATGAAACAAGGCTCGCAGTCCCCAGACATAGCAGATATATAATCAACACCTTAGCGACTTTTCGTAGACCTGAACGTTTAGTGGTTATGCCCCACTTCACCGCCACGCGATAGAGACCAATCATGGCGTGTACCACTACAGCGGGAAGTAACAGCGCATACAGCAACCAAGCATTATCGTGATAAACCCGCTCAGCCGATAAATGCGGGCCAATTTCGGGATTCAAAATCATAGTGAAGAGATGAACTGGAACAAGGAAAAATAAGATAAAGCCAGTGATCAGTTGCCAAAACCACGCATGGGTATCCTTATGCTTGATATTCCCCATGTGCGAACGCAGGGCTCGCCATTGCCCTAGCTGCGCCGGAAAACGCCGTAGCGCCACCGCGGCATGTACTATCACGACCAATAACATAAACACTGAAAACACTTTAGTGACCATAGGAAACCCGTGGCCAGTACTACTAAACATTCCACCTTCAAGCAACTGAACGACCCGATAAAAAGCCTCTTTACCCAGCAAAATACTCGATTCAAAATGCATGTGTAATAGTAAAAAGCTGCCAAGCATAATCCCTGTCGCACTCTGCAGCCTATCAGCCTTAGCCGACCAAGGATGACCTAGCGGTGTACTCACCCTATTGTGAACTCGAGTTATGCTTGTCATCTTGAATTAACCTATGTCGTTTATCGTTGGCACCTCTTGGCAAACTACACCATAGCAGCAACTCAAATCAGGCTTCAGTGTCACAGATTTAAAGCGTGAGCCAACTCACCTGACGGAGTTAAACTCTTAGAAGACGATCACAAAAAACGTATCAAAACCAAACAAAGGTAAAACCAATTAACCAATATTTTTCATAGTGTTATACCAAATAATAAAACTAACAATTCGTTTTTTAACACCAATCCATACCCGCCAGCTAACACCTTGTCTGTATAGACAAAAGCGCAATACCAGGATAGCCAGTCGTCGAACCTAAACCCTAGTGATAACCAAACGACCTTACCTAAAGCGCTTTAAATTCCCGCTACATCCTGCATTTTGGGATAGTTTGGGTATACAATACCGCGATATTTTGAACCCTTAGTTTATGAACACTCAGTCACAGGATGCCCCCATGCCTTGGATCCAACTCCGTATAAACACCAATAGCGATGACGCTGAAACCATCAGCGACTTGCTCATGGAAGAAGGTTCAGTCTCTATCACCTTCGAAGACGGTAAAGATACCCCTATTTTTGAACCTAAATTGGGCGAAACCCCACTGTGGCGCGATACCGTGGTAGTGGCCTTATTCGATGCAGAAACCGATCTGACACCGACCATCGCCATGCTGAAAACCTTGCCTTTCCTCGGTGAGAACTTCAGCCATAAAGTCGAACAAATTGAAGATAAAGACTGGGTACGCGAATGGATGGATAACTTCCACCCCATCCAATTTGGCACACGTTTATGGATCTGCCCAAGCTGGCGCGAAATCCCAGATCCAACCGCAGTTAATGTGATCTTAGATCCGGGTCTTGCCTTCGGTACTGGCACTCATCCCACGACAGCACTGTGTTTAGAGTGGCTAGACAGCTTAGATTTAAGCGATGAAGAAGTGATCGATTTTGGCTGTGGTTCAGGCATCTTAGCCGTAGCCGCACTGAAACTGGGTGCGAAAAAAGTCACAGGTATCGATATCGACTATCAAGCCATCGACGCCTCGCGTGCCAACGCCGAGCGCAATGATGTCGCTGACAAGCTGGCGTTGTACTTACCAGAAGACCAACCCGCCGATCTCAAAGCCGACGTACTGGTCGCCAATATTCTTGCTGGCCCACTGCGTGATTTAGCGCCTTTGATCGCAGAACGCGTAAAAACCGGTGGCAAACTTGCCCTTTCCGGTCTCCTCAAAGAACAAGCCCAAGAAATCTCTGACTTTTATAGCCAATGGTTCGATATGGACGCAGCGGCTCACAAAGAAGATTGGAGCCGCTTGACAGGTAAGCGTAAATAGCGCTAAAGGGTGGCGCAACATGCGCCACTGCTGACTTCCAACAATTTAGCCTCTGACTTCTCGTCGATTAAAAGTCAAGAAAAAAAATTACCTCTAGGTCATTTATTGACCTTTTCACGGCCAACAAAAAGGGCTACTATAGCGCCCCTTTGAAGAGCTAAGGTGAAACATAAAATGCAGATTGGACCCTATCAACTGAACAATCAGCTGATCGTGGCACCAATGGCAGGTGTCACCGATCAAGCCTTCCGCAATCTTTGTCTTCGTTATGGTGCAGCCTTAGCGGTTTCCGAGATGCTTTCATCCAATCCCGAGGTTTGGGATACAGATAAAAGCCGCCAGCGCATGACGCATTCTGGCGAGGAAGGCATCCGCTCAGTGCAAATTGCAGGGGCTGATCCTGATTTAATGGCGCAAGCTGCCTTGTTCAATGTCGAACAAGGTGCTCACATCATTGATATCAATATGGGTTGCCCGGCGAAAAAAGTGAATAAAAAGCTGGCAGGCTCGGCGCTAATGCAAAATCCACCGCTGGTAAAAGAGATTTTACAAGCCGTGGTCGCCGCAGTGAATGTGCCTGTCACGTTAAAGATTCGCACCGGCTGGGAGCCAGAGCACAAGAATGGTGTTCAAATCGCCCAGATTGCAGAGGATTGTGGCATCGCCTCGCTCGCCGTTCACGGCCGCACGAGACAATGTATGTACAGAGGCAACGCCGAGTACGACACGATCAAAGCAATCAAACAGAATGTCTCGATTCCTGTTGTCGCCAATGGGGACATCGACAGTCCGGAGAAAGCCCGCTTTGTGCTGGAATACACTGGTGCCGATGCCTTGATGATAGGACGGGGTGCTCAAGGACGGCCTTGGATTTTCAGAGAAATCCAGCACTACTTGGAAACGGGTAATAAGCTAGCGCCCATTGAGGTTGCCGAACAGCGTCAAGTGATGCTGGAACACCTCACCAAACTGTATGACTTATATGGTGAATACAAGGGTATCCGCTTCGCCAGAAAACATATGGGATGGTACCTAGACCAAGAAGCTCAGCGCCAATTTAGGGCTGACTTTAATCGGCTGGAAACCGCTGCAGAACAGTATTCCCTCGTGGAATGTTATTTTGATGAATTAGTACAGAATTAATAAAGAGCAGAATAGAATGTTTGATCAGACAACTAACACAGAAGTTCACCAGCTTACCGTTGGCAAAATCGAAACCGCAAACGGCACTATCAAGCCCCAGTTATTACGTGACGCCGTCAAGCGTGCCGTAACTAACTTCTTCGCACAGTTGGACGGTCAGGAAGCACAAGAAGTTTATGAAATGGTGCTAAGCGAAGTTGAAGCGCCTCTGCTTGACATCATCATGCAACACACTCGTGGCAACCAAACCCGCGCAGCAAACATGCTAGGTATCAACCGTGGTACTCTGCGTAAAAAATTGAAAAAATACGGCATGAATTAATCCGCAAGGATTAAGTGATTGTTAGGAAAGGGGTTAACCTGTAAGGGTTAGCCCCTTTTCACATTATATGTACCCCCATATGTACCCCGAGAGAATTCCTAGTCGAGCTTTTATCAATGAAAACGCCTATACCTATCTCAATACGAATTAAAACATCAGACCATCCCAAATGGCCTAAATGGTTTTCAATTAAGAACTATGATTGCCTAGCAGACCTCACCGCTGCACAATTTCTTAATGAGCTAGAATTCAGGTTGACCCTTCACAACTCACCGACTTTACCTAATGGTAGAAAGCTGACTGACAGTAAACGGTGGCAACTGATCCAGAAGGGCTATGTCATCATCAATTCAAATCCGGTCACACAACCAGACTTTCCGACAGTCATCGCATTGAACCATGTTGATCTTCTCGGGATAACTGAAGAGATTAAACTCCGCAGTGGTGATCACTACTTAGACTTAGAGCCGCAACTACTAATGCCTTTGCTGGGGCAGAATCTAGACTTAACTGTGGTAGGCATAGACTTAACTAAACCCAATAAAGCGATATTGGGTGACTGTGAGTTCCTGATTAATCAGTTGCGCAAAACCCTATCAATCCCCGAACCCAAAGCGCCTGATAATTTTCAAGCAAATGAGAAAACCTTCAAAAAGCTGCTGACTTATAAGTTGATCCCCTACCTTGATCTCATGATGTATTGCTATAACCATGTCCCTTTTTATGAAGATAATTGGCAAAAGCTGGAATTTACACAAAATGTGCTGAGTGAATTACTGCTTGGGGAAGAATCTAAACAAGATCCTAGAATCGAGCTATATAAAAAAACCTATGCACCGTTTTATCGCAAGATTCTCAGCAACGAATCTCATCTAATGCAACTGCTTGCCAATATCAGGCAAAATACGTGGGTGTTAGGCACTAAAATGCAGGATATTTAAGGGATTAAATTTGGGGTAAAAATCAAATTTCATTTTTACCCCGAAATCACAATTGCAAACAGGCAAGATGCTCCTAGGTCAAACAGAGACAATCTTTAGGAGCATTCATGTCCATTTTTAGTATCAATCAATCAGCTATTCAAGACCGTATCGTGCGTGAATCAGAGCGTAAACTCATCACCTCAATCAGCCGTTCGCAAGCTTTCCAATTAGAAAGACTTAACCGTTTCCCTAAACGAATCAAATTGGGAAGCCGTTCCGTCGGTTGGCGTCTATCAGAGCTTATGCAATGGGTTCACTCAGGAGGTGGGCTATCCGAGCAATTAGCTCAGGGAGCCGGATATGAAGGCTAATGCAAGAGCCCAATACGCTCAATTGCTCCAGCAACGACCGATGGAGCGAATAATCAGAATCACAGAAATGAGCCAATTACTCGGCATAGATAGAACAACCCTATACCGACGAGTAAAAAGAAAGGCCTTCATTCAACCCATAAAAAGCCACTGCCGAACCATCGGCTGGTCAGAATCGAGTTACATTAACTGGCTAAACAGCACTAAGTAACATCTATCAAAGGCGGCATTTGCCGCCTTATTTTGGCCTGTAAACGCAACAAATTGCGACAAAGTTCAATCGAGTGCGATTAAATGCTGACAAATGCAAACTCAAAACCACGTTTAACCAGCAAAATAAAGCAATCTGAACAGCAGCAATTCGATGGCAATACTGGTCTTACCCCAGATTCCTACTCTAATAACAAGCAGGTTATTTATAATATTTCCGCTCGTCGCTTTACCTTAGGAAGCTTTCTATACCAGAACACCTTGTTTCAAGTTTTGAGCTTTGAGCACGGCATCAACTCCAGCATTATGAATACAATGATCGATCAACTGCTAACAGCGCTAGATCATTATTCTAAAATCCTACTCGTCAGATTTGATCTACATGTCTATACCGAAACACCCAATAACAGCTTAATCAGCAAATACCGAAAAACCTTACTGAGATACCTCGATAAGCACTACCAATCTAAGGTCTGGTTTTTTTGGGTACGGGAGCAAACACCAAGAAGTGATAAAGCCCATTATCACTGCTTTATTCTGCTCAATGGACATAAAGCGAAGTCAGGCTGGGGCGCATTTCAACAAGTGCAAAAAGCCTGCTGTATGCATCCAGATACTTTAGCACGGCTGCCCGAATCGGCGAGCTACAAAGTTGAACGTAAAGGACTTAAAGGCTTAGATTCTGCAATTCTGCGGATCAGTTATCTTGCCAAGAACTACAGTAAAGAACTCACCCCAAATAAAGTAAAACGCTTTCAAACGAGTTCAAGCCGAGCATAGAAAAGCCAACAAGTTTAAAACAATTAGGCTTGGGCTGAAGTGGATCTCACACTGAAGTGTGGATCAGCCATGAGTGGATCACAATAACATCAGCTTAAAACCAGACGCTCATTAAAATTCATACAAAACAAAATCATACCCTAGTGAAAGATGAGCAAGACTCAATGAAAAACAGCTTGAGATCCAAAAAAGGGATACGGTTGACATTTAATTAACAATTTATGTTATCAATTTGTACAGTCACTTTCGAGTGAGTAAAAACTGTAGCAATCAAGCACCAACGGCACGACTTTGCCGCACAGCGCATATTTCCCCATCATAGCGTTGTACCATTTCCCCCTTATCAGTACACTTTGGCGCATCAATGCACAGGGGACTTTTATCATAACCACTTACCCCAATGTGCTAACCGAATTCATTAGAGAAAATCAGTGTCAAATCAAATCACTCTTCAACAGTTAGAATCGTTCCTCTGGGAAACGGCGGATATTCTACGCGGCAATATGGATGCATCGGAGTTCAAAGACTACATCTTCGGCATGATGTTCCTTAAGCGTCTATCGGATTCATTTGATGAAGCCCGTGAAAAGGTGATCGAGTACTATCTTGCCAAAGGTAAAACCCAAGCACAGGCCGAAGCCTTAGCCAGTGATGAAGATGAATACGACAGTACCTTCTATATTCCTGAAGTTGCCCGCTGGTCAGCGCTGAAAGATTTAAAGCACAACATAGGTGAGGCGCTCAATACCGCCGCTGAAGCCATTGAAGAGCACAACTCAAACCTTGAGGGCGTGTTAGTCACTATCGACTTCAACATTAAAAACAAGCTCTCCGATAATAAGCTGCGCGACCTGCTCAGCCACTTCAGCAAATACCGCCTGCGCAATAGCGATTTCGAACGCCCAGACTTACTTGGCACAGCTTACGAATATTTAATTAAAATGTTTGCCGACAGCGCAGGTAAAAAAGGCGGTGAATTCTATACCCCAAGCGAAGTGGTGCAATTGCTGGTGGCACTGCTTAAGCCCCATGCGGGCATGCGAATTTACGACCCTACCGCAGGCTCGGGCGGTATGCTGATCCAAATGCGTAACTACCTTGCGACCCATAATGAAAACGCCGCGAACCTATCGTTATACGGCCAAGAGATGAACCTCAATACATGGGCAATCTGTAAGATGAACATGTTTTTGCACGGGGTACAAAGTGCCGACATTCGCAAAGGCGATACCCTGCGCGAGCCTAAGCATACTCAAGAAGGCAGTCTAATGACGTTTGATCGCGTGATTGCCAATCCGCCGTTTTCGTTATCGAAATGGGGCAAAGAAGACTGCGATAACGATAAATTTGGCCGCTTCCCCTATGGCACACCACCAAAAGACTCTGGCGACCTCGCCTTTGTGCAGCACATGATCGCCAGCACGAATGATGATGGTATGGTCGGCGTAGTCATGCCCCATGGCGTGTTATTCCGAGGCTCAAGCGAAAAAGACATTCGTAAAGGCATACTCGAAGACGACTTATTAGAAGCGGTGATAGGCCTACCCTCAGGCCTATTTTATGGCACAGGTATCCCCGCCAGTTTGCTGATTATCAACAAACAAAAGCCGAGCGAGCGCCAAGGAAAAGTACTGTTCATTAATGCCGAACTGGAATATCAAGAAGGCAAAAACCAAAACAGTTTACGTCCGCAAGATATCAATAAAATCGTCGCAACCTTCGACAACTACAGCGAAATCAAACGCTACTCAGCCATAGTCAAACTAAAAGATATCCGCGATAACGACTACAACCTCAATATCCGCCGCTATGCCGATACCTCGCCACCCGCAGAAATCTTCGATGTACGCGCCATTCTCCACGGCGGTATTCCGCTACGTGAAGTGCAAGACGATTATATTCAAGAGGAAATCCTTAAAGGCTTTGATGTGAGCTGCGTATTTGAGCCTAAATTCGAAGCAGAGCCGTCAGCGGATCAACAGTACTATCAATTCAGAGCAGAAATCGAAACCAAAGAGCAGATCCGTGAACATGTTAGCCATGCCGATACAGCGGTTGCAGCCAGCATTATCACGCAACTTGAACGCTGGTGGGATAAGTACCATGTCTCGCTCCACCAGCTCGATGCTGAGGTGGCAGAAGCAGAGCAAATGATGCAAGGTTACTTGAAGGAGCTGGGTTATGAGTAATCTGCTGCCTGAAGGATGGAGGAATGAGACAATAGGTAGCTTCGCAAAGTTGCAAGGTGGTTATGCATTTAAGAGCAGTGATAGCGTACAAAGCGGGATTCGTTGGCTTAAAATTGCAAATGTAGGTAAAGGGAAAATAAACTGGAATGACCAGAACTATCTATCCAGTGACTTTGAGGAAATATACACTAATTTCATGTTAGAACAAGGTGATACTGTTATTGCTCTAACAAGACCCATTACTCAAGGTGAATTGAAAGTTGCTCAGATCCGTAGTTCTGATGTTCCTTCATTATTGAATCAAAGAGTTGCTAGAGTTTTACCCAAACAGCATCTTGTTGATCGTCACTTTATGTATTCAGTTTTCCGATATGAAGCTATAGCAAGGGATATTGAAATCACCATTTTTGGTACAGATCCACCAAATATCAGCACCAAACAAATAGAAGAAATTAAAGTGGCCTTCCCCCCACTCCCTGAACAGCAAAAGATTGCTGCGATTTTGACTTCTGTGGATGACGTAATTGAAAAAACACAGGCACAAATCGACAAGCTCAAAGATTTAAAAAGCGGCATGATGCAGGAACTACTCACTAAAGGGGTTGGCATCAAGCAAGGTGACTCTGCTAATGGCAAGAGCTACATCCCTCACTCCGAATTTAAAGACTCCCCCGTTGGCAGAATCCCAAAAAGCTGGGAGGTTGTTAAACTTGGTGATACTGGGAAATGGAGAGGTGGCGGTACACCGAGTAAGACAAATAAAGAATTTTGGTCAGGCTCAATTCCTTGGGTTTCCCCTAAAGACATGAAATTGGATTTAATTAGTCGGACACAGGATCATGTGTCAGCTAAAGCGATTAAAGAGTCTTCAACAAATCTTATACCTAAAGGCTCTCTTCTTATGGTCGTAAGAAGTGGTATTTTGCAACATACTTTGCCTGTAGCTATCGCAGGATGTGATTTAACGGTGAACCAAGATATAAAAGCATTAACTGTTTCTGAGCGATATGACACACGTTTTATTTTTCATTATTTAAAGGCTCACAACCATAAGGTTTTACGCGCAACATTAAAAGCTGGAAACACTGTAGAAAGCATTGATTTTAATGAGTTCAGTAAGTTTGTCATTCCTTCGCCTCCATTTGAAGAGCAGGTTAAAATTGCTGATTTAGTAGATTCTGTGGCTAATAAAATTAGCAGTAAGGTTTCAAAGCTAAATCAAACTTCAAACCTCAAAAAAGCCCTTATGCAGGATCTGTTGACGGGCAAAGTGCGGGTTAAGGTCGATAACGATTCAGTAGTCTAATCCCTAGGGACGGCAAAGCATTGACCGCTACAGCAAAGATACGCAAAACAAGCAGTACAGCCTTGAGTTAAGAGGATAAACAGTGGATCACCTACCATCACAACATGATATTTTTATCAGTCAAGACGGTCAGTTACAGCTGACTGTGGCTGTCGATACCGAGACGGTTTGGTTAACCCAAGCGGAAATTTGTGTATTGTTCGACCGTGAGCGTTCGGTGATCACTAAACATATCAACAATGTCTTTAAAAAGGGTGAACTCGAGCGGGATTCAGTATGTGCAATATTTGCACGTACTGCGGATGATGGTAAAACACATACCTTAACCAAACAAAATGTAGCTTTCTCTATTAGTTATCGCGTTCAACCCTAGCATCAACCAATACATCACTAAAGGAAGAGTATGTTTAAGCCGAACAAGGATGGTAAATATGTCTTTCCACCCTCTCACTTTACAAGCATTTTTTTGCCATCTACGGCAGAAGTTGCACGGCTATTACTACTGCCCGAAAACATTCCGCAGCAAATCACATTTTTCGAACGTGTTCACGAAATTGACTCAAAAATAGCCAAAAGTTCTAAGGCAAACATACTGACTCAGGGGGTTAGCCTTCGAACGCTAACCAAACTCTATAATTTTGGTGAAAATATCTCGGTCTCTTTTAAAATATTTTTTACCACGGCAAACCTATTGAAATTATTGCGCCCCGCAAAGGCTGGCTCTAATGCGGGTGATTGGTTCGCCTTAGGATTGGGTATTAGTACTGTTAAAAACGATAATGAACTTTTTACGCTTGGAGATTGGCTTATTTCTCGAAGTGAAGCTGATTATGTAATGCTCAAAACCATAAAAAAACAAATAAAGATTGGTGAAATAGACAAAAATGACTATATAACAATATGGCAAGCCTTACTGCCAACTTGGCAACACTACAGCTTAGTCCCTCTTGAACAGTTAGCTTATTACACCTTATACCTAAATGCCTCCAATGGGTTAAAATCGCCATTAAATGAACCAAATCAATGCTTATACGAAGCCGTGCATCATCTTATCTTTGATTTTTACCTGACAGCCATAGCCCATTATGAAGTCGGGTTATACCAATACTATCAACGCCAATGTGACACTTTTGAACCATATGGGAAAACCAGCTTTTTCTCTAAGGTCATGCATACATTTGCGCATTCTGACGTCAAATGCTGTTGCTATGAAGCGGTGCTGATAGAACTTAAACGCTTTTTATCTTCGGATGATACTGAACTTAGCTGGAGAGCAATGGCAGCTTTTATTCCCATTAAAAATAGTGCAGACACTCAACAGAATTATCCATTAGCTGAAAGCTTAATTGATAGACAATATAACCAGTTAAAGTATTGGCGTAACGGAGAAAATCTACCTTCGGAGGCTAAACTAGAGGCATTTTTGACAGCATTATTCAATCAGCATGGAAACTACGATGTCCAAGCTGTATTAACTTACTTCCGTATTGCCCGCGCCATTGATATCAAAATAAATGAGTGTGTGAAACTGACTCCCGATATTCAGAGCGCTTCGATACGAGAAAAAGTACTGGCTCGCTACCCTACCTATTTTGAACACTATCGAGCCGCACTTATCAAAAAATAAAAGGCCATTTTATCACCATGACCTTTTACCTATTACCTATTACCGCTGGAGACGCCATCTTTTGGTTGAACGCTGTAACGCCGTTAACTTTAGTAGTGATTTAGCGCCAACAACTTGATCCTTTCATTCATCATCAAGTTGCTCTTGCCAATCATCTGGACGCTCATCTTCACCACGGCTCTGCCAGTAGGCATCATGCTCAGGGTCAAGTTGGCGCGAACGGTTATCGTCATCATGTTTAGACATAATTACTTACCTCCCTGTTTGCCATTACCAGAGTTCTTTGCTGCAGCACTCTGCGCTTTTGCGGCAAAACTGCCCTTAGTTACAGTGCCACCGTTTTGATTTGCAGTTGAGCTTTGAATACGCGCGGCTGCTTGTGGGGTCATTGGTGTTTTATTGCTCATGTTATTTCTCCAATTTAGGATTACGTTGGCAGGAGCCCCTACCAACGAGAGAGATTGTGCCTGAGCTTTTTGGGCTTGCAGTGGGTGGGAAATCGTCCAAATTGGTATATTTTTGAATTAGCCCCGTATTCCATTGATATTGTTAGCTGCTATTCGTGCCATGCCTCTGTAATATAAGAGCCTGTTAGATTGCATAAAAATCAATCGTATAAAAATCAGATACAAAAGATGTCGTTAATCATCTGGTAAAGGGATAGGGATAGATATGGATCAGGACGAGCTACATAAGGTCGAGTTACCCGCTATTGCGCAATTATCGCTATTAGGTTGGCAGTACATTGCGGGGACTAAACTCACACCTGAATACCAAGAAAGACCCTATCTACGGGATGTCGTGCTGGTGGGACGGCTCGAAGCCGCCATTAAAAGAATTAACCCTTGGATTAACGATGAAAACCTGCGCAAGGTTTGCCGTGATATCACCCATCCAAACTTTGTCGGCTTGATGGAATACAATCAGGCCATCTATCAAACCTTAGTGAATTACCTTTCAGTAGAGCAAGACGTTGGTAAAGGGCGTAAAGGCCAAACGGTAAAATTGATTGATTTTGATAACCTTGAGGCCAATGAGTATATCTGTACTTCACAGTTTAAAGTGGAAGGCGTAAACCAAAATATCATCCCTGATATTGTTTGCTTTATTAACGGCTTGCCACTCGCGGTCATCGAATGCAAATCACCCTATATCTCTGCACCGATGAGCGAAGGGATTAACCAACTACGCAGATACGCTAACCTGCGCAATAGCGTCGATGATGAAGGCGCACAGCGGCTTTTTTGGTACAACCAACTAATGGTATCAACCTGCCGCGATCAGGCCAAAGTGGGCACAATTAGTTCCAATGCATCCCACTATGCCGATTGGAAAGATGCCTATCCCTTTACCGATGACACGTTAAGCGAACAGAACTTACATCAGGCCTTTAGCTGTAGCAGCCTCGAAGATATGCAGGTTAACGATAACCCCGCACTTTATACCGCCACCAGCTCACACTATGAAGCAATCACTGCGGTGACCGCACAGCAAAGGCTGATTGCAGGCATGTTTAGCCCTGCTAGCTTCCTCGATATCCTGCAAAACTTCATTTTATTTGAGCCAGTTGAAGGCAAGCTTATCAAGAAGGTTGCACGTTACCAGCAATATAGAGCGGTAAATAAAGTCATTGAGCGCCTTAAAACAGGTCAAGACCGCAAAGAGAAGTCGGGCGTGGTATGGCATACCCAAGGCAGCGGCAAATCGCTGACCATGGTCATGCTTGCCGTTAAAATGCGCCGTGATCCTGTGCTTAAGCAATACAAACTCGTGTTTATTACTGACCGTACTCAGCTAGATGAACAGCTATCTAGCACCTTCCGCGCTGCCCAAGGTGAAACCATTTATAACGCTGGCTCAGTGACAGAATTAAAAGCACTACTGAAAAAAGACAGCTCAGATCTTGTGACTGCTATGGTGCAAAAATTCTTAGAGCTAGAGAAGGAACTGAGTGCCGACAATGAAAACGGTGGTTTTGCTAACTTAAACCCGAGTGACAAAATCATCGTACTTGCCGATGAAGCCCATAGAACTCAGTTTGGTGGCCTTGCGATGACCATCAACGCTGCCCTACCTAACGCTCCTAAAATTGGGTTTACAGGTACACCACTACTGAAAACCCAGAAAATGGATAAAGCTTTTGGTGGTTATATTGATGAATACAAGATCAATCAAGCGGTGGATGATGGCGCAACCGTTCGTATCTTGTATGAAGGCCGCCAAGTAAAGACTGAAGTCGCTGGAGAGTCATTAGACAAACTGTTTGAGGCTTATTTTGGCAGCTATAGCAAAGAAGAGCAGCGAGAGATTAAACAGAAATATGGGGTTGAGCGCGCCGTTCGCGAAGCGCCTGCCCGTATTCGCTGGGTTTGCATGGACTTACTTGAACACTACCGCAAGCACATACAACCCGACGGTTTTAAAGCCATGATAGTGGTGGGTAGTCGCCATGCGGCCACTGTGTTTAAAAAGACCTTAGATGAGTTAGGTGCGCCACCTAGTGAAGTGATTATCTCGGGTGATCACAACGATGAAGCCTATATTGCTGTTCATACCGACAAGACAAAGCAAAAGAAGATAATCCAAGATTTTACTAAGCCGTTATCGGAAAACCCAGTCGCATTCTTAATCGTGAAAGACATGCTACTGACGGGGTTTGACGCGCCGATAGCACAGGTGATGTATATCGATCGTAAACTACAAGACCATACGCTGATGCAGGCCATCGCTCGAGTAAACCGCACCTATGCACAAAAAGAATGCGGCTTTGTAGTCGACTACTTTGGTCTATCGAACTATCTTATCGAAGCCATGGAAATGTTCAGCAGTGATGATGTTGACGGCACTTATCAAAGCCTCAAAGATGAAATCCCCAAGCTAAAAGCAACCCATACCCTCGCCATTTCATTTTTTAGACATATCAAGTATAAAGACGTTGATAACTATGTGCTTGCACTAAAAGATGAAGCCATTCGAGCACAGTTTGATATGGCATTTAAGCGATTTGCAAAGCAAATGAACATCATTCTGCCCGATGTAGCCGCAGCGCCATTTTTAGCGGATATGAAACTGCTAGGTAAAGTCCATAATGCTGCACGAAACCAGTACCGAGATGCAGGTTTGGATATGAAGGACATTGGCGCTAAAGTCCGTAAGCTGGTGGACGAGCATATTTTAAGTACAGGCGTTGATCCCAAAATACCGCCTATTGACCTACTGGCAGCAAATTTTAAAGAAAGTATTCGACCAGAAAAATCGACTGAATCTAAAGCTTCTGAAATAGAAAGCGCGATTAAGCACCATATTACCGTCAAGCTTGAGGAAGACCCCGAGTATTACAAATCCCTCAGCCTAAGACTCAGAGACATTATCGAGAAGACCGCAGGGCAATGGGAACAGCAATTAGAGCTGTTATTGTCTATGGTCGACACGATTGAGATTGACCGTCGTAGAGCCGCAAAAGATGCAGGGCTTTCCGAAACTGAGTATGCCTTCTACAACATACTTACCGCTGAAGTGACCAAAACAAGCGACATTGAAGTCATAGACGAGCACCAGTTAATTGAGATAAAGACGATTACTCAAAACCTTGTTGCCATGTTTGATGAAGCAACTCAAATAGTCGACTTTTTCAACAAGGGAGATGAGATAAAACGGTTGAAAAAAGAGATAAAACGCGCCGTTATTGATGCATCATTTAGCAACGTAGAATTGATCTCCAACCTGCAAGATAGATTTATGGGATTGGCTAAAAATAAGTTTAATAAGTAATGACCACCAGCATGAAACAAGCCGAATTCATTCAAGCTAAAGGGTATCAAGCACGCATTACCCGAACCACGAGAGCCAAAACTGCCTCCATTAAAGTTGAAGAAGGCATGGTTAGCGTGGTCGTACCCAAGGCATTACCGATAGAACGAATCGAGCGGATATTACAAGAAAAACACCAATGGATTATCGATAAGATTGCCCTGCACAAGGTACTAACTACCTCATCAGAAAAGCAGTTTGTCTCTGGTGAGGCAATGCCATACCTTGGCCGAAATTATCGTTTAAAAGTACATGCAGGCAGTTTTGAGCCAGTAAAGCTGGTGCAAGGACGATTAGTCGTTACTGTGCCCGAAGGTTCCGCCCGTTCAAACTTAGTGAGAGAAGCACTCATAGGCTGGTATAAACGCAATGCATTGCTCAAGCTTAAGGAAAAGGTGCGCCGTTATGCAAAAGTAATGGGAGTCGCGCCTAAATCAGTCAATATCAAAACCTTTAAAAGCCGTTGGGGTAGCTGCAATCCTAAAGGTGATTTAGATTTTAACTGGATTATTGTTATGGCTCCTAACCGCATCGTCGACTACGTGGTTGTCCATGAATTGTGCCATCTAAAGCAACTAGACCACTCCCCACTATTTTGGAAAGAAGTAGAGCGGATAATGCCTGATTACGTAGAATGCAAAGAGTGGCTGAGGGAGAACTCCCAGTTGTTGGTTGTATGAGCGGAATGCCTAACACAGTTATTCTTCTGGGTTCATCACCTTATTCTATACGACCAATGTTAGCCATATAGCTAACATTTGCTTTTTACACTATTATGTTAGCCATATAGCTAACTTTTGCTGGTGGATATATGTCAAATAGACAAGAGATTGGTGACGCAGTAAGTGAGAGTAGAAAGTCGCTAGGTTATACACAGCAGCGTTTAGCTGAACTCACTGGTATCAATAAAACGACTATTTCTGAGATTGAAAATGGCCACTTCACTGGCTCGTTCGATATATTTGAACGCTTGCTTGATGCCGTTGGTTTGCAGTTTGACGTGATACCAAAGCAACACAAACTGCCAGATTGGGATGAAATTGATAGTTTGTTTTCGGAGGATAAATAATGACCTCTGAATCGAGCTTACCCACTAAAATAACCAACATCACGGTTTGTTCCGACAATACAGAGCTAGGTGTTTTAACCCATGGCTCAGTGCATCATTATCAGCCTACGCAAGATAAGCGTTACGTATCACTTACCATGACCAAGAAAGGTATGGATGGTTATGCTTATGGCGCATTGCATCCAATATTTGCGCAAAACTTACCTGAAGGCTTTAACCGCCGTTTCATCGCAGAGAAACTAGCGCGATATGCAAAAGTAAACGACATGTATTTACTTGCACTGCAAGGCGAACATAGCGTTGGCATGCTTTCTTATCAAAGTGAACTAGCCTTGCCTGAGACAGAGTCCGTTTCGCTTAGTGATATCTTGTCATACAACAGCGCAGAACCACTGTTTCCTCAATTATTAGAAAAGTATTACCTCAGAAACTCACTCGCAGGTGTACAGCCGAAGGTTAGCATCCCGAGTGCTGGCACGATTAAGACCAGTCGAACAATTGAGCAAAAAGATTTAATTGTTAAATCATTCGACGCCGAGTTTCCGCTATTAACGGTTAACGAGTTTGTTTGTATGGAAGCTGCGCGCCATTGCGGACTTGAGCCACCTAGAACCTACCTATCAGAAAGTTTAGAGACATTTGTGATAGAGCGCTTTGATAGGGCTGATGATGGCACAAAGCTGGGTTATGAGGATTTCACCACCTTACTGAGGAAGTCCAATGACCCAGACGCTAAATACAGTAGTAGCTATGAAACCCTGCTTAAGGCGACACACTTGTATACCAACAGCCAAGCGGAAGTTGAGAAAATATATCAGTACATTGTATTTAACTGCTTAATTGGTAATGGTGATGCGCATTTGAAGAACTTTGCGCTGCAATACACCTCTGACATGTCCCATATTTTTGTATCGCCACCGTTTGATGTCACCCACACTCTTATTTATGACGCTATCGATAACAAAATGGCGCTCAAACTGTCGAATAGTAAGGCTTTTCCTGATGAGTCACATTTGCTGAAATTGGCTGAAGGTGAACGGTTTAGGATCAGAAAGGCAAAAGAAATTATTGAGTCCACCTGCGATGGCATTATGGACTACCTAAAATACTCTAATGAAGTTCAGCTCTTTGGAGGATTACGTGAGTCAATTGAACGCTCAGTATCGAGTGTTCTCACACCAACTTACTCAACTAAAAATTACCGCCATGATAGGAAAAAGAAGTTTGAATAAAACCGTTAATTCAAACCTCAGCTGATACCTACACTATAAAAACAAGGAGCTAGATAACCGAAAGTCTGCACCAGAATAATCTATTGTCGATCCTATCGATCCACAATCAGTGGCAGCGCCACCAGACAATAAACAACATATCAATGCCGGACAAAAGCATACAACTAACTTAAGGATCTGAAAATGCTATTTATCGTAAATGGTATGGTGGATTTCTTTGATATAAGAACCACCGATTTTGAATCAATATATGAAGCTGTTACTTATGAGATTTCCCCAGTAAGCATGAAGGCGGCAGTAAAATCACTTCTGGTCGGTAAACATGACGGCCTTGGTGGCGCAATAATGGATGACAGCGGCTCTCCATTTGCTATATATCAAGCGCTTATAGCTAGTGGCTACGAAGTTGTTACGTTTGATGATGAGTTTCTGGAGCAACTGCAAGTTCATAACGAATCAATGGACATTATTGATGATGAGCCTGAAGGCGTTGAAGATGGTCGACACCCACTTGACATTACGATGTATTAAAACTGAATCATTCAAGAAATATTTGCCAGAAAAAGTAAAGCGACCCAACACTCATTTGAGCCGCTTTCGTTCTGTTATTTTAAACGTTTACATAGATTTCAATTTTTGCCGAAGTTCCTGAAAACTAGCCCCCCAGTAATAACGTTGATTACCACACATAGGACAAGAACAAGTACATGGCGTTTTTAAACATATACCTAAAAACTGTGCAGAGCCTTTAGGGCTACCACCCCAATAGGTAACCCGAGATTTTTTGAGTCGCGCTTTGTGATGGCGACGAATTGCACGTTTTGAAATTTTCACTTTTATACTCCCGAACAGGACTTACTATTCGGGTGGCCACTCCTTCGAATGACCACCACAGCCTGAGCCGAGATTTATCTGAAAATGCCATACTTTACGTCCGTAAATATAATTTTATGTAATAGGGCTTCCTGTGCATCAGGAAGCTACAATATCTTGTTATTTATATAGATATAGCAATTCCCGCAACCACAGTACACATCACTTGTACTTTTCTTGAATTATAACTAGAAGAGGGTCTTCTACATCGTCATCATCAAAAAAACTTGTCTCTGAATTAGCATCTTCATAATCAGCACCTCGTTTCAATATAAAATCATCGCCCACTGATTCCGTATTTAGGAAAAAAGATGTCCAATCTTTACTAGTCGCCTGTGCAAGCTCATATGCATGTTCTGTATGCTCGGCAAAACCTTTCAAAGGATCGTCGCTTCCTTTCAATAGTTTTCTATTCATAACCAAACTCCAAATATGATTGACCACTCAAAATAACAGGCGCTAAAAACAAAGGCTTTAATTATTTCACTCATAAAACAGTTTATAAATTTCACTATTATTATAAAAACTATCGCTTATAACTATCTGTCCCTTTAGCAATCCTAGCGGCCGTGGTTGCATCGTTTTCTCATATTGAACCAATTTAGCAACTGGCTCACCAGCCTGAGTGATAATGACTTCTTCACCGTTAGCAGCAAGACCCACCAGCTTAGATAAGCTCGCTTTTGCCTTATTAATGCTTACTTGCATAGGTTACATCCACTGCCCGAACAAAATGTGTTCAAATTTTATGCTATTCGCTTCAATATAGAAACGTTATCCGGCTTATCCGTCAGAAGATCTAAACGCTCTACCCACATATCTAATGCCGCTTTCTTTTCTGGGAGGTATTGGCTGCGGTTGTAAATTGCCATAACTCCACCAAGTGCGTGACCTAGAAGCTGTTCAACCACATATGGCGCAACACCCAAGTCATTCAGTTTAGTCGCAAAGCTTCGACGTAAATCATGCAATGTCCAAGATTCTTGATGCTTTAACCAACTACATATTTTCCGACCGGAACCACTTACGGTTTCAGCACTTTTTAGCTCACCTAAAAGATAGCCAGTTTGACCATGACGCCTATATAAAAACTCGATCAAGGGCTTAATTCGCTCAGGTATTGGGCGAGTAATGAGAGTATTAGTCTTACTGTGGCTTTTAGGCACAGTCCAAATACCTCGATCTAAATCCCACTCGTCAAACTGAGATAATCGTAACTCTTGAGTACGCGCACCAAAAACTATCAATAATTTACATAATTGACGCATGTAGAAAGAAACCTTACGCCCCTCAAGCAAAGTAAGCAGATCAGTCAACTCAATATCTGACAGCACTCTATCCTTTTTATTTTGCTTTTTGCCTACGTCCGTACCGATAAGATCGTCAAGTGCATGAGTGATTGCATAACGCCGCACACGACAAAACCTAAGAGCCTGCTTAGCACTTTGTAATACGTAACCCGCAGCAACAGGGGCAGGTCTTTGTTTGAGACTAGGTACGCCTCGTCTTATACGGTCAAAGCACTCTATCCAATGACGAGTTTCAGTCTCCACAAGCGAATAATTCCCTATATAGGGATAAATATGTTTTGCAAACTGCGCTCTATTCTTATCAACATTGACTCTATTTTCTTCAGCATATTCTTTAAGCCAATACTCTAGGGCTTGCTCAACAGTGACGGGTAGTAATGACTCTTGCCTTGTCATACTTCGCTTTAGCTTTGGATCATGCCCTTGGGCTAACCACGTACGACACTCTTCCATTGCATCTCTGGCTTGCCTGAGAGATAAGTCTGGATAGTCGCCTAAATCTATTCGTTTATTTTGTCCATTAATCTTATAGCGAAACTGAAATCTTAATTTACCAAGTACTGAAACACGAACTCCCAATCCTTTACCGTCTGTTAGGGTAAAAGCTTCAGTCTGTGGCTTCCCGTTATATGAACGTAAAGTGGTCTCATAAATCATAAGTTTTGAGCTCTTTTATGGTGAGATTTGGGCTCTATTCCATGACCCCCATATGTACCCCCATTTAACCATAGCAACCAAAACAAGCCAATACCTACAAGAACAAGAAAACTCACTAACCATTGATAAACAAAGGAATAAATCGACAAACCAATAAGTATAAAAACAACCAAAAACACCGCTTTCGATTGTACGGCATGAATTAATCTGCAAGGATTAAGCTGCTGTATTGAAAAGGGTTAATCAGAAATGATTAACCCTTTTTGCATTCTGAACCCACATTTGAACCCACAGCTAGCGATCTACTCGCATTAGAATTTATCTTGCTTGCCTAGAACTCGTAATCTTTATACAGTGCATTTATCAAAGACTGCTGTGTATGTTCATGGGGGAAGAACTATTATTCAACGCAATGAACAAACAACTTGAGCTATATCGAAATTCGTATCCCACCTTCACACTTGAATAGGGTGATTTTATGGACTTGTTAGATAAGTATCAGCTTAAGGAATGGTGGCTTCAAGCTCTAACTGCAAGTCAAAGAAACCAAGTTGCTAACGACTATCGTCCTATGGGCTTACCAATTGGCGAAACTCCCTACCTATACCAAGATTTAGATAAAACTGACTCTAACAATGGATTCGGTAAACTAAGTCTTTTACTTACTCTTTCTTACATTGCTGGTGATGAAGCAAAGCATATTCTCCAAACCAAAGTAGAAAACGAGTTACTCCAGTGTTATACGGCACCTGATAGTAACCTGATTGATGTGCACCTAGCCCTTGCATCACTTATCAAGCATCACTACTCATTGAGAACAGCCCCAGAACATTATGAAAAAGCCAAAGAATTCTGCTTAATGCAAATATCTATCTCTAGGGTCTGTTGATCTTTGCTGTACAAATGTTGTTCAGCAATATATCGGCAGCCACATTAACATAAACGCCAGTGACACCATACTGGCGTAATTTCTTGCTAGCTTGTCATATCTTGTTGATATTGCTCGATAGTGCTTAATTCTTCCAAAAGCATTCTCCACTAAATGTCGATACCGATATAAGCACCAATCGACTCTTTCTTGAGGTGTATTCTTATAGCGGCGCCTTGGAATAACAGATTTCCC